>NZ_JBDNGU010000167.1:0-8900 GCF_041689105.1 Polaromonas sp. | reverse complement strand
CGCGGGGCTGGTGCCTGCGGCTCCGAACCTGCCTAGGCAGGTTCGGACAGGCGCCAGAAGCGAAGCCTCAGGCGAGCGGCGGCCTGCAAGGTGCAGGGAGCTACACGCAGTGAGCGACCGTGGGGGCTCTTCTCTTTTCAAGCAGGAGCCGCGGGTCCGGCTCCGCCGGCCCGCAGGCGCAGCGGCCCCCTCGGGGGGCAGGGAGCTACACGCAGTGAGCGACCGTGGGGGCCTTATTTCTGCCGCCAAGGCAGTCCCCGGTAGCGCCAGCCGCCTGTGGCGCCACGATGCGCTTCGGCGTCCGGGTCGCCTTCGAAACCTTCAAGAACGTTGTAGGCCTCCAGCCCCAATTCGGTCGCACGCCTGGCCGCTGCGATGGAGCGAACACCGCTGCGGCACAACATCATGGCTTTCATGCCTTTCGGCACTGCAGTCGCGATAACTTCGTCGAACAGCGGGTTCATGGCCATGCCCGGCCATTGCTTCCAGGCCAGTAGCAGCGCACCGGGAACATAACCTACCCATTCGCGTTCGGCATCGGTCCGCACATCGATCAGCACGGCGAGTCCCGCCTGCATCCACTCGTAAGCGAGCTGCGGCGAGAGATCGCCGGCATAACCGTCTGCAGGCCGCAAGCCGGCAGACGGCTGGCTGGTGGAGTTCTCGCCTTTCATGACGTCCCCTGTTGTTCGAAAGAAGGGAGGATGGAGTTAACCCCCGGCCCCGCTGCTATGCCAATGTTCGACAGCAACGCAGTTTATTCCCTCCTGTTTGTCCCCACCATGGGTCGGGACAGCCAGTTGCGCCCGGTGAAGCGCAGGGTCATGACATCACCTTCTTCCAACGACCACGAGGACTTGCCATGTACGCCAAGCTGTTTTCCAGTGGCGACAAGTCTGATGACCAGACGGCGGTCGAGACGCTGGCCAGCTAACTCGATGCCCTGCAGAATCTGTTTTACGCCGACAAACGTTTCAAGCTGCTGGTGGTCCTTCAAGGTACCGACACCTCCGACAAGGAAGGCACACTGTGCGGCGTGTTCAGCCGAATGAGCCCGCTCGGCGTGCAAACCGCTCCATATTACGATTCATGACGAATCCTCTATGGTGTTTGTGAATACCTTGGCTTGTCACGCTTTCGAGATTGGTTTGATCTATTGAAGTCTCAACTTCCCGTTCGGGCTGAGGAAACCACACCAAACTCATTCGGCCTTGTCGTCTTTGCCCGATGAAAAATAGTCGTAACCCGCCAACGCCAAGCCGCCCAACAAAATAAGCGTGATGTCGAGTTGCGGCAATTTCCAAACGTAGGGCACCAGAAAAGCAACCAACAAAACCAAGCCAATCAGGCCCGTGTAACGTTCAAGAGATTTCATGCCGTATTCCTTTTGACAAATTCAGACACCAACCAGCGCGAGGCGCGCAGCAAACGGGCATCGTTTTGGTAAGCGCCGACTGCCTGAACCCCCAAAGGCAAACCATTGGACAAGTTCAACAGTGGCAAGTTCAAACTGGGCAATCCGGCCAAACTCCAAGCCGTTTGCATGATGGGGTTACCGGTTGACTCCAAACCCAGAGGCGCTGTCCCCAATGCGGCCGGACACAAGATCGCATCGTAGGTGCCGAAATACTCATCAAAAGCACTCATGACATGGAACATGCGGTCCTTGGCAGCCAGATAATCGATGGCCGAGATTGACGTTGCTTTTTCAATCCGAGTTTGCAGGACAGCACTGAGCAACTCGCGGTTGTGGTTCCATTCTTTTTGCAAGCAAAAAGCCAACTCAACCTCATTGATGGTGATCAGCCAAGGTGACACATTGCGTACGATGTCGGGCAAATCGACGTATTCCACGCAATCGCCCATGTGCTCAACAAATGCCTCATAGGCCTCTTTCGCCTCCGCATCGACTTGGTCCCACCAGGGTGTTTTCACGAAACAAAATTTTGGTGGCAAAGGCGGCTCAGACATCGCCACATCGAACAAGCGACGGGGTGCTTGCCGGGCACTGGCGGCATCGTGTCCATCGTCACCCGACATGATTTCGGTGACCTTGGCGATGTCTTCGAGGTTGCGTGCAAACACGCCCACCTCGTCAAGCGAAGGTGATTGGTCTAAAACGCCCGTGCGGGGCAAGAGGCCGCGAGAAGGCTTGAAAGCATAGACGCCACAAAAAGAGGCGGGGCGAATCACGGAACCATTGGTCTGGGTGCCCAAAGCCACTGGCACCATGCCCGCCGCCACCGCAGCGGCCGAACCGCTGGACGATCCACCAGGCGTGTGTTCGGTGTTGTGGGGGTTGCATGTCGGGCCAGGCTGCGTGGTCGCAAACTCTGTGGTCACTGTTTTGCCAAAGACCAAGGCACCGGCAGCGCGCAAGCGCGAAACCACGGTGGCATCGCCCACCGAGTAACGGCCCTTGTGGATGGGGCTGCCGTATTCGGTGGGGAAATCGATGGTGTCAATGATGTCCTTGACGGCCACGGGCACACCATAAAGCGGCCCCGGCAAATGGCCCGCTGCACGCTCTCGTTGCAGATTGTCGGCTTGGAGGGCGACGACGCGGTTATCGCGGTGTGCAAAGGCCTTGATCTTCTGGTCGGCAGCGTCTGCAAATTGGCCCAGTTTGGCCGTGAATTCCTCCACCGTCTCCTGGCCGCTGAGCAGATGCTCACGGATTTCGAGGGCCGTGAGTTCCGATACGCTTCTGGACTTTTCAGCCATTACTTTACTTTGAAGAAGTCAGGATCGACGATGGATGCATCGTTGGGGTCTCTCTTTATCTCTACCGCTTGGTTGAAGAAGTGGTCAGGCAGGTAGGTGACCATGGCAGGGTAAACATAGGTCATGGCCAAGGTAAACAACACCATGCCGACGAAAGGCATGCAGCCTTTGAAAATCGTGACCAAGTGGAGATTTTTGGGTGCAACTCCTTTCAGGTAATAGGCTGACATCGCCATCGGCGGGGTCAAGAAAGAGGTCTGCAAGTTGATGGCGATCAAGATACCGAAAAGGATCGGATCAATGCCATACAAAGGCAGCAAAGGCAAGAAGATGGGCACGAAGATGATGATGATCTCGCTCCATTCCAACGGCCAGCCGAGTATAAAAATCAGCAATTGGCTAACCAACAAAAACTGCAAGGGGGACAGATTCATGGCCAGCATGAAGTCTTTTACAACATGTTCGCCACCCAAATAGGAGAAAACCGATGCAAAAGTGGCAGCGCCAACAAACAGGAAACACACCATGGCCGAGGTTCGGGCCGTCAGATACACCGACTCACGCAAGCGTTGCCAGGTGAAGGCGCGGTAAATGATGGCCAAAATAACGCCGCCCAAGGCGCCCATGGCAGCCGCTTCGCTGGGAGTAGCCAGGCCGAACAAAATCGAACCCAGAACCGCCATGATCAGCGCAGCCAAAGGCACAAAAGCCTTGAACACCAACAACACACTTTCCCACACGGTGTAATGGTCGACGTCTTTGGGCTTGGGGCACAAAGAAGGGTTCAAAGTGGCGCGCAAGATGATGTAGATCAGGTAAAGAAGTGCCAGCGTGAAACCAGGAATGATGGCTGCAGCGTAGAGCTTGACCACCGACACGCTGGCCGTGGCCGCGTAAACGATGAGCAGGATTGACGGCGGAATCAGGATCCCCAAAGTGCCGCCCGCCGTGATCACGCCGCTGGCCAGTTTTTGGTCATACCCGGCCTTGAGCATAGGGGGCAAGGCGATCAGACCCATCAAGGTCACCACCGCGCCCACAATGCCAGTGGCTGTGGCAAACAAGGCACACGTCACCAGCGCCGCCACCGCCATAGAACCCGGCAGAAAACGCAAACCGACTTGCAAGCTGAGGAACAACTTGTCCAGGATGTTGGCACGCTCGATGATGTAACCCATGAACAGAAATAACGGTATCGATATCAGCACATCGTTGTTCATCACGCTAAAGGTATTTTGCGTGAAGAGGTACAGGATGCGGTTATCCCACATCAGTTGGTCGGGTGTGAAATAGGCGTAAAAACCAAACCCGATGCCCATCGCCATCAAGGTAAAGGCAATAGGAAAGCCCAAGAAAATGAAAACAATGAAAAGGCCCAACATGAAGAGGGCGATGATGGGATCACTCATGGCTGTGCTTTCTCTGCATACTGTTGAATCAGCACTTGTTCAAGCTCTTCGACGTCGCCGCCGCGCGACAACCAGTCACCTGTTCGTATGCACACCAGGCAACGCATCACCTCAGAAATGCCGGCAATCAACAAAGTAATGCCTGCGACAAAAATCACCATTTTCAGGGGCCAAACCGGCACCCCTGCCGGGCTGTTGACGCTGGACTCAAGAATACGCATACTTTCAAAGGCATATTGACCACCGGTGAAAACCATGGCGAAAATGGCTGGAAAATAGAACACCAAGTACAAAGTCAGGTCCACTTTGGCTTGCGTACGGTTGGCCCACTTGCGGTAAATGAAGTCGCCTCGCACATGGGAGTTGCGCGACACCGCATAGGCGCCCGACATCATGAACAAGGCGCCATACATCATGTAACTCATGTCAAACGCCCACACAGTCGGGCTGTTGAGCACATACCGCATGAATACCTCGTAGCAGGTGGACGCGGTCAAGATCAGCACACACCATGAAAAAGCGTGCCCGATCGACTTGCTGAATATGTCAATCCTGCGAATCCAGACTTCCATTCGATTTACCTCTTTGCTGGCAAAAATAAAGGCTGCCGGAAACTATTCCGGCAGCCTTGAAAACCAAACCTATGATCAGACCGGCAACTTGGTTTTTTGCACGTACTCGTACGCCAATTTGTAGTTGGCTTCGTTGGTGAAGTGATAAAAGCCCACGCGGCGTGACCATGCCTTGAACGAATCGTTCACTTCTTTGAACATATCAACTTCTTTTTCGAGCTTTGCAGTCACTTTGTCCCAAGCAGCCAACTGGCCTTTGTACACGTCGGTTGTGGTGCGCGACACCTGCACCTTGTGCTTGACAATCAACTCCTGCAAGTCTTTGGAGTAGTTGTCGTGCGCCAAGGCAGTCGATGCAGTCGATGCGGCTTCTGCGGCATACTTGAGGATAGCCTTCAAGTCAGCCGGCAAGGCGTTGTACTTGTCTTTGTTGAAGATGATTTCAAAGAACTCCTGGGCCTGGTGAAAAGAACCCATGGAGTAGTACTTGGACACGTCCTGCGCACCAAAGCGCATGTCGGCCGTGGGGTTGTTGAATTCGAAAGCGTCAATCACACCGCGCTGCATGGCGGGCACGATCTCACCACCGGGTAACTGAGCCACAGCCATGCCCAACTCTTGCATCAAGTCGGCAGCCAAACCGATGGTGCGGTACTTGAAACCCTTGAGGTCAGCAGCCTTCTTGGGTGGAGCCTGCTTGAACCAACCCAGAGGCTGTGAAGGCATTGGGAAGGAGAAAAAACCCACCACATTCAGGTTCATCTTGGCCACCAGCTTGTCCCACAACTGCTGACCACCGCCTGCGTGGATCCAGCTCAAGCCGATTTCTGGTGTGGCACCGCTCACAGGGCCCGTACCGAACAAGGAAGCCACTTTGGACTTGCCGTACCAATAACCCGACACATGGTGGCCGCCGTCAAGAACACCCTTGCTAACAGCGTCAATGATTTCAAAAGGCTTAACCACGGCACCAGCGGGCAGATATTCAATTTTCAGTCGACCGCCAGACATTTCGTTTACGCGGGTGACATATTGCTGCGCCATCTCGCTGAAAATTTCATTCGCACCCCAAGAGCCTTGCATCTTGAAAACGATCGGGGCTTGCGCCGCAGCGATCATGGGGATACCGGCCAGCGGCACGGCCACCGCTGCCGTAGCCGCTTTGCCAAAGAAACGGCGACGGCTGGCTTGAGGAGAATCGGTCACTGTGGAGGGAAGGTTTTGTTTAGTTTGGGTCATATTGTCTCTGGTTGAAAGTTTGAGAGTGGCAAATTCCAATTACTCACAAAGTATGAGCCATTCAACAAACCCGTCCCTCCGTAAATACCCGCGATAAAACGTGAATTTTTTTCAATTTAAATTGCAGAAAATTTCAAGCAGACCACCGCGTCAAACTCTGGCGACTCGGCTTCAATAGAAATTTTGGCCCAGGTGACCACCCGCGAAGAAAAGCCACTCGCGCATAAAGAAGCCCCCGAGGGTGGGACTGCAACAGTTGCAACGAGGCTGGCCGCCAGGTTTGGACATTCTGGTTGAGAGATGACAGCGCCGAGTCTGCTGGAATCAACGGCGACCGCAGTGGCCGAGCCGGTGGCAGCTCAAGAGCGCCGTTCCGCACCAATCACTGTCTGGATCGGGCTGGCCAGCTGCACCGTAGCCCTGGCACTCTTCTGCAGGTACTTCAGCTTTACACGGCTGGAGATTTTCAAGATGTTGCTGGGTTCCTTCTTCCCGTTGGCCCTCATGCTGACCAGGTTTTGGCAGAAAGGGGCGCACGAGCGCCCCTTTTTTCTGGCGGAGGCAGTAAGATTGACGTTTACGTAAACGTCAATCAGAAAGATCGCCCCGACTGGAGACACCGATGGCCAAGCCCCGCACCCGCGCTCCCAAGCTTGCCGACTGGCAGCCACCTGCCGGAAAACGTGCTGCTGCGTTTTCCCTGGACAGGCTGGACCCGGCCGCCAAGCCCTGGTCCAGTGGCGACAAGGATGCCGACAAGACGCGCGTCGATGCGCTGGCCATGGAGCTCGACGCGCTGCAGGACCAGTTCTACGCCGACCGGCGTTTCAAGCTGCTGGTGGTGCTGCAGGGCACGGACACCTCGGGCAAGGACGGCACGTTGCGCAGTGTGTTCAGCCGCACCAGCCCGCTCGGCGTTCACACGGTCGGCTGGAAAGCCCCCTCCCACGCTGACAAGGCCCACGACTACCTGTGGCGCATCCATCGGGCCATGCCCGGCGCCGGCGAAGTAATGATCTTCAACCGCAGCCACTACGAAGACGTGCTGGTTCCGGTGGTCAACCACTGGATCACGCCGGCACAGGTCAAGCAGCGGTATGCACAGATCAACGACTTCGAACGCCTGCTGACCGAGACCGGCACAGTCATCCTCAAATTCATGCTGCACATCAGTGCGGACGAGCAGGCCGAACGCCTGCAGGAGCGGGTGGACGACCCGACCAAACACTGGAAATTCAGCCTCGACGACGTGGATGTGCGCACGCAGTGGGCCGACTACCAGAAAGCCTACCAGGCGCTGCTGCGGGCCACCAGCACGGCGCACGCGCCGTGGAACATCGTGCCCGCCAACTCCAAAACGCACCGCAACCTGATGATTGCGACCGTGGTGCGCGACACGCTCAAGAACCTCAAGCTGCGTTACCCGCCCAGCGACCCACGGCTCAAGGGCCTGAAGATCACGTAAAGACAACCGCGAAAGACCGCCGCCATGACCGACCTGTCCGCCGAATACAAGGCCCTCGCCAGCTACCGCCCCCCCCACAAGGTGCGTTTCGTCACCGCCGCCAGCCTGTTCGACGGGCACGACGCAGCCATCAACATCATGCGGCGCATCCTGCAGGGCATGGGCGCCGAGGTGATCCACCTGGGCCACAACCGCAGCGTTGATGAGGTCGTGACCGCCGCCCTGCAGGAAGATGTGCAGGGCATCGCCATCAGCTCCTACCAGGGCGGCCACGTCGAGTACTTCAAGTACATGGTCGACCTCCTCAAAAGCCGTGGTGGAGAACACATCCAGGTGTTTGGAGGCGGCGGGGGCGTGATTGTGCCACCCGAGATACGCGAACTGCACGCCTACGGCGTGACGCGCATCTACAGCCCCGAAGACGGCCAGAAAATGGGCCTGGCCGGCATGATTGGCGAGATGGTCATGCGCTGCGACAAAGACCTCACCGGCCTGGCACCCAAAAATATCCAGGCCATTGAAGGCCATGGCGAGATGGCCTGGCGCGCGCTGGCGCAGCTCATCACCGCGCTTGAAAACGACAGTGCGCCTGCGGCTTTGGTCGAGGCGCTGCGGGCGCAGGCAGCCACCTGCCAGATACCGGTGCTGGGCATCACCGGTACCGGCGGCGCCGGCAAGTCTTCCCTTACCGACGAGTTGATCCGCCGTCTGCGCCTGGACCAGAACGACCAGTTGCGCGTGGCCATCATCAGCATCGACCCGTCGCGCCGCAAAAGCGGCGGCGCGCTGCTCGGCGACCGTATCCGCATGAACGCGATCAGTCCATGGACAGTCGCCTCTTTTCCAGCTCAAGCCGCCGAACCGGCTTTGCCGGGCGGCAGGCGGGCGGCTCCCTCGGGGGGCAGCGAACCAAACGCAGCGGGGAGCGTGGGGGCCCGTGTCTTTATGCGCTCGCTGGCCACACGCGACTTCGGCCCGGAAATCAGCAAGGCCCTGCCCGACGTGATTGCTGCCTGCAAGGTTGCCGGGTTCGATCTGGTCATTGTGGAGACCTCAGGCATTGGTCAAGGCGACGCCGCCATCGTGCCGCATGTGGACGTGCCCATGTACGTAATGACGCCCGAATTCGGCGCAGCCAGCCAGCTCGAAAAAATCGACATGCTGGACTTTGCCGAGTTCATCGCCATCAACAAGTTCGACCGCAAGGGCTCGCTCGACGCGCTGCGCGATGTGGCCAAGCAGGTCCAGCGTAACAAGGAAGCCTGGGGCACACCAGCAGATCAGATGCCGGTGTTTGGCACCATGGCTGCACGCTTTAATGATGATGGTGTGACGGCGTTGTACCAGGCGCTGAAACCGCGTCTGGCTGAGCTGGGCTTGACATTAACTGAAGGAACGCTGCCCAAAGCCGATGTGCGCCACAGCACCAACCAGACGCCGGTCGTGCCCGCCGCCCGCACCCGCTACCTGGCTGAAATTTCGGACACCGTG
>NZ_JBDNGU010000166.1:0-6870 GCF_041689105.1 Polaromonas sp. | reverse complement strand
GCTTATGTGCGCTTTGTCACTGCCGTGATGGACCAGCTGGGCGTGCAGCGCTTTGTGCTTGCGGGCAACTCACTGGGCGGGCAGGTGGCCTGGGAGACGGCGGTGGCGCTGCCGCAGCGCGTGGCGCAGCTGGTGCTGGTTGACGCCAGTGGTTACCCGGCGGAGTCGGCCAGTGTTGCGCCTTCGGTGCCGCTGGGCTTTCGCATTGCACGCATTCCCGCGCTGCGGGCGCTGACGCAGTACACGCTGCCGCGCAGCCTGGTTGAAAAGAGCGTGCGCAATGTGTATGGCGACCCGGCCAAGGTGACGCCCGAGCTGGTGGACCTGTATGTCGACATGACCCTGCGCGCCGGCAACCGCAAGGCGCTGGGCCGGCGCCTTGACCAGGGCTACACCGGCGATGTGGCCGGGCTGAAGACGATGGCCGTGCCCACGCTGATCCTCTGGGGCGGGCAAGACCGCCTGATCCCGCTGGAGTTCGGGCAGCGCTTTGCGCGCGATATTGCGGGCAGCCGGCTGGTGGTGTTTGACGACCTGGGCCACGTGCCGCACGAGGAAGACCCGGCGCGCACGGTGGCGGTGGTCAGGCAGTTTCTGGGCTTGTAGGCCGCAGCCGCGCTTTTGTCTGTCATGCCGGACTTGATCCGGCATCCATCTTCATGAACCCCTGACATGAGTTCGTGCGGCATGGATTGCGGATCAGGTCCGCAATGACAAAACGGCTACTTGCCGTCGGGCAGCTCGATTTTCACTTCGAGCACGTCCAGGTTGTCCTGGCGCTCCAGGTTGACCTTGATGTCGTCCGGATTGATGTTGATGTATTTGGAGATCACCGCGATCAGATCGCGCTGCAGCGCGGGCAGGTAATCGGGCTGGTGGCCCTGGCGGCCCGAGCGCTCGTGCGCCAGGATGATCTGCAGCCGCTCTTTGGCGACACTGGCGGTTTTTTTCTTTTCGCCGAGCAGGAAGGAGAGGAAAGAAGCCATGGCGGTTTACTTGCCTCCAAATACACGTTTGAAGAAGCCGACCTTGGGCGCTTCGGTAAAACGCATGGGTTTGTCTTCGCCGAGGAAACGCGCGATCACGTCCTTGTAGGCCTCAGACACATCGCTGCCGTCCATGTGTACCGCCGGCACGCCCTGGTTCGAGGCTTGTAGCACCGACTCGGACTCGGGGATTACGCCGATCAGCTTGATGCGCAGGATGTCCTTGATGTCTTCGAGCGACAGCATCTGGCCCTGGTCGACGCGGCTGGGGTTGTAACGCGTAATCAGCAGGTGCTCCTTGATCGGGTCGCCGCCTTCCATGCCGCGTTTGGTCTTGGAGGACAACATGCCGAGGATGCGGTCAGAGTCGCGCACCGACGACACCTCGGGGTTGGTGACGACCAGCGCCTCGTCGGCAAAATGCATGGCCATCAGCGCGCCGGTTTCGATGCCGGCGGGGGAGTCGCAGACGATGTACTCGAAGTCCATGGCGGCCAGGTCATTAAGCACTTTCTCGACGCCTTCCTTGCTCAGCGCCTCTTTGTCGCGGGTCTGCGAGGCGGCCAGCACGTAAAGGTTGTCGCACTGCTTGTCTTTGATGAGTGCCTGGTGCAGGTTGGCTTCGCCCTGGATGACGTTGATCAGGTCATACACCACACGGCGCTCGCAACCCATGATGAGGTCGAGGTTGCGCAGGCCGACGTCGAAGTCGATGACGGCGGTCTTGTGCCCGCGCATTGCCAGGCCGGTTGCAAAGCTGGCGCTGGTGGTGGTTTTGCCCACGCCGCCCTTGCCGGAGGTGACCACGATGATTTTTGCCATGGGGAGAAAGTCCTTTGGATTTCGAAATAACAGAAGAGGGTTCAGGTCAGCGCGGGGTAAGGCGCCCGCATTTTTCAGTAGGGGCCGCGGATCTGGCTTTGCCAGTCCGCAGGCGCAGCGCCCCCTCGGGGGGCAGCGCAGTACACGAAGTGACAAGCGTGGGGGCTCATATCGGACTCATGACGAGCTTGTCGCCCTCGGGCCCTGGCTCGAGCCGCACCTGTGTCGGCTTGCCCCACACGCCGTCGGGCAGCGGGGTTTCGCTGGTGCGGTAAATGCCCGCAATGGACAGCAGCTCGGGCTCCAGGCTCAGCGCAAAAATGCGCGCGTCGGCATTGCCGCGCGCGCCGGCCATGGCCTTGCCGCGCAGGGGCGCGTACACGTGGATATGGCCGTCGGCAATCACTTCGGCACCGGCGTTGACCATGGCGAGCATCACCAGGTCGCGCCCGCGCGCGTACACCTGCTGGCCCGAGCGCAGGGGCTTGTCGATGACCAGGGCGCCCTGTGGTGGCGCGGCCAAGGGCGGTGCCTCCAGTGGCGGCGCTTGCACGCGGGTGATCACCGGCTCCTGCGTGCGTGCCGCGGTGATGCGCGCGTCGGGCGCAGCCAGCAAGCCGGCGGCAGCGGCGGCGGCCATTTGCACCGGGTTGCCGCCGCGCACGGCGATAGGTGCCACGCGGTAGCTGCGCATCAGTGCCAGCAGCGCGCCGAAGTCGATGTCGCGGTGGTCGTCGGCCAGCGCGGACAGCTCGATCACCAGCGGGTCGTTGTCGAAAAAGTCGGGAATGTCGCCAAAACGCAGCGCCAGGTCGCGCGACAGGGCGTCGAGGTCGGGGGACTTGAGCAGCAGCGCAACCAGGGGCAGGTTGGCGCTTTTGATTTCGAAGGTGGCGGGGGTGCTGGCCGGGAGGGCAACGGTCATGGGGGCAATGGTCGCCGCGTTGCTGCGGGAAAAATGAGTGTCGGTCGCTGAGTCTGTGAGACAGCGTAGCCCGAAAAGGGACGAATCTTAACAGCGGTGCATGACGCAGTTGTGAGGGAATGAAACGCCTGTGACGACCGTGACTTGTGGGAGGCCTGTTTTCAGGAGCCCCGCCATCAGCCTGCAAGTCAATGTGTGAAGCGCGCCAGTGCGATGTCGGGGGCGCAGCCCGGCAGGGGTGCGCTGCATGGGCAAAGCCTGCGCTGCGCTGCGTGGGGGCAAAAACCCTCGCGGACCGGTCCTACAGCGATGCGGGCTGGCTACCGATAAGGAGCAGCCGGCGCCGGCCCTACGGTGGTGTGATGAGCCGGATTGACTGGCCTGCTGCAACGCCATGGGGCGTTGAAAGGAAATTTCATGACAATCCATCGCCTTATTGTTGTGGCTGCCCTCTCGGCCGCCGTGCTCGGCATGTCCGGCGTGGCGCTGGCCCACCCCAGCACCGCGCCGGATAACGCGACGACGGTGCCGCCAGACATGGGCGTCAAGCCCGCCATGCGCGGCGCGAGCGCGCCCTTGCCTTCGCCGGAAGATCTCAAGCCGAGGATGCGGCCCGAACTTGATCCGCGCATGAAGCCGGAAGAACTCAAACCCGCATTGCGCCCGGGAATGCGGCCCGAAATGAGCCCCGGCATGCAGCCCAACAGCCAGAAACCCCTGAAGACGGACGCCAACACCCAACGCGGCGGCAGTCCGGCCAATTGATGGCCTCCACGACCACGTCATGCGCAACGCCATGAACAAGCGCTTGTCACGGAGGCTGGTGCCGCCGTCGGTAGTGCTGCTGGCCATGTTCGGAAGTGGCCTGGCCGGCGCACAGGATGCGCCTCTTGAGCCGAGCATCAACCGCAACCCGGCTTACCGCGACCAGTTGCCTCCCAACCCGGTGCCAGCGCCCAGTCCGCGCTACAGCGTGGTTCCGCAGCCTGGGCCGGATGATCCGCGTGACTCGGATACACGCCCGGTGCAACGGCCCGGCGGCGGTGCCGAGCGCAATGCGCCAGCGCCCACCAGCACGGGGCCGACCCACCTTGCGCCATCCGCGCCAGACAGGACACGGCGCTAACGTGCAACACAGCCACAACACAGCGGCACACTTGTCTGGACGCGCGATAATCGTGCCCAGCCTTGCGCGCATGCTGACCATCAAAATAACCTGCAGCCCTCTCTGTGCGAGCGCAAGCAGCTCCTGATTTCATAGCGCCCAGTGTTTCACCCAACATCTCTCCACCGCCCCAACTCCCCATGAACTGCCGTCCAGGCTGCGGCGCCTGCTGCATTGCGCCATCGATCAGCTCGCCGATTCCCGGCATGCCGAAGGGCAAGCCGGCGGGCGTGCGTTGTGTGCAGCTTGATGAGTCCAACGCCTGCCGGATTTTTGGCCAGCCGGAACGTCCGGTGGTTTGCGGGCAGTTGCTGCCATCGGCAGAGATGTGCGGCACGACGCGGACTGAGGCGCTGACCTGGCTGGCCCGGCTGGAGCGGGCGACGGCGCCGCAGCCGGTAGCGTGAAACCAGCAGCCCGTGCGCCACCAGCTATTTCATGTCGGTCCACACTTCACGCAGTTTTCATAACTTTGGATAGTCCATGCCTACTCTCTTTGACCCCACGCAAGCCGGCGACCTTGAACTCGCCAACCGCATCGTCATGGCGCCGCTCACGCGCAACCGCTCGCCCAACGCCGTCCCGCCCGACATCGCGCAGACCTATTACGCGCAGCGCGCCAGCGCCGGCCTGCTGATCACCGAGGCCACCGCCATCAGCCACCAGGCCCAGGGGTACTCGGACGTGCCGGGCCTGTACGGCACCGAGCAGCTCGACAGCTGGAAAAAAGTCACCCAGGCCGTGCATGACAGGGGCGGCAAGATTGTGGTGCAGCTTTGGCATGTGGGCCGCATCTCGCACACTGATCTGCAGCCCGACGGCGGCAAGCCGGTGGCGCCCTCGGCCATCACGGCCAAAACCAAGACGGTGCTGATCAAGGACGGTGTTCCGTCCTTCGTGGAGACCTCCGAGCCGCGCGCCCTGAAGGCCGAAGAGCTGCCCCGCATCGTGCACAGCTACCAGGCTGCTGCGCGCAACGCGGTGGAAACCGCCGGCTTTGACGGTGTGGAAATCCATGGTGCCAACGGCTACCTGCTGGACCAGTTCCTCAAGGACGGCTCCAACAAACGCACAGACGATTACGGCGGCAGCATTGAAAACCGTGCCCGCCTGTTGCTGGAAGTCACACGCGCCGTCACCGCAGCCGTTGGCGGCGGTCGCACGGGCATCCGCCTGTCGCCGGTCACGCCGGCCAACGATGCCCATGACGCTCACCCGCAGCCGCTGTTTGACTACGTCATCAAACATCTCGCCACGTTGAACCTGGCTTATATCCACATCATTGAGGGCGCCACCGGCGGCCCGCGCGTCATCGACGACCGGCCGTTTGACTACGCCGCACTGAAAGCCGCCTACCGCACGGCCGGCGGCAAGGGTGCATGGATGGTCAACAACGGCTACGACAAGGCGATGGCGGAACAAGCCGTGGCCGACGGCGCCGACCTGGTCGCCTTTGGCAAGCTCTACATTGCCAACCCTGATCTGGTCGAGCGACTTAAAGCCAACGCGCCGCTCAACACGCCGGACAAGGCGACGTTTTACGGCGGCCACGAAAAGGGCTACACGGATTACCCCGCGCTGGCCTGAGCCTGCCGGGCTGCGCCAGAGTCGGTGAACGGGCTCTAAACTACGCGGCATGTTGACACTCTCTGGTGCCCCCCTGCTTGCGCGCTTTCTGCTTGCCACCAGCCTGCTGGCCTGCGGCTTTGCCAACGCCGGCCGCCCGCTGACGGTGGACGACGCCAACACCGATGATGCCGGCAGCGGCCATGTCGAGGGCTGGTATGCGCGCCAGCCGGGCCGCGCCAACACCTGGACGGTGGCTCCGGCGTACGCACCCATCGATGGCCTGGAGCTGGGCGCATTGGCCACGCGCGACCGCACGGCGGCCAGCACCAGCCAGTCGCTGCAGGCCAAGTGGCGCATCACGCCGTCACGGGAGAACGGCTGCAACAGCGCCGCCGTTCTGGGCGTCAGCCAGACACGCGGGCAAAGCGGCACCACGCCTTTTCTCAACGGCTTGCTGACCTGCAGCAGCACATGGGGCGCCACCCACATGAATCTGGGTGCACAGCGCGCTCCGGGCGGACCAGGCGTCGGCAGCTGGGGGCTGGCCCATGAGCGCGAATGGGGCCAGGTCACCATGCACGCCGAAGCCTTCGGCCAGCGCCTGGCCAAACCCACGTTCCAGATGGGCGTGCGGACCAACCTGGCCCGTCAGCTCCAGGTCGATGCAACACTGGGGCGCATTAATCGCGAAACGCTGTTCAGCGTCGGGCTCAAACAGTCGTTCTGAAGTGATCAGGCATCGCCGACGCCAATAGGCGCCGGTGATTTCAGCACGATGCGTGTGAAAAGCCGGTCGTAGCAGGGGTCGCGCAGCCCACCGGACAGCGGGTCGCGGTCACGCTCAAAGGCCGCGTCCAGCTCGGCCCAGTCCGCTGCACTCAGCGCCTTTTCGGCGGCGGGCAGCAGCTGGGTTTCTTCGGTCTGCATGTGTGCGAGGTAAAACGCCACGTACACCAGCGCCGTGTCTGAAAAGGCGTCACGCCGGGACTCTCCGATCAGCTCCCAGGCCAGCAGCAGATGCTGCAGCTCACGCACCTTGCCCTCGCCGCTCATGTGATCAAGCTCCAGCCGCTGGATCACCGGCATCAACTCAGGCATGGCGCGTGCCAGCCGGGGAAACAGCAGTTCCGACTCCTTCGGGTGGTGCAGCCGCTCGGGAAACTCGTCGATGTAAAACAGCATGGCGCGCAACACGTCGAAAAACCGCTCCGGCGCATCGCCCGGTCCGCGCGTGACCATCATTGACAGCGAACGCAGCACCGCAGCCAGGCCGGCGTGTTCGTCGCGGATGATCTGCAGCGTGGAATGGGGCATGTGCCAAGCTTGGCACGGGCGCTCGTGCTGCATTTTGATTTAGGTCAATCTTAGGAGCCTGTCGGACTTGGGAATCGTCGGCTGCAAAT
>NZ_JBDNGU010000165.1:0-6136 GCF_041689105.1 Polaromonas sp. | reverse complement strand
GTCCCGGCCGCCAGTGTCTTCGTTGCTAAACGATCTCGACCGTTGCAGGGTTTGTCAGAAATGACCAAAGGCAGCCAACCTACGGATGGCGGACATTTGCTTCTATCAAAAATGGAACTTAACGAGCTAGGACTTACCGAGCAACAGCATAAGAAATTTGTTCGAAAAATTTACGGTTCTGCAGAATTTATTCGCGGCCTAGATAGATATTGCCTATGGATTAGTGATGCAGACGCGAACGAAGCTAGTTTAATAGCTTCTATTTCCGATAGGATAGAGGCTGTAAAGAGAATGCGTCTGAACAGCCCTAAGGCAGCCACTATTTCAATGGCTAATTTTCCTTATAAATTTGGTGAAATGCGCCAGAAAGGGAGCGAAGTCGTCATGGCAATCCCTAAGGTATCATCTGAATCCCGCGACTACTTGCCAGTTGGGATACTGCCTCGAACTACCATAATTACAGATCTTCTTTTTGCCGCTTTTGATGCCCCTCTCTGGAACATGGCAATTGTTGCCTCACGCATTCACCTCGTCTGGATTGCAACAGTATGCGGAAAAATGAAAACCGACTTTAGGTATTCCAACACAATTGGCTGGAACACTTTCCCGGCTCCCCTGCTTACAGAGCAGAATAAAGTCGATTTGACCAACTGCGCGGAGAATATTTTACTTGCCCGAGAAGCCCATTTCCCGGCCACGATTGCAGACCTGTACAATCCGTTAAATATGCCAGAGAACCTGCGCCACGCCCACGAGCGCAACGATGAAGTGCTCGAGCGCATCTACATCGGCCGCCGTTTCAAGAACGACACTGAGCGGCTGGAAAAGCTGTTTGAGCTTTACACCAAAATGACAGCTGCAGCTAAAACCAAGCTTGCTGCAAAGGCGATACGAGGCAAGAACGCCTCATGAGTGAACTGATCCTTTATACCTCTGCCGATGGCCAAACTCGACTCCAGCTACGGGTAGAAACCGACACTATTTGGCTGAGCCAGATGGAAATTGCTGAACTATTCCAAACCACCAAGCAGAACGTGTCCCTGCACGCCAAGAATATTATTGACGACAATGAGTTAACCGCAGAGGCAACTGTCAAGGAATCCTTGACAGTTCAAACGGAGGGCCAGAGACAGGTTCAGCGTAAGTTAGTGCAATACAACCTCGACCTGATCCTCGCTATCGGCTACCGCGTGCGCTCTCCCCGTGGCGTTCAATTTCGCCAATGGGCCAGCACGCACCTGAAGGAGTTTTTACGCAAGGGCTTCGTGATGGATGACGAGCGCCTCAAGAACCCCGGCGGTTGGGACTATTTCGATGAACTGCTGGAACGAATCCGCGACATCCGGGCCTCGGAGAAGCGCTTCTACCAGAAGGTGCGCGAGCTCTTTACTCTCAGTTCGGATTATCAGGGCCACGAGCGGGAGACAGGCCTCTTCTTTGCCGAAGTGCAGAACAAGCTGCTCTATGCCACCACCGGCCATACCGCCGCGGAGTTGATCTTGAAGCGTGCCGATACTAGCCAGCCCAATATGGCGCTGACCAGCTGGAGTGGCACGCGAGTTCGCAAGCAGGATGTCATTATCGCCAAAAACTACCTGAACGCTGACGAGATCGACACCCTCAACCGCCTTGTGGTCATTTTTCTTGAACAAGCTGAATTGCGGGTCAAACAGCAGAAGCAACTGACGCTCGATTTCTGGCGCAACAACGTGGACAAAATGCTGGAATTCAATGATCAGTCCATCCTCGAAGGCGCGGGCTCTATCAGCCACGAACACATGAAGAAAGTCGCCGTTGATCGTTATGAGGCTTACGACCAGCAGCGCCGAATAAGCGAAGCCAGGGCCGCCGACGACGCCGACCTGAAGGAAATCGAGCAACTAGAAAAAGACCTTCAGCATAAAGGACGGAAGCCATGACCAATCCCACGAACAACTACACCGTGCCGTCCGTCTCCATCAGTACGGCACATACCGGAGCATCCACCCGCTCCAACGAACTGGGCATGCGCACTATGCAAGAGCGCGCTTATTCCAAGCGTGGCGAACAATATCTGCTGATCAAGTCTCCGCCCGCATCGGGCAAGTCCCGCGCGCTCATGTTTATCGCGCTCGACAAGCTGCATAACCAAGGCTTGCAGCAGGCGGTGGTGGTGGTGCCGGAGCGCTCTATTGGCAGCAGCTTTGCTGATGAACCCTTGAGCCAATTCGGCTTTTATTGCGACTGGCAGGTGGCGCCAGAGTGGAACCTGTGCAATGCCCCCGGCATAGACGAGCCGCGCGTGGCTAAGTCCAAGGTTGAGGCTGTACGCAAATTTCTGGGAAGCACTGACAAAACGCTGGTCTGCACCCATGCCACCTTCCGCTTCGCCATAGATGAGTTGGGCATCGAAGCCTTCGACAATCGCCTGATTGCTATCGACGAGTTCCACCATGTGTCGGCTAATCCGGATAACAGGCTGGGCAGCCAGTTGAGCGCGCTGATTAACCGCGACAAGGTACACCTCGTAGCCATGACAGGCTCCTACTTCCGCGGCGACAGCGAGGCGGTGCTGGCACCAGCGGAGGAGGCCAAGTTTGAGACGATTACTTACACCTACTACGAACAGCTCAATGGCTACCGTTGGCTCAAGTCTTTGGATATTGGCTACTTCTTCTATACCGGCCCGTATGTGAATGCTGTCAACAAGGTACTAGACCCGACGTTGAAGACCATCGTGCATATTCCCAACGTGAACGCGCGCGAAAGCCTCAAAGACAAAGAGCGCGAGGTTAATGAAATTATGAGCGCGCTGGGCGACTGGCACAGCGTCGACCCCGTCACCGGTTTTCACCTCATCAACACCAAGGACGGCCGCACCCTGAAAGTAGCCGATCTCGTGGACGACAGCGACGCCGCCAGGCGCTCCAAAGTGCTAGGCGCCCTGAAAGACCCTGCTCAGAAACACAACCGCGACCACGTGGACGTGATCATCGCGCTGGGCATGGCGAAAGAGGGCTTTGACTGGATCTGGTGTGAACATGCGTTGACCATCGGTTACCGCAGTAGCCTGACCGAAATCGTACAGATCATAGGCCGTGCCACCCGTGACGCCGAAGGCAAAGAACGCTCACGCTTTACCAACCTGATCGCCGAACCAGCAGCGGAACAAGCCGCGGTAGCGGAGGCCGTGAACGACATGCTCAAGGCCATCTCCGCTAGCTTATTGATGGAGCAGGTGCTAGCGCCACGTTATGAGTTCACCCCAAAGGACACGGGGGCAAAGGAAGGTTTTGACTACGGGCCCAGTGGTTACCAGCTAGGTCGCACCAACGTGGGCGTGAATGAAGGCACCGGTCAGTACCACGTCGAAATCAACGGGCTGACAACGCCAACAACAGCTGAAGCTACCCGCATCTGCAAAGAGGATTTGAACGAGGTCGTCACCAGTTTCTTGCAAAACAAAACAGTGGTGGAGCGCGGGCTGTTCGACAAAGAAAATACGCTGCCCGAAGAGCTGACTCAGTTACACATGGGCAAAATCGTGCGCGAGCGCTACCCGGAGTTGAGCGTTATTGATCAAGAGGCCGTCCGCCAGCACGCCATTGCCGCCATGAACATCACTCAGCAGGCCAAGCTCGCCATCGCGCACGCTGACGCCAATGGCAGTGACTCTGGGCAAGGCAGCACCGCCTTGCTAGTTGGTGTGCGCAAGTTCGTTAACGTGCGCGAACTGGACATTGACCTGATCGACCGCATCAATCCATTCGATGCCGCCTACGCTGTACTGGCAAAGGCAATGGACGAGAAATCGTTGCGCCAAGTGCAGGCAAGCATCGCGGCCAAAAAGGTCAGCATCTCTGAAGACGAAGCACGCGAACTGTCCAAACGCGCCCTGCAGTTCAAGAACGAGCGAGGCCGCCTGCCAGACATCAACTCCGCCGACGCTTGGGAAAAGCGCATGGCTGAGGGCGTGGCAGCGTTCGCACGATACAGAGCACAGGCTAAGGCAGCACAGGGACAAGGGGAATCTGAAAATGGTTGAAATGGACGATGATGAACTATTGGGCGCCCTAGGAGTAGAGGTTACTCCGCTCAAGGCCTCCCATCACACACCTCGAGAGGAGCGCATCATCGCCGGTTTCGAGGATATCTTGCGTTTTCATCAAACCCACGGGCGTATCCCGCAGCATGGGGAAGACAAGGACATCTTTGAGCGCTTGTACGCCGTTCGTCTGAATCAGCTACGCAAGTTACCCGAAGCCCAAGCCCTTCTAGCCGAATTGGATAAGGTGGGCTTGCTGACAGCGACGGCGACGACTCAGCAAGATGTCAGCGAGCTCGATGAAGATGCTCTTTTGGCTCAACTGGGCATTGGTGAGCAATCCGTAGATGAAGATGACATCACCGTGTTACGCCATGTGCGCTCCAGCGCTAACAAGAGAGCGGCAGAGGAGATTGCCGATCGTACGCGGTGTGAAAACTTCGACCAGTACCAGCCATTGTTCGAGCAGGCAGAGCGAGAACTTAAATCCGGTGCGCGTACGACTCTGCGCTTTGGACGCGATACAAGTATTGAGGTAGGGCACTTTTTTGTTCTTGGCGGACAGCTTACTTATGTGGCTGAAGTGGGCGAAACAATCAAAGCCCCAAATGGGGAAAGCGATGCACGTTTGCTGCTGATCTACGCTAACGGCACGCAGAGCAATCTCCTGCGCCGCTCGCTCCAACGTGCGCTGTATAAAGACGAGACTGGCAGGCGACTGACAGATACATATTTGGGCCCCTTGTTTGGCGATAAAGCAGAGTCAGATGATATTGAAAGCGGAACTATCTATGTACTACGCAGCTTGTCCAATCATCCATTTGTTGCTGAACATCGGGCGTTAATCCACAAAATCGGCGTCACTGGAGGCAAGGTGGAGACCCGCATAGCCAACGCGGCGCATGATGCGACCTACCTGTTGGCAGATGTCGAGATTGTCGCAACTTACAAACTGCATAATCTGAATCGCACCCGACTGGAAAATATTTTTCACCGCCTATTTGGCGCAGCCCAGATTGATTTGACCATCGAAGACCGCTTCGGCCACCCCGTCAAACCAAAGGAATGGTTCCTTGTTCCACTGCATGTGATTGACGAAGCGGTTGAGCGTATTCGCAATGGATCGATTACCAATGCGATCTATGTACCCGCAACTGCACAACTCGAGGATGATGTTGACGGACGGTGACAAAATTAAAATTGAAAATAAAATGACCATTCTAAATATTAAGTATGGCTCACCAAGATTAGATACGATTAAGACGCCGCTAGACCCACCCGAAAGCCAGCTCAACCACTACACCTCAAAACCTCCATTGTCGTTGCGACGGTCGCGCCATCAAGTTGTTCAATGTCGATGGGGACATATTCTGTACAGTAGGACCACGAGATCTTTATGCCTTGCTCAATCATAATACGTCCCCTTTCAAAGAGTGACTATGAAGTCTAACGTAAATTAGGCATCACTCGCGGCCTAGAATGCAAACTCAAGGGTTGCATGCGCTACAAGTTCGCCGGAGTTGGCAAAAGTAACCTTCGCCTCAGCGAACGCAGAAGCTTTGCCAAACCGTAGAACATTCGCCTCAACGTGCATGTCGTGCGTCATGGCCGGTCGTAAGAAATGGGTGTGCTGGTATATCGTGCCTTTCGAGGTTCTTTCTGTCGTTGCCATGGCTAGAGAGACGACAGTGTCCACAGCTGACATGATGACCTGCCCGCAGATCGCGCCGCTCACAAATTGAAGCTTCCTGTCTTGGGGCAATGTAGCCACGACCCTTCCAGGCGCGACATCGAAGTCGCGTAGTCCAAGTTCTTTGACCCAAGGTGCGAACAGCCATTCGTAGAATTCCTCCACGGTCGCATTCGTGAGCGGGAGTTTGGGTGGGATCGGGTTGATTGCCACGGGCGGCCTCTCTGTGATGCCTAACTTAGAACTAAGGGGCGCCACGCTCTTGCGGCGTCCCTCTCGAATTGTAGTGGTCTAATAAAACCGGACACCAACTTAGGTGGTAATATTGCCGCCAACAAAGAGGTGCTCCATGGCAAAGCAACGTCGTACATTTTCAACCGAGTTCAAGCATGATGCAGCGAACCTGGTAATCCATCAAGGCT
>NZ_JBDNGU010000164.1:0-12325 GCF_041689105.1 Polaromonas sp. | reverse complement strand
TGATGTTTGACCGCGAACACATGCAAGCCCAGCGCATCAAGTCGCGCACGCACCACAAACACCAGGGCAAGGCCGACGACAGCGCCGCCTTTTTTGCCGACGTCGCCCGGGCCCTGAAAGGCAGCCATGAAGTGCTGCTCACTGGCCCAGGCCTGGTGCGCAACCAGTTCCGCGACTGGTGCAGCGGCCACCTGCCGGCCGTGGCCGACGCGGTGGTGGACTCGGTGGCTGCCGACCATCCGAGTGACGGGCAGCTGGTCGCGCTGGCCCGCCAGTACTTCAGGAAGTTCGACACCATGGCGGCCAACCCCTCAACCGTCTGAGCTCGGGCTGCTATCCTTGGCCGGATGCGCAGCCTGTTTCATTTCGCCTTCAACGTCACCGATCTCAACGAGGCCCGCCGTTTCTACGGCAACGTGCTGGGCTGCGCCGAAGGCCGCAGCACGGAGACCTGGGTGGATTTTGACTTCATGGGCCATCAACTGTCCCTGCACTTGGGCCAGCCGTTCACGACCGAGCGCACCGGCCATGTCGGCGATACCCTGGTGCCCATGCCGCACTTTGGCCTGGTCCTGGGCCTGGCCGATTGGCAAGCCATGGCCGAGCGTCTGCAGGCCGCCGGCACGGACTTCCTGTTCGCGCCGCAGCCGCGTTTTGAGGGGCAGCCGGGCGAGCAGTGGACCATGTTCTTTTGCGACCCCTTTGGCAATCCGCTGGAGATCAAGGGTCTTCGTGACCTGACAGCCATCTACGCGTCATGAAACACCTGAGCTCGCAGACCCGACGCATGCAAGCGCCGCAACCAACGAGCGATGCCTCCTCCATGGCACATGAAGCGACACGCAGCAGGCAACCGGGGCGGTTCATCTATTTACAAGCAGGGGCCGCGGGTCCGGCTTTGCCGGCCCGCAGGCGCAGCGGCCCCCTCGGGGGGCAGGAAGCGACACGCAGTGCGCGACTGTGGGGGCCATGACTTACACCTTTGTCTCAGCCACCATTTTGTTGCTGCTGATCACCGATCCGCTGGGCAACATTCCGATTTTTGCCAACGCCTTGCGCAATGTGGCGCCCGAACGCCGCGCGTTGGTGATCCTGCGCGAGGTGTTGATCGCCTTCCTGCTCCTGCTGGCCTTCATGTTTGTCGGCGACAGCTTTCTGCGCGTGATGAACCTCAGCGAGCTGTCGCTGCAGATCGCCGGTGCGGTGATCCTGTTCCTGATCGCCCTGCGCATGATTTTTCCTGCCGACCATCCTGCGGCAGAGCCGCTGCAGGGCGAACCGCTGATTGTGCCGCTGGCGATTCCCGCGCTGGCCGGGCCGTCGGCCCTGGCCACGGTGCTGCTGCTGGTATCGCAGGCGCCGGCGCGGCGCATGGAGTGGGTAGCGGCCTTGTGCGTCACCATGGCGGTTTGCGCCGTGGTGCTGGTGCTGGCAGAGCGCATCCAGCGGGTGCTGGGTGAACGCGTGGTGATGGCGTTCGAGCGCCTGATGGGCCTGATCCTGGTGGCCATCTCGGTCGAGATGCTGCTGCGCGGCATCCAGCTCTTCGTCGTGCAGACCCGGCTGGCGGGCTAAACGTGCCTGCCGCTTCGCCAGTTCATCGGCCTATTTCAGCGGCTTGGCCGCGACGATTTTCTGGTCAATCGCGCCGAACACCAGTTCGCCGTCCCGCCCCTTCATCTCGATGCGGATGGTGTCGCCGAACTTCATGAATTCTGTGGAGGGCTTGCCGTCCTGGATGGTTTCGATCGCGCGTTTTTCGGCGATGCAACTGTAGCCCTTGGGCCAGTCGGTCTGGCCCTGGGTCTCGACACCCTTGTTGCTCACAGTGCCCGAGCCGATGATGGAGCCGGCGCGCACATTGCGCGTCTTGCAGATGTGGGCAATCAGCTGGCCGAAGTGAAACGTCATCTCCGGCCCGGCATCACACATGCCAACCTTGCGGCCGTTCCAGGTGCTTTGCATGGTCAGGTTGACGCGACCCTGGTCCCAGGCATCGCCGAGCTCGTCAAGCGTGACCGCCACAGGGCTGAAAGCCGTCGCTGGCTTGCTCTGGAAAAAGCCGAAGCCCTTGGCCAGCTCATTGGGGATCAGGTTGCGCAGGCTCACGTCGTTGGCCAGCATGACCAGGCGAATGCCTTCGAGCGCCTGCTCTGGCGTGCTCATCATGGGCACATCGCCGGTAACCACCGCCACCTCGGCCTCAAAGTCAATGCCATAGTCCTCGCTGGGGCACACCACGTCATCGCAGGGCCCGATGAAGTCGTCGCTGCCGCCCTGGTACATCAGCGGGTCTTTGTAAAAGCTGCCTGGCACCTCAGAGTCGCGCGCCTTGCGCACCAGCTCCACGTGGTTGAGGTAGGCCGAGCCGTCGGCCCACTGGTAAGCGCGCGGCAGCGGGGCCATGCACTGGACCGCCTCAAACGGGAAAGCGTGGCGCGCCTTGCCGTTGTTCAGCGCGTCGTACAGGTCCTGCAGCTGCGGCGACAGAAAGCCCCAGTCGTCGAGCACCTGCTGCAATTTGCTGGCGATGCCCGTCGCATAATGGGCCGTCGCCAGGTCGCGCGAGACCACCACCAGCTGGCCATCCCGTGAGCCGTCTTTGTAGGTTGCGAGTTTCATCAGTTTCCTTGTGGATGATTTGTCGCGCGGTGCTGGCCGCAGCGGGTCGTCGGAGTTACGATAAGTGAAATTAGTTTACCTAAATGTAATTTTAAATTTTAGTCGAATTCCATGAAAGAGCGCAAAACTTCACTGGCCGCGGCGCCACCGGCCCTGTCCGCGCAGCGCGCCGGCATCCAGTCGGTGGAGGTCGGCTTCAGCCTGCTGCAGGTGCTGGGCGCCTCCCCCGGGCCGCTGATGCTGCGTGACCTCGCCTCTGCCGCCGGCATGAGCGCAGCCAAGGCACACCGCTACCTGGTCAGCTTCCAGCGCCTGGAACTGGTGACCCAGGACGCGGGCTCCACGCGGTACGACCTAGGCCCTGCAGCGCTCAAGCTGGGGCTGGCTTCGCTGTCGCGGCTGGACAGCGTCAAACTCGCGCGCCAGCGCATGGCGCCGCTGATGGAGCAGATCGGCCAGACGCTGGCGCTTGCCGTCTGGGGCAACCAGGGGCCGACTATCGTGCACTGGGAAGAGTCGCCGCAGGCGGTGACCGTCAACCTGCGCCTGGGCGACGTGATGCCTTTGCTGTCCTCCGCGACCGGCCTGTGTTTTTCTGCCTTCATGGCCCAGCCTGCGGGCGGGCACAAGGACACCAGCGGGAAAAGCAGCAAGAACAGCCACCAGTTGCACGACCGTTTGCCGCCCCTGCTCAAGGACGAGCTGGCCCGCATGCAAAAACTTGCGCGCAAGGACGTGCCCAAAACCATGGGCGAGGTCACGGCCGTGCTCGACGCCGTGCGGCGCCGGGGTCTGGCCCGCGTGGTGGACACCCTGCTGCCTGGCGTGGCCGGCTTTTGCGCCCCAGTATTTGATGCGGACGGCCACCTCGCGCTGGGCATCGTGGCGCTCGGCTCGCTCGCCACCTTCGATCCGGCTTGGGACGGTGCGGTGGCCAAACCGCTGATGCAGGCGGCACGTCGGCTCAGCAGCGACCTGGGCTACCCCGCAGTATGACTACCCTGCCGGCGCAGCAGGCCGCAGCGCCGCCGCTGCGCCTCTTGCTCGTGTTGACGGCCCTGGTGCTGCTGGCTCATGTCTGGGCCTTGCAGGCTGCGCCGGCGCACTGGGCCATGCAGGCCGAACCAAGCAGCAAACCGCGCCCCTTCATCACGCGAACCATCGAAATCAGGCCGGCCAGTGTTTCAGCTCCCGCGCCGCCACCGCCACCTGCGGCGCGTCGGCCGTCCCGTGCCACCGCCTCCAACTCACAACAGAATACGGTGCCAACCCTTGCCATACAAGCGTCAACAGCTATTGAATCCATAGCGTCACCGCCCTTGCTGCCGACCGAGATCGCACCCCCGCCAACTGCACCTGCACCTGCACCTGCACCCGAGGCCAGCCTGCCGGCTCCCGAGCCGGTTCAGGAGGCGCCGGTGGCCACCGCCAGCGCGCTGATCATTCCAGGCTCCATGCGGCTGCGGTACGCGATGACCGGCCGCTCGAAAAACATGGACTACCACGCCAACGCGCAATTGGACTGGCGCCAGGACGGCGAGGCATATGAAGCCAGAATGGAAGTCAGCGCCTTTGGGCTGGGGTCCCGCTCCATGGCCAGCGGCGGCCGCATCACCGGCGATGGGCTGGCGCCTACCCGCTTTCTGGACAAGTCGCGCAGCGAACGCGCGGCGCATTTTCAGCCCGACAAGGGCAAGATCAGCTTCAGCGCCAACACCCCAGACGCACCGTGGCAGGCCGGCGCACAGGACCGTGTCAGCGTATTTGTGCAGCTGGCCAGCCTGATGGCCGGGGAGCCGGCCAAATACCCGCCTGGCAGCAGCGTGTCGCTTTACACAGCCGGCCCCACCAGCGCCGATACCTGGACGTTTGTGGTTGAAGCGGAAGAAACCCTCCAGTTGCCCGCCGGGGAAACCCGCGCTGTCAAGCTCACGCGCAAGCCCCAGCGCGACTACGACCAGACGGTCGAGGTCTGGCTGGCGCCCTCACTGGCCTGGTTGCCTGTGCGCACCCGCATCACCCAGCAAAACGGCGATTTTGTCGATCAACAACTGCGCGTGGCTGAGTAATGAGCCCCCACGGTCGCTCACTGCGAGCCTGCGGCGGCTCCCTGCCCCTTGCACGGCGACAGGGGCCGCTGCGCCTGCGGGCCCTGCTTGAAGGCGGACAACAGCTTGGCGGGACTGATTTCGTGCTTTTTCACGCATTTAGGGGATTTACCCTGTGGCCCTTGAACTTGGCTCGCGCGTTGTTATCTGATGGATAAGGACCCAACCTCTATGCACATGCTTTACGACTCCGAATCTTTTGTGGTGGTGCAAATCCACGCCAACGCGCCGGAAGAATCAGCGCCCGCGCCGGCCGTGCCCGAGCTGGCACGCCACGGCTTTGAAATCGTCGACAAACGATCCGGCAAAGAGGTCTACCTCGATGGGTCCTGGGCCGAGATGTTCCAGCAGCGACTGAACGTCTGGCAGAAAACCACGCCCACGCAGGAAGAAATTGAAGACACGCTTGAGGGTTATGCCGAACTGGCGCACACCCCGGTGTCCCTGCACTGAACAAACGGCCGCTGCAAACCGGCCAGCGCCGGTCAGGGCGCCCTGGCATCATCGCGGAACATCATCCCTGTTTAACCAGCGGTACAGCGGCGCGACCAGTATCAGCACCGCCACCAGCCGGCACACCTGAAACGCGGTCACCACCGGCACCCCCAGCTGCAACACCTTGGCGGTGATCGCCATCTCGGCGATGCCGCCCGGTGATGTCCCCAAAATCAGCGTGGCCCAGGGCAGGCCGGTTGCCTTTGCCAGCAGCCAGGCAAAACCGCTGCACAACACAATCATGCCCAGCGTACCCAGCGCCACCGATGCCAGCCAGCGTGGTGCCGCATGCAAAAACGCCCTTGAGAACCGCACGCCCAGGCTGACGGCAATCAGCAGTTGCGCCGCATTCGTCAGCCACTGCGGGATGCCCGACAGCTGCACGCCCGCCATCGTCAGACCCATGGACACCAGCAAGGCGCCCATGAACCATGGGTTGGCGCGGCCCAGCCGCTGCATCACCCAGGCACCGAGGCCAGTGACCAGCGCAAGGCCCGCAAAACCCGGCCACTGAACGGCCCGCAACAGGGGCGGCTGCAGGTCCAGGCCCTGCAGGCCGCTGAACTGCATCGCAAATGGCACGGTGACCGTAACCAGCAGCAGACGCAGGCCATGCGATGCGGCGACCAGGTCGGTGCGCGCGTGGGCGCGCTCAGCCAGCAGGGTCATCTCCGACGCCCCGCCAATCGCGCCAGCGAAATAACTGGTGGCCCGCATGGCCGCCGGCGCCACGTCGGCCATGCGCTGCGCGTTGACGCGGTGCAGCCAGGCGCCAAACGCCAGCCCCAGCAGCAGCGCCCAGCCAATCGCCAGCACAATCGCCCACCACAGGCTGGCCACCAGAGCCGTGACCTGCGGCGTGAAATAAAGACCCAGCGCGACCGCAATCACCCACTGCCCGAGGTTGCCCAGCGGTTGCCAGCTGCTGGTCGGCGCGCCTGCCACTGAGGCGCAGGCAGTGGCCAGTAACGGGCCGATCATCCAGGGCAAGGGAGTGCGCAGGTAAATACACAGCCCGGCGGCGGACAGCGCCAGCAGCAGGGTCAGGGCAATGCGGTAGGGCTTGACGGGCATCAACAGGGAAAGCAGGTAAATGGAAGGGAAAAGCTGGACAGCCAGCCGCTTGGCTTTACGATGATCGTAGTATGACCCGCACGAACCCCCTGAACCCTTCCCGCGCCGCCCCGTGCTGCGCGCTTATTGCCCTGCTGGTACTGCTGTCTGCCTGCGCCCGCGTTCCCGAACCCCGGCTGTTTCCGGAGGCGCCGAATGACATCACCGTGCGCACCGATGCGTTGTTGCCAGCCGATGTGATTTTGCTCGGCGAGCAGCACGACGCGCCCGACCACCAGCACATTCACCAGCATGTCATCGCGCGCCTTGCCGTGGACGGCAAGCTCGGCGCGCTCGCACTGGAAATGGCTGAGGCGGGCCGCAGCACGGCTGCTCTGAAATCCAACAGCACCCAGTTGCAGGTGCAGGAGGCGTTGGGCTGGAACAGCAAAAGCTGGCCCTGGACGGCCTACGGCCCGGCCGTGATGGTGGCCGTCAAGGCCGGCGTGCCGGTGCTGGGCGCCAACCTGCCGGCAGCGCAGATGCGCGCCGCCATGGCCGACACGCAGCTCGATGCCCAACTACCCGGCCCCGCGCTCAAGGCGCAGCAGCAGTTGATCCGCACCGGCCACTGCGGCTTGTTGCCGGAAGACCGGATCTCGCCCATGACACGCATCCAGGTGGCGCGCGACATCAGCATGGCGCGCACCATCGAACAGGCCGCCTTGCCCGGCAAGACCGTGGTGCTGCTGGCCGGCAGCGGCCATGTGAATCGCGTGCTCGGCGTGCCACAACACCTGCCCGCCGACATGACGCTCAAGGCTGTGCAACTGCGCCCCGGCCCCGCGCGGATCGGGCCTGACACGCGGCTGGACGCCGAAGACCAGGCGGCTTTTGACGCGGTGTGGCCGACCCCGGCATTGCCAGCCCGGGATTACTGCGAAGACATGCTTGGCAAACCCGCCGCCCAATAAGAGAGAGCGCTCAAAACAGCGGCGCGTGGGCTGATCCTGTTGGCTCGCGCTTGACAAATATCAAGGCCTCCATGCCGGGACTGCGTACGATAAGTCTCTCGTACCTCTTGCCGTCCATGAAGCTTTTCTCCAACATCCGTGCCAAGCGCAGCACCGCATTCGTGGTGCTGCTGGTGTGCTTGTTTGCCATTACTTCCGGGCTTGTCAATGCCTGCGTGCTGGAGGCCCGCGGCACCCATCGCCATGAATCTGCAACCGCGCACCCTTTCGCAGAAAAAGCAGTGGCAGCGATTTCAGCGTTTCATACCTATGTCATTGCCAGCCAGGGCGCTGATTCGGACACATCCAGGGCGCCTTGCCTGAAGGTTTGCGACGATGGCTCGCAATCTGTTGTCAAGACCAAGCTCGGGGTTGATTCGGCCGATCCTGGCCCGGCCCCTTTGGTCGGTCTTGTCTGGGCCGTCGCGGCGTCTCCCTTATTGGCCCTCAGGCCGGTGGACCTATTGCAGTCGCCTGAACCGGGCGTGCCCATCAGGGTTCGCTTCGCGCGGTTGACACTTTAGTTTCTTCGACGCCGGAGCCGGAGCCGGAGTATCACGCTCCGCTGTCTGCGCCTTTCGTCGCCATCCGGCCGGGCCTGTACTTTCAAGCAGCGCGCAGCCTCAATGACACCCCCCGCACCCATGCTCCGGACCAGGGGAAACCGCCTCTCCTTTTAACGGCATTTTCACGCCAGGAATCTCACATGAAACTCATTTCTTCACTCGTATTCACACTTGCCCACGTCGGGGTCGGTCCCGACAATGGCGGTCGGCTGGGATGAGAATCTTCAGAAGTCGCGTCGGAAGCGTTGTCGCTGCTTTGGCAATGTCGTTTGTCTACCCCACGACCACCCACGCAGCCGGGCCGCCGCACCTTGCAGCCGATGTCAGCACAACAGGGAGGGCGCTATTCGAAGGCAGCTGCATCATGTGCCACGGTGACGACGGCAAAGGATCGATGCCCGGTGTACCCGACATCACCGGCGCGGGCGGGCCATTGACACAGCCTGATCGCATGCTGATTCGACGCATGCTGAATGGCTTTCAGAGCCCTGGCTCGCCAATGGCCATGCCGCCGAAGGGCGGCAATCCTGGCCTCACAGAGCGGGACCTCGCCACGCTGGTGGACTACATGCGATCGACGTTCAAGCCCTAGTCCGGCGGCACACAGACCGCACGCCACCGACATCCGCAACACCATCAAAGGAAATAAATATGACTCACTTTCGCTTTCTCTCGTGGGCCGCCGCGGTCGCCTTCACTCTCGGCTCGACACTGGCTGTGGCCGCACCCACCGTATTCATCCCGCTTGGCGCGGGGAATCAGGTGATCGCGGTCGACGCGGCGACCCATCGCATCACCGCGCGGTTTACGGGTGTCGTTAACGCGCATGGCTTGGTGATCACACCGGATGGTGAGTACCTGGTCGCCGGCAGTCTGCAGGAAACGACTTTGCCGGCTGGCAGCCCACCGAGCGCGCCAAATAGCAAGCTCTACCTGGTACATCCTGCGCACGGCCATGTCATGAGCACAATCGCCGTCAGCGGTTGGACCCACCACCAGACGATCACGCCAGACGGTCGCTACGTGATTTCGACCCACCCGACCCGGGGTGGCATCAGCGTCGCCGACCTCCAGACCAATCAAGTGGTTCACACGATCAAGACCGGCCCGGCGCCGAACACCACCGTGGTGACCCGCGATGGCAAGCAAGCGTTCGTGACCAACAGCGGCAATGGCACGATCAGCCAAATTGATCTGTCCAGCTGGAAGGTCACGCGTCAGCTTGAAGGTGGGCCGGCGCCTGAGCATCTGGTCATGTCCGGCGACGAGAAGACGCTGTACGCACTGAACGCGAGCGCCGGCACGGTCTCGGTGGTGGCGGTGGACACCGGCAAAGTCGTGCAGACCCACAAGTTGGGGACCAAGTTGCACGGGCTGGACATCGGCGACGACGGCCAGACGCTGTTCGTCACCGACCGGTCGGCCAACAAGCTGCTGGCGCTGAACCTGCGTGACGGTACGCAGCGCGCGATTGATCTGGCACCCGCGCCCTATCACCTGAACACGATCCGCGGCACCGGCAAGGTCTATGTGACGAGCAGCAGCAACCCCATCGTCTGGGTCGTCGACCAGAAGACGCTGGCCGTGACGGGCACAATTGCATTGCCTGCGGGCGTCGGTCACCAGATGGCGGTGATGCCGTGAAATTCCGCATTCGACCCGAACAGTGTCAGCGGCCTTGATCTGACCGGCCAGCCTGGTCGTCGTTGCGCCTCTTGCGCCAGTCCCGAAACAGTTTGACCCCGATCGGAACCAGGGTCAGACCGCCCAGAGCAATAGCGGAGAACAGGATGCGGTCGGCCTCACCGGTTCCCATTTCCTTGCCCAAGTGGGCAAGCAGAAAGCTCGCCGGCGCAATGCCTGCGAGCGTGGCGAGCGAGAAGCGCCAGAAAGACAACACGGTGAGTCCGGCAAAGTAGCTGACGATGTCGAATGACAGGAAGGGGAGCAGGCGGGTGGCGAACACGATTCCCATCAAGGTGTTCTGTGAACCGATCAATCCCACAGACAGCCGCTCGCCGAACCAGCGGTGTACGGTCGCGGCGCCCACAATCCGGGCGAGCGCGAATGCGGCCATCGCACCCGATTGCGCGCCCAGCAGGATATAAAGTGCACCCCAACCATGACCATAGGCCGCGCCTGCCGCCAGTGCGATCGGCGCACTTGGAATCGGGCTGACCAGGATGGCCAGCGTCATCAGCCCGATGATGGCGAGCGGGCCCCAGAGCCCCCACTGCAGCACGCGCGCGTGCAGTGCCTCTGGATTCATGATTGTCGCGAGCAGGCCGGTCTCACGCAGGACGAAGTAGGCCGCTGCGAGCGATGCCACAACGACGGCACCGCCAACAAGTCCGGTGCGAACGTTCACGGGCGTGAAGCCTTCGCCGTCTCGGCGTTCATCTGATCGTGCTTCTCGCGTATGGCCGCCGGCCACTGTGCCTTGATCCACGACAGCACAGCAATGATGTCCCCGTCGCTGAGGGTCGCCTCGTAGACTGGCATCGCGGTCTTGTAGTTGGTATCACCGACGATGCTCGCGACGCCGAACTTGGTGATGCGAAACAGCGTCTCGTCGGGGTGATGCCAAGTGTGCCCGCTGGCGTCGTGCGGAGGCGCTGGCAGCAGGCCGTCTGCGCTGCGCGTGCGCCACTCGGGTTGGCCCTCCAGCCGGGCGCCATGACACGCCGCACACTGGGCCATGTAGATGCGCCCGCCCGCTACCAGAAACTTGGGATCATCCGGACGCAAGGCGTGTTCAGTCGTCCCGGGCGCAAACGGGTTGAAGGCGATCCCCGCCAAGGTCGCAACCACCGCAACACCGGCAAGCGCGATCACCACGGCCGGTGTTTTCATGCACGACTCCAGCGTTTCATCGTCGCAGTTTGCCATGGATCTGGTGCATCCCTTCACGATCGTGCGATACGCCGCGTCGCGGGTGCCCCAGCTTTCCGCCGATTCGATCGTGACAGCTTGATCTTCGTCAAATCAAGCATGACAGGCTTCGGCAGACTACGAGTCAGCGGCCAGCTTGTGCGCGGCTTCCTGTCTTATTGGGTTTCCGCTCGATGGCCCGCCACAGGACGTTTCGAGCGGCTTGCCAGGCATCGAGATCGGGGCAGCAGTTTTTAGGTTCGAGCGCTGGTATCTGCCGCGCTGGGCTGCACCCGCAGATCCTGAAACTAAATCAAGTTGATCGGGTCCAAAACGAGTCAGACGTCAGTTACATCTTGTGCAGCAATGCGGCTCATCGGGCACGCACCGTCCAAAGCGCTGACCTGAGCGGCACCTACTGGGCCAATCAGGTCATTTCCTTGAAGTTTCAAACAACCCAATCAAAAGGCAATCCATGAGCACCACACTGATAGTCATTCTGGTCGCCATCGCGCTGGCAGCCTTTCTGCTGGTCGCGATTTTCAACAAGTTGGTCATGCTGAGGAACCGGTACAAGAACGCCTTTGCCCAAATTGAAGTACAGCTCAAGCGCCGGTATGACCTGATCCCCAATCTGGTCGACACCGCCAAGGGATACATCAAACATGAACGTGAAACCCTGGAGTCAGTCGTCAATGCGCGCAACGAGGCGTCTGGCATGTTGTCCAGCGCTGCGGCGGCACCCGGTGATGCTGCCGCCATGAAAGGGCTGATCGGCGCCGAAGGCAGGCTGTCTGGCGCCCTGATGAACTTCAAGATGGTGATGGAGGCGTATCCAGACCTCAAGGCGAACCAGAACATGATGCAACTGAGCGAGGAACTCACGTCGACGGAGAACAAGGTGGCGTTTTCACGCCAGGCGTTCAATGACCAGGTGATGGCCTACAACACCTACAAGCAGTCTTTTCCACCGGTCGTTTTCGCGCCCATGTTTGGCCATGCACAGGACGCCTCGCTGCTGGAGTTCGCAGACAGCGTCGCGATTCAGGTGGCGCCGAAAGTGTCGTTTTGACCCACGCGCCTAGTCTGGTGGACGATCAATGAATTTTTTCGAATCTCAGGAGCGTGCGCACAAGCACACGACCTTGCTGATCGTCTTGTTCGGCGCCGCGGTGATCGCATTGATTGTCATGGCCAATTTGCTGGTCCTGGTGGTGTTTGGCGTTGTCAACACCCAGCAAATGCGTGAAGGCCAGGCCTTTGTCGCGCAAATGGACTGGAAGATGGTCGCCACCGTGGGCGCAGGCGTCAGCGTCGTGGTGCTGGTCGGCAGTCTGTACAAAATAATAGCCTTGTCTGCGGGTGGCAAGGTTGTTGCAGAGTCGCTGGGTGGGCAGTTGATTCCCCGCAATACGGAAGAACCCAACCAGCGCAAGCTGCTCAATGTCGTGGATGAAATGGCCATCGCGTCGGGAACCCCGGCGCCTCCGGTCTATCTGCTGGCCAACGAGCCAGGCATCAATGCCTTCGCGGCCGGATTCTCGCCACGGGACGCGGTAATTGGAATTACCCAGGGCGCGATTGAGCAGCTTAGTCG
>NZ_JBDNGU010000163.1:0-7576 GCF_041689105.1 Polaromonas sp. | reverse complement strand
TTGTCGGGCACCCAGCGTTCCGAGCGGGGATTCAGGTTGGCCGTCTGGGTCTCTTCCTGACCATCACTTGCGCTCTGCCAGGGAAACATGGCTCCCTTGTATCCCGCACTGAGCGCGGCCGCGCGCGCTTCCCCGAGTCGGCGATAGCGGTACATCAGCAGCGACCGGGTGATCTCGGGCATGCGATGGTTAAAGAAGGGGAAGATGAAGAGTTCATCCCAGAACACATGGCCCTGGTAGGCCTCGCCGGTCCAGCCGCGCGCAGGCACGCCTTGATCGAGACCGATGGAGCTGGGCGATACGGCCTGCAACAGGTGAAACATGTTCAACCGAAGCAGCATCGGGACGTTCACCTTGAACCCCGGATCGGCTGGCCGGATATGCACGTCGAAGCGGCGCCACAAGTGTTTCCAGGCCAGGACATGCGCCGCCATCACGGCATCGAAGTGCCCCGCACGCCCGATGGCCGTGCGCGCTGCCAGCCCGCACGCGGATATGGCGTGATCGCGCGACGTATAGAAAGAAGCAAGTTTCTCCAGCACCAGCGTCTGGCCTTGCTTGACATCAATCTCCAGCTCCTGCCCGATGTAGCCCGGTTCTTCGATGGTCCGGCGCGGGACGTCGACCGGGCGTCCGTCGAGAAAGGCCCGCGTACGCGCGGCCTGGGCGACATGAATGTTTGACTGGCTGGTGCGCACCAGCAGGCAGACGCCGTCCTCGTCAACGGTCTCCGCTGTTAGCGGCTCCAGGTGCTGGTTATTGAATTTCCGGTACAGCTTTGCGCCGGCGTTGACGACGCGCCCGTCGATCGCCGAACGGACCGTGACGCGGGCCGACCAGTTCTCTGCGGTCAGCGACAGTTCCAGCGCACCAAGGTGCATGTTGCCCATCGAGACCAGGCGCCGCTCCTGCAACAGACTGCGTTGCCCCTGCTGGTCTTCGAAGCGCAGGGTTCTCAACAGCATGCCGCGCCGAAGATCAAGCTCCTGGCGGTACGACAGGAGCGTGACCGTCCCCGCATCAAACCAATCCTGGCCGGTGATGCGAAATTCGAGTGGCAGCCAGTTGGGAAAATTGACGAGATCCTCGTTCTCGACCACCCGGCCCGCGATATCGGTACGCAGCCGGTTGTAGCCGCCGGCGAGGTAGGTTCCTGGATAGTGGGTGTCATCCGCAGCCGCCCAGGGGGCGGACGCTCGCGTCGCGAAATAGCCATTTCCCAAGGTGCACAAGGCCTCGCGGACTCCCTCGTGCGCCGGGTCTAACTTGTCGAACACCAATGACCATGCCGACGCGGGTTCTGCAGACACCTGGACCTGCGTGAGGTCGGTCACCACCACATCGGCACCGGCTTCGCCCAGTGCCAACGATTGGCCGCCGCGATCGACCCCAATGACGCAGCCAAACCGGCCCGCGCGCCCCGCTTCGACGCCGGCAATCGCGTCCTCGATGACGACCGCACGCGTGGGTTCGACCCCGAGGCGCCGCGCGGCTTCCAGAAATGCATCCGGCGCGGGTTTGCCGTTGAGCCCGATGCGGGTGATGTCTTTCCCATCCACTCGCGCGTCGAACAGGTCCGCAATGCCTGTCGTCTCAAGCACCTTCGCGCAGTTCTTGCTGGAGGAGACGACGGCCGTCTTGATCTGCTGCGCCCGCAGTGCGCGCACCAGCGTGATGGCCGCTTCATAGGGCTCGACGCCGTGCTGATCAAGGTGTTCCTGAAAATACTTGTCTTTGAGATTGCCCAGAGCGCGCACGCTCTGGACACCCGGACCGTCTTCCTGCGCCCCCTGCGGCAGCTCAATGCCGCGCGCATTGATGAAGCTCGTGACGCCATCGTAGCGCGGCTTGCCGTCGACATAACGCCGATAGTCGGCGTCGATGTCAAAGGGGACGAACGGTTCGCCTGTGTCGGCCGAGTGTTTCTCGAGAAACTCGTCGAACAGCTTTTTCCACGCCGCTGCATGCACGCTCGCTGTTTTGGTCAAGACGCCGTCCAGATCGAACAGAACAGCGTCGTAGTCCCTTGGCGAGAGCTCGCAAGACGACAGCGGGGCATGGCCGGACGAACTCACAGTTTGACCCGTTTCAGCAGTTGCGCGTTGATCGCCACCACCACCGTGCTCACCGACATGAGTACCGCGCCCACAGCAGGCGTGAGCAGGATGCCCCAAGGCGCCAGGACGCCAGCGGCCAGGGGAATCGCGAAGATGTTGTAGCCCGCCGCCCACCAGAGGTTTTGCACCATCTTGCGGTACGTGGCCCTGCTCAGGGTAATGATCCGGGGGATGTCACGGGGGTCGGACCGCACCAGCACGATGTGCCCGGCCTCGACCGCGACGTCAGCCCCTGCGCCGATCGCAATCCCGATATCGGCGGTAGCCAGGGCAGGTGCGTCGTTCACGCCGTCGCCGATCATCGCGACTTTCTTGCCTTGGGCCTGTAGCTCGCGGACCTTGTTGGCCTTGTCGTCGGGCAGCACTTCGGCGAACACCGTGTCGATGCCGAGTTCCTTGGCGACAGCATCGGCCACGGCCTGCGCGTCGCCGGTCAGCATGGCAACCTGGATCCCTCGCTCATGCAGCGCAGCGATGGCTTCGCGGCTCTCTTCGCGGATCGCGTCCGCTACGGCGTAGACGGCCAGAGCCTTGCCTTCGCGAACCAGATAGATCGCCGCCTGCCCGCGGTCGGCCGCAGCTCCGGCCGCCTCCAGAAGCGCCGGTGGGACCTGCACATTCTCGGCCTTCAGGAGCGCAGGACCGCCCATGTGGTACTGCGCACCGTTGATCGTGGCCGCTACACCCTTGCCGGTGATCGCGCGGAAGCCTTCGGCGGCAGGGACCTCTATACCTTTGTCTTGCGCGGTCTTCACGATGCCCCGGGCGATCGGATGCTCGGACCCGGACTCGATGCCGGACGCGATCCGAAGCGCTTCTTCCTCCGCCAGTCCTTCTGCGACGGACATGGCCACGACCCGGAACTCGCCGAGCGTCAACGTGCCTGTCTTGTCGAAGATCACGGTGTCGACGTTGCGGGCCTCCTCGAGCCCACGCCGGTCCCGCACCAAAAGCCCGTTACGGGCCCCCAGCGTCGTGGAGATGGCCACCACCAGCGGCACGGCCAGTCCGAGTGCGTGGGGGCACGCGATCACCAGCACCGTCACCATCCGTACCACAGAGAAGTCGAGCGCCGCCCCCAACAACTGCCACACTCCCAGGGTGATTGCGGCGGCGCCGATCGCCACGAAGGTCAGAATCCGGGCTGCGCGATCCGCAAGATGCTGCGCTCTGGATTTTGATTTCTGCGCATCGGCCACGAGCCGCATGATGCCGGAGAGCTTGGTCTTGTCCCCCGTCCCGGTGACCTCGACGCGCAGGGATCCTTCTCCGTTGATCGTGGCGGCGATGACCTCGTCGCCTTCCCGCTTCTTGACCGGCCTGGACTCCCCGGTGATCATCGCCTCGTCGATGTCGCTCTCGCCCTTGCGGACCACGCCGTCCGCGGGAATGCTCTCGCCCGGACGCACCAACAGGAGGTCCCCGTTTTGCAACGCGCTGACGGCGACTTTCTCCTCACCCCCATCGGTGATCCGCGTCGCGGTGTCCGGAAGGAGCTTCGCCAGTTCCTTGAGTGCCCCTTGAGCCTGGTTAATGGACCGCATCTCGATCCAGTGGCCGAGCAGCATGATCGTGACCAGCGTTGCCAACTCCCACCACAGCGCATTCGCCTCGATCAGCCCGAGCTGAACGACCCACGAGAACAGGAAGGCCACCGCGATGGCGAGCGAGATGAGGGTCATCATCCCCGGCAGTCGGGACTGAAGCTCTCGCCACGCGCCCTTCAGGAAGACCAGACCGCCGTAGACGAAAACCACCGTGGAGAGCACGGGGCCGATCCAGTCCGATCCGGGAAACGCCGGGGCCTGGTAGCCGAGGAGTTCCTGGATGTGGGCCGACCAGAAGACCACCGGAACGGTGAGTGCCAGCGAGAGCCAGAAGCGGTCCCGAAACATCGCGGGAGAGTGACCCTCGTGCTTGTCATGGCCCTCGTGCTTGTCATGGTTGTCGTGGCCTTCATGGCTGGACGCGGCTTCAGGCTTTTCGGGCTGCGCCCCCGGCGCTGATTCTGATGTGCTGGACGAGTGCGCGGGTGCAGTGGCCGGCGCGTCCGGGGAAGGATCCGGTGTAGACGGTGGCTCACTGTCCTGTTCACTGTCTTGTTGTTCGTCTCCTGAAGGTGCGGTCGGTTTGCCGGAGGCGTCCGATGGCGGCTTTTGCGCCGCGTGCGCGGAGCTCGCAGGTGGCTTGCCCGGTGCCATGTCGTCTTCATCACCGTCGCCCGTCGAAGCGGTGGCAGGCGCGGCGGGACCGTGCCCGCGTTGGCGCACCGCCGCCTTGATGTCGGCGACCTCAAGTCGGGTTTCGTCGTAACGCACGGTGGCGCTCTTGGCGGAAAAATTGACCGTCACACTTTCCACGCCCGGCACCTCTCCGATCCGCTTCTCCACCTCGTCCACGCTCAGCACTGACAGCATGGCGTGAACTTCGATAACGCTGGTCTTCATGGTGCTTCCTTGTGGGGTGACCGTCAGCGCACCAGGCGCTGTGCCAGGTGATATTGATGGCCCGCGGATGAAACTGCCTGGGTTGTAGACACTTGCCGCGACCTTCGTCTTCGTTCTTCGTGTTGGCGAGCGGCTTTCCCAGTGGCGCTTGTTTTATGCTTCGGCGCTGCTGGCCTTTTGATAAACCCCACAGTATTTGCAGGTTGTCGTCGGGTCCTTCTACTGTCGTACAAAGTGTGCGGAGTCATTGAGAGAATCGGAACCGCTTGCCCGTAGGTCATGTCCTACCCCGACGCCGTGCCCGCCAGTGCAGCAACCACGCAGCACCGCTCGCGTCTGTGTCTGTCTGTGTGTGCGACAACAGACAGACGGACTGAGACCTTCAGCGCAGAGTCATGGTTTCCAAACCAAAGGATCACATCATGTTGCACAACGCGAAGGAAATGGAAGGGTACGCCGTTGGCGCCACCGACGGCGTCATCGGCCATGTCAAGGATTTGTACTTCGACGACGAGAAGTGGGTGATCCGTTATCTGGTCGTCGATACCGGTGGCTGGCTGTCGAGCCGAAAGGTCCTGGTGTCGCCGATCGCCGTTGGCACGCCGGACTGGGAGCAGAGGCTGCTGCCGGTTTCAATCAGCCGTGAGCAGGTCAGCAATAGTCCTGACATCGCTACCGACAAGCCCGTGTCCCGACAGCACGAGATGATCTATTCGGGCTATTACGGCTACCCGTATTACTGGGGCGGTGGCGGCTACTGGGGGGGCGGCATGTATCCGAACCTGATGATGCCGGGCTACGGTGGATTCGGTACCTCGCTTGCCAGCCCCGACGCAGGGCATCGCGAACCGGCCCGACAGGAGCACGAGCACGATGATCCTCATCTTCGCAGTTACAACGCCGTCGTCGGTTATCACATCCAGGCGAGCGACGGTGACATCGGTCATGTTGCGGGCATGCTGATCGACGAGCAGACGTGGGCCGTGCGTTATCTCGTGGTCAACACGAGCAACTGGTGGCTCGGGCATGAGGTCCTGATCGCGCCGCAGTGGGTTGAGGCCGTGAATTGGCTCGACAGGACCGTTGCTGTCTCGATGACACGCCAGTCCGTCAAGGACGCTCCCACCTACGACCCTGAGGCCGCGATGAGCCGCGAGGCTGAAGATCAACTCTACCAGCACTATGGGCACGTCGGCTACTGGACCGACCATCCGATTCGGGACACCGAGATATCTCGCGTCTAGGGGCGCAGGGGGCGGCAACGGAGGTTGGCGTCGTCCGCTTCACTGCCCTGGCCAACGGCCCAGATTTTAAGCGGTTCTCACGTCGGTCAAACCGCGCCCAACAAGTTGACAGTACCTTCAGCTCAAACGGTAGCCATGCGTGGGTCCAACCCATTGGACCCATCAGGCGGCACGCCGACCTCCTGGTGCGATGCCCGGCGGCATGGGGCAATCCAGAACGCTGGCGAATGCACGCAACAACTCCACCTCCGCCGGGGTGGCCCTCTGATCGTGCCAAATGCTGACGACACAGGCCGCCAACAAGCGTGACTTGGCCACGGGCGACAAGCGATCCAGCTTGCCAAGGACCTGATCCAGATCCGCCGTCTTGATCTGGTGCTTCGCCAACAACGTCAGCCCCGTTGTAGCCAACATGGCAGCGGAAGCATCAAATGCGCGCTGGGCAGTGTTTTGGTCTGTCGCGCCGGCATGCGCCATCACCGACAACACACCTCCAAATTCCTGCGTGAGTCGTGCGGGATCAATATATCTCGCCATAGCGGGCAATGGTTTGTGAAAGTGCCCTTCCAGGTGCCTTGACAAAATCTTCTGCAATGACCATTCGAAAAGCTCAACCTTGGCGTCCATGTTGATCAGCGCCGCCAGATTCTCCAGGAACGGCGGGTACTGGCTGTGTGACAACTGCTTGAGCGCAGGAATCGCAATGTCGATGATCGGCAGCCGGAATTTCAACTCCAGTGCATCCATTTTTGGCATCAAACTGATCGTCAAGGCGTACACGTCCTTGTCGGCGCGCTCTTGCAACAGCGCGAGTTGTTGTTCACGCAGCGTTGCCTCCTTGTCGAGCAGCAGACAATAGATCAGGGCCCGGGCGCCATACGGTTCACGCGCTGCGTCGCGAATTGCTGCGGGCATATCAGACAACAACGACCGGGCAAGCAGAACCGATTCCTCTGTGGGTTGACCGATTTGATCAATCACTGCGACGGCCTCGGCCGCCGCCGCTTGTGCAGCGACAGTCGCCATATTCCGGACCTTGTTGGGGTGTTGCATCGCCGCTGTACCGCCCGCTGGCGGTTGGCTTTCAACGGGTGGAGGCGGTGCAGAGTCATCGAACTTGCCATCCCACTGGGGATCAATCCGCAAGATGCGAGTGGCCAGCGGTGGATGGGTAGATGACAGCCACTGCGTGAAGCCTGTGACGCCCTGGGCGAAAAAGGCATGACTGACTTCAGGTGCACCCGGGTTGCGCACGATGGAGCCAGACTTCAGAGCGCCAATCCTCTTCAATGCACCGGCGATTCCACCTGGGTTGCGGGTGAACTGGACCGCCGACGCGTCAGCCAGGTATTCCCTCTGCCGGCTGACTGCGGCCTTGATCAGACCGCCGAAAAATGTACCGGCAAAGCCGATCACCATCAGCCCAACCGCCAGTGCCAATATCGCAATACCACTGTTGTCGTTGCTACGCCGACGCCCCGAGAACGATGCCGAATACATCAAGTAGTAGCCCAGAATGCCCAAAATCAGAATACCGTTCAAAGCACCCATCAAGCGGATATTGAGCCGCATGTCGCCATTGAATATGTGACTGAACTCATGGGCGATGACCCCCTGCAGTTGATCGCGACTAAGCTGCTCAATCGCGCCCTGGGTAATTCCAATTACCGCGTCCCGTGGCGAGAATCCGGCCGCGAAGGCATTGATGCCTGGCTCGTTGGCCAGCAGATAGACCGGAGGCGCCGGGGTTCCCGACGCGATGGCCATT
>NZ_JBDNGU010000162.1:0-15038 GCF_041689105.1 Polaromonas sp. | reverse complement strand
GATATTGCCGACTACATTGTTGGCTTTTACAACGCAACAAGGCTGCACTCAAAACTGGGCAACATGTCACCCAACGCTTTCGAGCGTAAATCGACATCTGAAAAACCTAGCGAACTGTCCGAAATTACTTGACCACCACATGATAAAAGTAGAACTTGTTCAGACCAAGTGAGCCTGCTGAAAATTTGCGAACGCTATCTTTTGCTCCCGCAGCGTTTCCAAGATAGTGCTGCAGGGCGATCTTGCTTTCAATCGCCCAATACGAGTAACCGAACTCGGCCGTCACCTCATTTAATGCGCGATCAGCTTCGCACCATTGCTCGCCTAACAGAAGATCGCGAACGACTGCAGCTCTCGTGCAGTAGAGATTCAACATACGCTTGGCACGCAGCAACTCCTCCCGAGCGCTGAGCAGCGAGTGCAGAAGCGGAAGCGCTGCGGGTTTCTTTGGCAGTATGCCTAGCAGCGCTGTGGTAGTACCGATCCGTTCCGCTTGAAGTTGGGCCTTTGTGAACTCGTCCACCCAAACCTCAAACCTACGTAGGGGACCAGCGGGCAATCTTTTACGTGCATCGCTGAGCGCCTTGTTCAGCGCTCCAGCAGCACGCTGATCGGCGACCCACTTTTGCTCCGGGTCTTTGCCACTCGGCACAGTTTTAAGGCTCGCGATCGCTCCTCGCACCCGATTTTTTAGCCCTTCAGCCACACCGGAGCCAGACTTATCCTGAAGTTGCTTCTTCTTCGTTGTCATCGTTCGGCTCTCCCCGTCACTGCAGTTGTCACCTGCGGCCATGCTGCTGAGGAGGTGCTGGTACCAGCTCGCAAGTAAAGTGGCCACACGATGGCTGCACAAAGCTGAAACCTCTCCCGACTGCTGCACTTTTTACAGCAACAACTCTTTGTATTTGGGTGGTAGGGCGTCACAGACTTGAACTGTGGACCAAAGGATTATGAGTCCTCTGCTCTAACCAACTGAGCTAACGCCCCACGTCGCCAGGGCAGATTGTAAGGCGTCGCTACTTGCTGTGGCTCAGGGCGCTGCTGACCATCTTGGCGGTGATATCCACGATCTGGATCATTTTTTCATACGGCATGCGCATCGGGCCGATCACGCCCAGGGTGCCCACAACCTTGCCATCGACCTCATACGGCGCGGTCACCACCGACAGCTCATGGTAGGGCACGACCTGGCTTTCGCCGCCGATGTAGATGCGCACGCCCTCGGCGCGGCTGGACACATCGAGCAGGCGCATCAGCTGGGCCTTTTGTTCAAACAGGTCGAACAGCTTGCGCAGATTGCCCATATCGCCTGAAAAATCACTGACGGCCAGCAAATTTCGTTCGCCCGAGATCACCACCTCATCGCGCGACTCGATAGCCTCGGAGCTGACCTGCACCGCCGCCTGCATCAGGCTGGCGATTTCGCCGCGCAGTGCTTCCACCTCGCGCTGCAGCCGCTCGCGCACCTCCTCGATGGCCATGCCGGCGTAGTGCGAATTGAGGAAGTTGGACGCTTCTATTAGTTGGGTCTGGGTGTAGTCGGTCTCGGTGAAGATGACGCGGTTTTGCACATCACCGTCGGGCGAGACAATGATGACCAGAAAGCGCTTTTCGGACAGCCGCAGGAACTCGATGTGGCGAAACACCGAGGTGCGACGCGGAGCCATCACCACACCGACAAACTGCGACAGGCTCGACAAAATGTTGGCGGCGTTGCTAAATACCTTTTGCGGCTGGTCTGGTGCGAGCCGGGGCGGCGACAGCGCACCAGCGGCTGAAAACTGGTCGCGCTGCATGGTCAGCATGGTGTCGACGAACAGGCGGTAGCCGCGGGCCGTCGGAATGCGGCCAGCCGATGTGTGCGGGCTGACGATCAGGCCCAGCTCCTCCAGGTCGCTCATGACATTGCGGATCGTGGCCGGCGACAGGTCCATGCCGGAGGCCTTGGACAGCGTGCGTGAGCCGACCGGCTGGCCGTCGGCGATATAGCGCTCTACCAGCGCTTTGAGCAGGAGTCGGGCACGTTCGTCAAGCATGGAGGCATTCTACGAAGCTTGTCACGGATGTTGTGATGTAATTTGACGATGAAGTCGCAATTTCGTCACGTCGCCCTGATCGGGAAGTACCACGCCCAGGGTTCACGCTCGGCACTCGAAGAAATTGCCAATTTCCTGCACACGCAGGGCTGCGAGGTCACGCTGGAGCACGAAACAGCGAGCAACACCGGACTGACACAGTACCCTGTTCTCGACGTGGCCGGCGTGGGTAAGCATTGCGACCTGGCCCTGGTGGTCGGGGGCGACGGCACCATGTTGGGCATAGGCCGGCAACTGGCCCAGTTCGGCGTGCCGCTGGTCGGCATCAACCAGGGGCGGCTGGGCTTCATCACCGACATCGCTTTCGAGGATTTCCAGACCGCGCTCGAGCCCATGCTGCGCGGGGAATTCGAGGAAGACCGGCGATGGATGATGCAGGCCAAGGTGGTGCGCGACGGGCGCTGCGTTTTCAGCGCCACCGCCATGAACGACGTGGTGGTCCACCGCGGCGCCTCTGCCGGCATGGTCGAACTCAGGGTGGAAGTTGACGGCCGCTTTGTGGCGAATCAGCGCGCTGACGGCCTCATCATCGCAACGCCAACTGGTTCCACCGCCTACGCCTTGTCGGCAGGCGGGTCACTCCTGCATCCTTCCATTTCAGGCTGGGTCATGGTGCCCATTGCTCCCCACACACTGTCGAACCGGCCCATTGTTCTGCCTGACACCGGTGAAATCGCCGTAGAAATTGTCTCCGGCCGCGATGCCAGCGCCAACTTTGACATGCAGTCGCTGGCCAGCCTGCTGCATGGAGACCGCATCACGGTCCGACGCTCGGAATACCAGATGTGTTTCTTGCACCCCAAGGGCTGGAGCTACTTCGACACCTTGCGCAAAAAGCTCCACTGGAACGAGGGCGTGGCATGAGCCGCCGGGCCGCTCCCAGTGCGAACCGCGAAGCCTGCAAGGCGGAGCTTGTCAAATGAGTCTTAAAAACATCTCCCTGCGCGACTTTGTCATCGTGCGCGAACTGGCGCTGGACCTGGAAGGCGGCTTCACCGTGCTGACCGGCGAAACCGGCGCCGGCAAATCGATACTCATCGATGCCTTGCAACTGGCCCTGGGTGCAAGGGCCGACGCCGGCGTGGTGCGGGAAGGCGCGCAACGCTGTGAAATCAGCGCCACCTTTGACGCGCCCGCGTCCCTGGCCGGCTGGCTCGACGAAGCGGGCTTTGCGTCGGACGACGAACTGCTCTTGCGCCGCACGATTGACGCGCAGGGCAAAAGCCGGGCCTGGATCAACGGCAGCCCGGCCACGGCGACACAGCTGCGCGAGATCGCCGACCTGCTGGTTGATATCCACGGCCAACATGCCTGGCAGAGCCTGACTCGGCCCGAGTCGGTGCGTGGCCTGCTCGACGCCTATGCCGGTCTTTCGACAGGCGCGCTCGTCCAGGCATGGCAGGGCTGGCGCAGCGCGCACAAGGCGCTTCTCGACGCGCGTGAAGCGCAGGACAGTCTGCAGCGCGAGCGCGAACGCATCGTCTGGCAGATCGGCGAGCTCGACAAGCTGGCGCCTGGCGCCGATGAATGGGACGAACTCAACACGCAGCATAGCCGCCTGTCCAATGTGCAATCGCTCCGCGACGCCGTCCAGACCGCCGTGGACGCACTGCAGGAATCCGACACCAACGCCGCCACACTGCTTGGTCGCGCTCTCACTGCGCTACAAAATCAGGAGCATATTGAGCCCGAATTCAAAGGGCTGACCGAGGTTTTGGGCAGTGCACTGGCGCAGGTGGAGGACGCCGTCCACACGCTGCACGGCTACGCGCGCCACGCCGAGCTGGAGCCGCAGCGGCTAGCCGAGCTGGACGAGCGCCTGGCGCTGTGGGTCAGCTTGGCACGCCGCTACAAGCGCACGCCGGCCGAGCTGCCGGAGCTGCTGGCGTCATGGCGCAGTGAGCTGCACCGGCTTGACGCCGCAACCGATCTGGCTGGCCTGGAAAAGGCGGAGCAGGCGGCCCATGCTGGCTACCTGGAAGAAGCGCTCACCGTCTCCAAAGCCCGCAGCAAGGCCGCACCGCAGCTGGCCAGCGCGATCACCCAAGCCATGCAGGGGCTGGGTATGCAGGGCGGCAAATTTGAAGTAACGCTCAGCAAACTGGAACACCCCGCGCAGCACGGTCTGGAGCAGGCGGAGTTTCTCGTCGCTGGCCACAGCGGCAGCACACCGCGCGCTGTTGGCAAGGTGGCCTCGGGCGGCGAGCTCTCGCGTATCGCGCTGGCGATTGCCGTAACCACCAGCCAGCTCGGCCAGGCGCAGACCCTGATTTTTGACGAAGTCGACTCTGGCGTCGGCGGCGCGGTCGCCGAAACCGTGGGCCGCCTGATGAAGCAGCTCGGCAAGGATCGCCAGGTGATGGCCGTCACCCACCTGCCCCAGGTCGCGGCCTGCGCCGACCAGCACCTGATGGTGGCCAAGCGCAGTGACGAAACCCAGACCGTCAGCACCGTTGAACCAGTTCATGGCGAGCAGCGCGTTGCCGAAGTAGCGCGCATGCTGGGCGGCGAAAAACTGTCTGGCACCACGCTGGCCCACGCCAAGGAAATGCTGGGGCAATGAACAGCGCCGCCCCTTCCTCACCGGTACTCGACATGGTGCTGATCACCGGCATGTCCGGCTCCGGCAAGTCGGTCGCACTGCACGCGCTGGAAGACGCGGGCTATTACTGCGTGGACAACCTGCCGCCCGAGCTGCTGGTGTCTTTCGTGGCGCTGCAGAACAAACTCAACACTCGCAAAGTGGCCATTGCGATGGATGTGCGCAGCGCCACCTCCCTGCCCTTGGTGCCGCAACAGCTCAAGCAAATCCGCAACCAAGGCGTGGTGCTGGAGTCGGTGTTTCTCGACGCCAGCACAGACACTCTGGTGCGGCGCTTTTCTGAAACCCGGCGCCTGCACCCGCTGTCGCGCCGAGACGCCTCCGACCAGCAGCGCGCCCTGGTCGATGCGATCAGCGAGGAGCGCGAACTCCTGGGCGAGTTGCGTGAGCACGCTCACGTCATCGACACCAGCATGATCCGTTCGTCCCAGCTGCAGGGTTATGTGAAGGCACTGATTTCTTCGCCAGCGACCCAGCTCACCCTGGTCTTTGAATCGTTTGCCTTCAAGCGCGGTGTACCTGTCGACGCCGACTACGTGTTTGATGTACGCATGCTGCCCAACCCGCACTATGAGTCGGGCCTGCGCCACCTGACCGGCAAGGACAGCGAGGTGGTGAACTATCTGAAGGCGCACGCCGAGGTCGATGACATGTTCAGGCATATCGAGCAGTTCATCTCGCACTGGCTGCAGGCGCTGGTGCGTGACCACCGCAGTTATGTGACGGTGGCCATCGGTTGCACCGGTGGTCAGCACCGCTCGGTCTACCTGGTCGAACGGCTGGCGCAGGCGTTCAGCGCAAACTGGGTCACGCTCAAGCGCCATCGGGAGCTCGACGCGGCACCGCCGTCAGCCGACGCAGCGACTTCCCCGTCACCTTAACCGCTCTTGATTGCTCCTGATTTGATAGCTGCTTGCGCTTGCCAGGCATGGGCCAAGGGTCGATTTCACCCTTGACTCGCGGATATCAGCCAATCAGCCCAGCAGTTTTCGAACAGGTGCGGGCAGGCCCAGGCCCGTCCAGACCTCACGCGCAACCCAGGCACCGTCGCCAGGCAACCGGTCAACCTTGGCCTCGCGCGCCGACAAGGCCAGCCGCATCGGTGACAGCCGCAAATCCTTGTGCGTCAGCACATGCACAAAGGGCGGCACGGCGGCCAGGCGATCCTGCAGCGATGCCGGCAAGGCTGCCAGCAGGTCCTCCTCGCTACCGAACACCGGAAAACAATACAGCCCGCCCCAAATGCCTGGCGCGGGGCGGCGCTCCAGCCAGACGGCGCCGTCGGCGCGCTCCGCCCACAGCAGGCTCAATGCCATTGCGCTGCGCTTGAGCTTGCGGGTCTTGACCGGAAAATTTTCGGGCGTGCCGCTGGCAAAGCCCCGGCACAAGGTCTGCACCGGGCACAGCAGGCAGGCAGGCTGGCGTGTGGTGCATATCGTCGCACCCAGGTCCATGATGGCCTGGGTATAACGAGGCATGTCCTCCAGCAGCTTGCGGCGCGGCAGCAGCTCGGTGGCGATACCCCACAGGGCGCGCTCCTGGGTACTGGACGCCAGGTCGCCGGAAAACGCGGCCACGCGCGTCAACACGCGCTTGACGTTGCCGTCGAGGATGGCCACGCGTTCAGAGAAACAGAAGGAGGCGATCGCTGCTGCGGTTGACGGCCCGATGCCAGGCAGGGTTTGCAGCCAGGCGGCCGTTTGCGGAAACTGCCCGCTGTGCAGGCGCACCACGTCTTGCGCGCAGCGGTGCAGGTTGCGGGCCCGGCTGTAGTAACCCAGCCCGCTCCATAGGCCCAGCACGTCATCACCGTCCGCAGCAGCCAGGTCGGCCAGCGCCGGAAAGCGCTGCAAAAACCGCGTGTAGTAATCCAACACCGTGGTCACCTGGGTTTGCTGCAGCATGATTTCGGACAGCCAGACGCGGTAGGGGTCGCGCGTGTTCTGCCACGGCAGGCCGTGGCGACCATGGCTTTTTTGCCATCGCACCAGTTGGTCAGAAAAAGCGGGCACCAGGGCAATGGTGACCAGGGCTGCATCCGGCTGGCCAGCCAGCCGGGCTTCTTCGGCGCGGGGTAAACCAGTGCCAGCGCCGCGCATGCGGGTCAACGCCATAGCGCGTTCACGCGGCGCGGGTCAGGGCGGCAGCTTCGGAGTCTCGCGCCAAATGCCGACTGGGCGAGGCCCCAGTCAGCTGCGCCGTCAATTCGGCGAGTCTTCCGTCCAGCTCGGTGATGGCGTTTTCGTGACGCTCGATTTCGTCGATGCGTTCATTCAGACCGGTAGCGGCCTGCTGGATACGTTCGATGGCCTCCATGCGGCGGCCAAAATTTTTGCGGCGTTCCTTGAGTTGGGCGTCGAGTTGCGAGGCTGCCGACTTGTTCCAGAGTTCAACCTCGCCCAAGGCAGTTTCGTACACCACGCGCAGCCGCGTCGCGAGCGCGCGCACCAGACGGTCAGAAAAATCCGGCTGCGCCAGCTTGAGAATGTTCGTCACGCCGAGGTATTGCAGATGGCTGCGTTCGATTTGCTCCAAGTCAACAAGGAAGCGCGACATCTCGGGTTCTTTGGGCGCCTGCAGGGAAAACCCAAACTCGGCATTGAGCTGCTTGAACGAGCCGGCAAGCATGCCCTGGATTTCAGTGCTGGTGCTGCGGGCTTTCTGCAGGCTCTCGCGCAGCCGGCCAAAGGTCTCGCCATAAGCCCTTTTGACGCCAAGCTTGATGCCTGGCTGTTTGAGCATGTCGGTCAGTTGCGCCAGTTCGGATTTGAGCGTCGGTGTGCCCAGCAGATTGAACACTTCCCTGAGCAGCTTCAGGTGGATGGAACGAACTGCCTGAATCCTGGCACCGCTGGCATTGAATTCGGTCTGCTCCTGCTCGATGCGCGAACGCATGTGTTTGATCACCGACGTGTTTTTGCCGCGCAGGCCGCGCAACTCGATCATCTGCTCGGCCAGATCGCGCCGGCGGATGTGGATGACCCGGCCAGCCTCGGCTCGCAGCTCGACAATGCCGGCGGCCACCGCAGAGCGCAGGATTTTCTGCCGCTGTCCCATCACGCCCTGCGCCAGCGCCAGCTCCAGCGCCGGCAGGCAACTGGCCCGCAGCAACTGGGCGTCGCCGGTGACCTTGGCCACCAGGCCCTTCTGGGCTGACACCGGAATCACCTGCGCCACCGGCAGGTCGAGAATCTCGGCGGATGTCGCGCGCTGCCGGTCTATCTGCGCCTGAATCTGCGCGGGCGTGCTGAGCGCATCCCAGAGCGTGTCTATCTTGTTGAGCACCACCAGGCGGGCGTCGTTGTCGTGGCTGTCAGTGACCAGATGTTCGCGCCAGATCGCCAGATCGGATTTGGTGACGCCGGTATCGGCCGCCAGGATAAAAACCACCGCATGCGCTTGCGGAATCAGGCTCACCGTCAGCTCCGGTTCAGCGCCTATGGCGTTCAGGCCTGGCGTGTCCAGGATCACCAGGCCCTGCTTGAGCAACGGATGGGCGATGTTGATCAGCGCATGGCGCCAGCGCGGCACTTCCACCCTGCCGTCCGCATCGGTGCGCGGATTGTCCTGCGGGGCATCGTCATGCCAGAACCCCAGCGCGCGCGCTTCATCCTGCGTGACGTGACGGACCTCGGCAACTTTTTCCAGCGCTTGCGCCAGCTGGACCGGGTCGTTGACATCGAGGTCAACGCGTGTCCATTTTTCCGGGACAGCGCGCCATTCCATCAGCGCCTGGGGCTTGAGCCGGGTTTCAATTGACAGCAGGCGCAGGCAGGGCGGGACCTCGGCGTCGTAACCCAGCTCGGTCGGGCACATGGTGGTGCGACCGGCGCTGGCAGGCATGATGCGCCGGCCATAACCGGCGAAGAAAATGGCGTTGATCAGCTCGGACTTGCCGCGCGAGAACTCGGCGACAAACGCCACCATGACCTTGTCCGAGCGGACCTGCGTTTCCAGCCGGAGCAGGCGCTCTTCAACGGCAGCATTGAGCAGGTCGTGGTCTTTCAGCCATTCGGACAGCAGCTTGAGCCGCAACGCGAATTCGCGCCGCCAGGCGCCGTGCTGGTCAAATTGTTCGTTAAAAGACATGGTGGCCTGCGAGCATACGTCGAACAATATAGCATCGCTCCCCCGAATCAACCATTCGCGCCTCTGTGCAGTTTTCAGGGTTTTTGACAGTTGACACAGAAAAAGGTGGACCGCTGCCCCTGCCGCATGCTGCGTATCGGTGCTGCACACACCCTGCAAGGCAGCCCCACACGGTCGTAGACCATGGCGTCAAGCTGGAAATACCCGCTTTCTCCTTGCGCATTGGAAAAGTCTTTCAAGGTGCTGCCGCCTTTCGCCACGGCTTGCGCCAGCACTTCGCGGATCGCCGCATGCAGCCTTGCGGCGCGTGGCTTGCTCAGACGCGCGGCCCGTACTGTGGGTCGAATGCCCGCCATGAACAAGGCTTCGGACGCGTAAATATTGCCCACCCCGACCACGAGCTCGCCCGCCAGAAGCACCTGCTTGATGGCGGTCTGCCGCTGCTGCAGGGCGGCGTGAAAAGCCAGCGCATCAAAGTCATCGCCCAGCGGCTCCACCCCGAGCCGACCGAGCAGCTTGCGCGCTACCGGGTCCTCCTCGGAAAGCGCAAACACCACGGCGCCAAAGCGGCGCGGGTCGTGCAGGCGCAGGCTGCCGGCGCTGGTTCGCATCTCGAAGTGGTCGTGTTTGCCAGACGGCGGCAAACCCGTGCCAAAGCCCAGGCTGCCGGACATACCCAGGTGGATCAGCAGCAGGCCGCCCGTGGTGTCGAGCAGCAGGTACTTGCCGCGCCGCCGTACCTGCAGCACGTCATGCCCCACCAGGCGGGCCGGGTCGCAGCCCAGCGGCCAGCGCAGCGGCTTACCCATCTGCAGGCCCAGGATTTTTGCCCCGGCAATGCGACCTGCAAAACTCAGGCGGGTGACTTCGACTTCGGGCAGTTCAGGCATGGGCTTACAGCAATCATTGAGATGCCCTGTGTGGGCACACTAACCTTGAATTATCATGGTTCGATGAAACAACTGATCTGCGCTTTCAGCACGCTTTGCCTGGCCGTGCCGGCCCTGCTCGCCCAGCCTGCACAGCCTGCCCCTCCCGCCCTGCCAAAGGCGGCCCAGCCGCAAGCGCCTGCAGCAGCAGTGGCGCCGAGGCGCCCCTCCAGCCTGGACGGCGAGTTGTTCTACCAGTTGCTGATCGGGGAACTCAACACGCGCGACGGCGAGCCTGCGGCCGGTTTTGCGTTGATCCTGGACGCCGCACGCAAGACCAACGATCCGCAGCTTTACCAGCGCGCCGCCGACATTGCCCTGCAATCGCGCTCTGGCGATGCGGCGCTGCAGGCCGCGCAGGCCTGGCGCCAGGCCTTGCCGGCTTCACGCGAGGCCAACCGTTATGTTCTGCAAATCCTGATCGCGCTGAACCGTCTGACCGAGACGGTGGAACCCCTCAAGAAAGAGCTGGCGCTGGCCCCGCTGGTCGAGCAGTCGCAAGTCATCGCCATCTTACCGCGCCTGTATGCCAGGGCAGCTGACAAAAAACTCGCTGCAGGAGTGATGGAGCAGGCTCTGGCCGACCAGTTGGCTGCGCCAGCCACGGGCGCGGCAGCCTGGGCGGCAATTGGTCGCATGCAGCTGGCTGCCGGCGAGCTGATGGGGGCATTGACCGCCGGCGAACGCGCCCAGGCCATGGAGCCCTCGGCTGAGGCGCCCGCCCTGCTGGCGCTGGAACTGATGGACCCAAAGCTTCCGCGCGCTGAAACCATGGTCCGGAAATACTTCGAAGGCAATGCAAAAGCCCTGCCTGAAATTCGCATGGCCTACGCCCGCAATCTGCTCGACGCGCAGCGTTACGCAGAAGCCGGCACGCAGTTGCAGCTGGTCACGCGCGAAAAGCCCGACTACCCGGAAGGCTGGCTGGTGCTCGGCTCCCTGCAATTGCAGGACAACCAGCTGGCGGCAGCGCAGACCTCCCTGCTGCGCTACGTCGAGTTGGCCCGGCAGGGTGAGGAGCAGGAGCAAACCACACGCGGCCTGTCGCAGGCCTATCTGTCGCTGGCGCAGCTGGCCGAGAAGCGCAAGGATTTTGCCGGAGCCGAAAGCTGGCTGGCCAAAATTTCCAACTCGCAGGAATTGGTGCAGGCACAGACGCGGCGCGCCTCACTGATGGCCAAGCAGGGCAAGCTGGCCGAAGCGCGCCAGCTGATCCGGCAACTGCCCGAGCGCAAGCCCGAGGATGCGCGCATCAAACTCATGGCGGAAATCAATCTGCTTCGTGAACAGAAACAGTACAAAAGCGCCTACGACCTGCTGGCGCAAGCGGTGGCGCAGTCTCCCACCGAAACCGAGCTGCTTTACGACCAGGCGATGATGGCCGAAAAACTCGGCTCGCTCACCGAGATGGAGCGCCTGCTGCGGCAGCTGATGCAGCTCAAACCGGACTACCACCATGCCTACAACGCGCTGGGCTATTCGCTGGCCGAGCGCAATGTGCGCCTGCCCGAGGCCAAACAGTTGATCCAGAAGGCTCTGGAATTTGCACCGACCGACCCTTTTATCCAGGACAGCCTGGGCTGGGTCGAGTTCCGCATGGGCAACAAGGCCGAAGCCATCAAGATTTTTGAGGCGGCTTACAAGGCCAAGCCCGATGCGGAAATTGCCGCGCATTACGGCGAGGTCATGTGGAGCGTGGGCCAGCGCGACAAGGCCATTGCCGTCTGGAAAGAAGGCATGCTGCTCAATCCGGAAAACGAAACCCTGCTCGAAACCCTGAAACGTCTTCGCGTCAGGCTCTAGTACTGCAGCCCGCCTTGTCGTTAGCCTCGCCTTGTCAACCCGGTCCGGAGTTTCTGATTTGCCTACCTTGCTGCGCCTGCGTTTCGCGCTGTTTTCCTGTCTTCTCCTTGCTACTTTTTTTATAGCTGGTTGCGCCCATCCGCCGGGGGCTGAAGGCCAAAATGGTGCACAAAATCAGGCCTGGTCCGGCCGCATCAGCCTGCAGGTGCAAAGTGAGCCGTCCCAAGCCTTTTTTGCCGGCTTTGAATTGCGCGGCAGCCCCACGCAGGGCGAACTGGTGCTGAACAGCCCGCTGGGCACCAGCCTGGCCGTGCTGCGCTGGGCGCCAGGCGAGGCCGTGCTGGACTCCGGAGGCCAGGTCCAGCGGTTTGCCTCAGTCGATGAACTGATAGAAAAAGCCACCGGTGCGGCGGTACCCCTGCCCGCCCTGTTTGACTGGCTGGCCGGCAAAAACACAGCCCTCAACGGCTGGAATGCTGACCTGTCTCAACAGCTCGAAGGCCGCATTTCTGCCAGCCGGACGACGCCGCAACCTCGCACAGACCTTCGCATTGTGCTGGCGCAATGAACCCGGCGCCGCCATCCGGCCCCTTGAAGGCCATTTACGACGTCGCAGCACCGGCCAAGCTCAACCTTTTTCTGCACATCACCGGCCGCCGCCCCGATGGCTACCATCTGCTGCAGTCGGTCTTCATGCTGATCGACTGGTGCGACACCCTGCATTTCGAATTGCGTCATGACGGCCAGATCACACGCAGCGACCTGGGCACACCGGACCAGGCTTTGCCGGCCGAGGACCTGGCAGTGCGTGCGGCCCGCGCGCTGCAGCTGGCCAGCGGCACCGCGCTGGGCGCGCACATCGGCCTGGAAAAGCGGATTCCGTCGCAGGCCGGCATGGGCGGCGGCTCGTCCGACGCAGCCAGCTGCCTGCTGGCCTTGCAGCGCCTGTGGGGCGTGAAGCTGCCACACAGCAAGCTGCAGGCCATTGCGCTGGGCTTGGGTGCCGATGTTCCGTTTTTCCTGGGGGGCGGTCATGCCTGGGTCGAAGGCATAGGCGAAAAAATCACGCCACTGGCCTTGCCGTCCGCGCGTTTTGTGGTCGTGAAACCGTCCGTCGGGCTGCCCACCGAGGCGATTTTCCGGTCGCCGCAGCTCAAACGCAACACAGAAACTGCTACAATCCAAGGCTTTGCTGCAAACTCAGAAGGCCAGGTTTACGGATTCGGCCACAACGACTTGCAGCCAGTCGCGCAGACCCTGTGTCCGCAGGTTGGCCAGTCACTTGACTGGCTGTCCATGCAAGGTTTACAGGGCCGCATGACTGGCTCGGGAAGTGCGGTTTTTGCGCATTTGCCGCACGAGATGGAATTGGCCAGCGCCCCAGGCGACTGGCAGGTCCGCAAGTGCAGCAACCTGGAGGCGCATCCTCTGGCCGGTTGGTAAAATAACGGCCATGGAAGGTGTCTCCATGAACAACGATTAAAGGGTTGATTGCAGATTCTGCAATTGACCTGTGTAGGGGTGTCGCCAAGTTGGTTAAGGCACCGGATTTTGATTCCGGCATTCGCAGGTTCGACTCCTTCCACCCCTGCCAAAATTTTCGGGTCCCCTTGAGGGGCCCGTGTTTTTAGACCCCGATGAACAGGGTCCGTGCTCGCTGACTGTTGCGTGTTTTCGGTTTGACGGCGCCGGTTAACGCCGCGTAACGCGTTGAATGCCGGCAGGCCTCGTGCACAAGCCGCCGTGACATGGCGTTGGCACAAGGCGCCCGGGTTTTGATGCTTTTATTGCCTTACTAATTTCAGCCACGATTTCCCACCTAGACATCCGCTGGGCCCCACATGCAAACGCACAACCCCGACTTCATGCTTTTCACCGGCAATGCCAATCCGGGCATGGCTTCTGAAATCGCCCAGCACCTGGGCATTTCGCTGGGTGCGGCCCACGTCGGGCGGTTTTCTGACGGTGAAGTGACGGTCGAGATTCAGCAGAACGTGCGTGCGCGCGACGTGTTTGTGGTGCAGTCCACCTGCGCACCGATCAATGAAAACCTGATGGAACTGCTGATCATGGTCGATGCGCTAAAACGCGCCTCGGCCGAGCGCATTTCCGCAGTGATTCCCTACTTCGGCTACGCCCGCCAGGACCGCCGTCCGCGTTCGGCCCGTGTACCGATCAGCGCCAAGGTGGTGGCCAACATGCTGCAGGCCGTGGGTGTCTCGCGCGTGTTGACCATGGACTTGCACGCCGACCAGATACAGGGGTTTTTTGACATCCCGGTGGACAACATCTATGCGTCACCCGTGCTTCTGGGCGACCTGCGCCAGAAAAACTATACCGACCTGATGGTGGTCTCGCCCGACGTTGGCGGCGTTGTGCGCGCGCGCGCCCTTGCCAAGCAGCTCGGCTGCGACATGGCCATCATCGACAAACGCCGGCCCAAGGCCAATGTGTCGGAAGTGATGCACGTCATCGGCGACATCGACGGGCGCAACTGCGTGATCATGGACGACATGATCGACACCGCCGGCACGCTGGTGAAAGCGGCGGAAGTGCTCAAGGAGCGTGGCGCCAAAAAAGTTTACGCCTATTGCACGCACCCGATTTTTTCGGGGCCGGCAATTGAACGCATCACGCAGGGCGACGCGCTCGATGAGGTGGTCATCACCAACACCATCCCGCTGAGCCAGAGCGCGCAGGACTGCAAGAAAATTCGCCAGCTCTCCGTGGCCCCGCTGATTGCCGAGACAATCCAGCGCATCGCCAGGGGTGAGTCGGTCATGAGTTTGTTCTCGGATCAGGACAACCTGTTTTGATCCGGGACAAAAAGCCGGCTGTCGCAGCACCATGCTGCAGCAGCTTTTTAAGGGAAGTTTCAGAAATTCCATTATTGGGATGCAGGGCAAGGCGCAGGGAGCGCAGGACACCGGAATGCACTTGAGTGCATGAGGATTCCGAGCACCGCGCAACGCCACCATGCGCCCAAGAATTGGATTTATGGAATTTCCCATGTCGGGGTGAGCTGGTCGCGGCACACCTCTTTTGGAGAATAGTATGAAATTCGTCGCTTTTGAGCGCGCCAAGCAGGGCACGGGTGCGAGCCGCCGTCTCCGCATCACCGGCCGCACGCCCGGTATTGTCTATGGTGGTTCCGGTGAGCCGTCGCTGATCGAACTCGATCACAACGCACTGTGGCATGCCATCAAGAAAGAAGCTTTCCACGCTTCCGTCCTCGAGATGGAACTGGGCAGCAAAACCGAAAAGGTCCTGCTGCGCGATCTGCAGATGCACCCGTTCAAGCAACTGATCCTGCACATCGACTTCCAGCGCGTGGACGCCAAGACCCGGCTGACCATGAAAGTGCCACTGCACTACAGCGGCGAGGAAGAGTCTCCTGCCGTCAAGGCCGAGAACTGCCTGGTCAACCACGTGATGACCGAACTGAGTATTTCCTGCCTGCCCAAGGACCTGCCAGAGTTCATCGCCGTTGATCTGAGCGCCCTGAAAAAAGGCAGCCCG
>NZ_JBDNGU010000161.1:0-2055 GCF_041689105.1 Polaromonas sp. | reverse complement strand
CAGCAGACCGGCGAGCCTTACGCGATGCTGGGCGCGAGTTACAGCTTTGTGCACCTGCTCGACGCGCTGCAGCGGCTGGGCAAAAGTTTTACCCTGCCGCCGGGCAGCCGTGTCTTGGACACCGGCGGCTTCAAGGGGCAGTCGCGCGAGTTGTCCATGGCGGATTTTTACGCACAGCTTTCCGCCGCGCTGGGCATCAGCCCCAGCCAGTGCATCAACATGTACGGCATGACCGAGCTGAGCACGCAGTTCTATGACGCGGGCAACGCGATCCTGCCTTCTGTCAAGTCCGGCCCGCACTGGATACGCACGCGTGTTGTTGAGCCCCTGAGCGGCGAGGAGCTGCCGCGTGGCGAGCAGGGCATTCTTGCGCACTGCGACCTGGCCAATTTCAATTCGGTCACCACCATCCTGACCGAAGACGTGGGTGTGGCGGTGGACGGCGGCTTTTTGTTGCTGGGCCGCGCCCAGGGCAGCGCAGCCAAGGGCTGCTCGCTGGCGGTCGAAGAATTTTTGCTGGCCGCTGCTGCATGACGATCCTGCGCGAAACCGCCGGTTACCTGCCAGGCCTGCGAGCCGAGGATGTCGCGTGGCAGACGCTGATCTTTGACAGCAAAGGCGGTAGTGTGGAGGTGGCCGTGCCCGTGTTGACTGAGGCGCAGATTGTGGCGCTCACGCAGCGTGTGCGCAGCGCCAGCGGTAGCTACTTGAAATCGCTCACGGTCGCGCAGATCGTCGCCACCATCGACAAGGCCATCGCCCGCCTGCTGGACCCGGCCGACCCCTGGCGGCAAAAGGCCGACACGCTGCTGCCGCTGGTCACGGGTTACGACGCAGAGATGGTGCGTCTGGGCCTGACCGGTTATCTCAAGACCTTTCGCAAGCCGCAGCTCCTGCGTTTTCTGGTGGAAGACTTTGGCAATCCGCAATTGCTCGACGATTTCGTGCCGCGTGCCAAGGGCGGTTTTTCCAAAGCCTTCGGCGCCGATGTGGCGGTGCATGTCTGGGCCGGCAACGTGCCCGGCCTGTGTTTGTGGAGCTTGATCTCCGGCCTGCTGGTCAAGTCCGGCACGGTCGGCAAGGTGGCCAGCGCCGAGCCGCTGCTGGCCGGCTGGTTCGCGCAACTGCTGGTCGAGATCGATCCGAAACTGGCCGACTGCCTGGCCGTGGTCTGGTGGCGAGGCGGCGATACGGTCCAGGAGAAAGCTTTTTTCAGCCACGCCGACCTGGTGCTGGCCTATGGCGGCAACGCAGCGCTGGCCGATGTGCGCCAGCAGGTGCCCGTCGCCACGCGCTTTCTTCCCTTTGGCCACAAGCTCAGTTTTGGCATGGTGGCCGCGTCCGCGCTTGATGCGCGCAAGGCGCTGAAAACCGCGCAGCAGGCGGCTTACGACGTGGTGCGTTACGACCAGCAGGGTTGTTATTCACCGCATGTTTTTTACGTGGCACGCGGCGGAAAAATCAGTCCGGACGAATTTGCGCGCTACCTCGCGCATGAGCTGTCGGTGTTTGAAAAAAAATACCCAAGGCGCACGCTGAGCCTGCCCGAAGCCGCCGACCTGGCCGGCTGGCGCCAGGCGCAGGAACTGCAAAGCCTGTCAGGCGCTGGCTCCGACGCGGCGGATATCGCTGGCGACGGCGCCTGGACCGTGGTCTACAACACCAGCCTGCCGCCGCTGACGCCCGGCGCGCTGAACCGCACCGTGCGTGTGGTGGCGGTCGATCAGCTCGCCGACGTGATCCCGCTGCTTGCGCCGCACCGCGCCTTTTTGCAGACGGTGGGCGTGGCCGCCGCGCCGCGCGAGCTGTTCGAGCTTGCCGAGCAACTGGGCCGCGCCGGCGTGACGCGTATCTGCGCGCTGGGCCAGATGACCTCGCCCGAGGCCGGCTGGCACCACGACGGGCGTTTCAGCCTGCTCGACCTGGTGCAGATGACGGACATCGAAAGCTCGGCCGAAGCCGCCGCCGAAACCCTTGCGCCCTATGTCGATTAAGCCGCCGCCCTTTCTCGACATGCGCCGGGTGAGCTACAGCTTCCCGGCCTATCCGAACGTG
>NZ_JBDNGU010000160.1:0-17337 GCF_041689105.1 Polaromonas sp. | reverse complement strand
GAGCGAAAATCGGGCCCAGCGAGGACAGTTTTTGCCGGATTTGCAGACCCATAGCCCAGCTATGGGACAAAAAGACGGTGAAAAATGGACCGCTGCGGTCGATTTGCAGCCGACGATTCCCAAGTCCGACAGGCTCCTAGCGCTTGCGGCCCAGCAACGCGTACAGCAAGATGGCACCGAAGGTGGCCGTGCCTATGCCGCCCAGTGCAAACTGGCCGAACTTCAGCGTGAAGTCTCCGGTGCCCAGCACCAGCGTGATCGCCGCAACCAGCAGGTTGCGGTTGTCCGAAAAGTCCACCTTGTTGTCCACCCAGATTTTGGCACCGGCCACCGCGATCAGCCCGAACACCACGATGCTGACGCCGCCCATCACCGGCAACGGAATTGCCTGGATCAGCGCGCCGAACTTCGGGCTGAAGCCGAGCACGATGGCAATCAGCGCCGCCACCAGAAACACCGCTGTCGAATAGATGCGTGTCGCCGCCATCACGCCGATATTTTCGGCATAGGTGGTCACGCCCGTACCGCCGGCCGCGCCCGAGACCATGGTCGCCACCCCGTCGCCGATGAAGGCGCGGCCCATGTAGGAGTCCAGGTTTTTTCCGGTCATGGCCGTCACGGCCTTGATGTGGCCGAGGTTTTCGGCCACCAGAATGATGGCTACCGGCGCGATCAGCAGCATGGCGCTGGCACTGAACACCGGTGCGGCAAAACCTGGCATGCCCAACCACGCCGCACTGGCGATCACCGAAAGATCCACCGGTTTGCCGAGCCCCAGGCCATTGGTCAGCACGGCGTAAATGAGTGTTGCGACGATCAGGCCAACGAGGATCAGCAGGCGTTGCACCATGCCGCGCGTCATCACCGCGACCAGCGCCACGCTGACGAAGGTCACCACCTGCATCCAGGCGTCAAAGTTGCTGGCGGCCATGTTCTTGATGGGAATGCCGGCCAGGTTCAGGCCAATCACCGCGACCACAGCACCGGTGACCACCGGCGGCATGAACCGTTCGATCCAGCCGGTGCCCACGACCTGCACGATGACACCTATGAGTGTGTACAACACACCGCAGGCAATGATGCCGCCCAGTGCGACCCCGATGTTTGCGTTCGGGCCTTTGCCAGCATACGCCGTGGCGGCAATGACGACGCCGATGAAGGCGAAACTGGATCCCAGGTAACTGGGCACCTTGCCGCCGGTGACGGCAAAAAAGATCAGCGTGCCGATGCCGCTCATCAAGATCGCCATGTTCGGATCAAAGCCCATCAGGATGGGCGCCAGCACCGTCGCGCCAAACATCGCTATCACATGCTGCACGCCCATCACTGCGGTTTGCGGCCAGGGCAGGCGCTCATCTGGCGCAATCACCCCGCCTTGCTGCAGCACCGCGCTGTTTTTTTCTGTCCAGCTGAACATGCCCATCCCATGACTCCTCGTGTTGTAGGTGCCGACATGCTAGGGGCAAGACCGCCCGGGCACAAGAGGAAAACAGCGGCGACGGCGCCTCAGGACAGAAAGGACGCCACTGCCTTGAGCACCTCGGCGTCTTTCAGGATGCGCCTGTGCCCGGGATCCTGTGTGGCCAGCAATCGCGCACCGGCGATAGCCTGGCTGTACGCCACGCCATCCGCAAAGCGGCTGATACTGTCGTGCCTGTCATGCACCACCAGCGTGGGCTGGCTTATGCGTGGGCCGACGGCCTGCGGTTCGAACTGCGGCATCAGGACGCCCTCGCGCGCCTCGAAGCGTTTTTGCATGGCGGCGCGCGTGGCCTCGCTGAGCCCGAACACCTGCGCAAACAGCCGCGTGTATTCGTGGGGGGAGGCCGGCGGCGCCAGCAGCACCAGCTTGTCCACCGACAGGCCACGGCTGGCCGCAAAACCTGCAGCATTCGCGCCCAGCGAGTGGGCGACCAACGCCTGCAGCCGGTAGCCTTCTTGCTGCAGGCGCGCTGCGGCGTAGTCGATCGCGCGCGCAAACTGCGGCAGACTGCTGGTTGGACCCGCACTGCGGCCATGCGCCGGCATCTCCAGAATCACCGCATGCAAGCCCTGCGCCTGCAGGCTGTCGGCCAGCGCCAGCATCTGACCGGCGTGCCCTCCCCAGCCGTGCAGCAGCAGCACCACCGGCCCATGCGGCGCAACCGGCCTTGTGTACAGCGTGATGCTGGCATTTTCAAATGGCCAACTGCTGATGGCCCAGTCGCGGGGCCATGCGCGGCGTCGATTCAGCCAGCGCGGAGGCAGCGGGGTGTCGAACAGCCGGTAGGCGGCGCGTACTGCCAGCGCGGGCCACAGGCGCTGCGAAGCGCTCAGGCCCCAGCGAAACAGCCGGGTAACAGGGCTGGTATTGTAGAAAGCGGCGGTGGCTTGCACAGAACTGCGTGTCATGGTGACCTCCTTTTTGCTTGATCAGTACCAGACCCAGTCTTCATTGCTGCGAGGCAGGCCTCGCAGCGATTCGGCAGCGGCCTGTACGGCGCGCACGAGGACAAACAGAGTCAAGGCGAAAAATGGCAACAACATGGCATTTCCGTTCTTCGCACGATTGTGCGAAATATGAACCAACAAAAAACCCTCGCGGGGCCTTATCACGGCAGTCTCCCCAGGATCAGGTCTGGTAACTTTTCATCAGTCCACGCTAAGTCCAGCGCCGCGACCACCATCGCGGCCTTCCATTTTGCCGCTCTGGCCATGTCACCCGGAGCCGACAGGGGCTTACGGGTGGCTCCGTATTCATCCTACAGCCGCCAACCCTCACGCGGGCGAAGATAACAGTGAGCAAGTCGCTCTCATATTTTTTGGAAATACCATGAAAAAGCAATCATTGACGCTGACCCTTGCCGCCCTGGCCTGTACCGCGGCCTTCGCACAAGCGCCTGCTGGCACAGCCGGTGCGCCTCCCGCACAGATCAACCCGACAGCCTCAGGCGGCGCTCCCGCTGCCAAGGCTGAAATGAAAGTTGATACCAAAAAAGCCAACGGCTCCACGTTGTCTGCACCCAACCCGGCGGCAGGCATGGGCGGTGCGCCAGTCGATGCCAAAATCGATGCGGCGGCCTCGGGCGGCAAACCAGCTGCCAAGGCCGAGATGAAAGCCAATGCCAAGATTGGCGCGACGGCCATGAACAAGATGGACACCAATGGCGACGGCATGGTTTCCTCCAGGGAATGGAACCGTTATCAAACCGCCATGTGGAAAAGCATGAAGCCCGCCAAAAACGGCATGGTTCCCATGACGGACGTCGAAGCCATGATGCGCGGCACACCAAAATAAGGTTGACCGCACTGCGCGGACGGGCCAGGTCGCTGGCACAGTCCGGCGTCATACGCCTCGCGCGCTGTCCCCAAAACGGCCGCCTGCCCGGGCGGTCGTTTCGCGTTCATTCACTCTCAGCATCATCTTGACCGTGGTAGTTCGACCTGCCCAGGCCAGGCGATCTCCGGCCTTTGCTTTTTTTCGGGGACGAGGGCGGTGAGCGGCAACCCCACGCGTGCTGCTAAGCTTTCTTCCCATGCGCGCTCCCCACACTCCCCAAATTCGCCTGTATCAAAACTGGCTTCGCGAGACGCGCGGCCAGTCGTTCGACAGCTATGACGCGCTGTGGCGCTGGTCGATCACTGACCTGGACGCCTTCTGGCAAAGCGTCTGGGACTACTTCGACCTGCAGTCGCCAACGCGGCACAGCGCCGTACTGGCCAACCATCAGATGCCGGGCGCGACGTGGTTTCCGGGTGCGCAGTTCAATTACGTGCACCAGGTATTCCGGCATGTGGACAAGGCGCATGCTGCCGGCTTTCCGGCCCTGATGAGCCACGACGAAAAAAGCCTTGCCGATGGCCGGCAACCCGACGCACTGAGCTGGCCCGAACTGCGCCGCCAGGTGGCTTCACTGGCCCTGCACCTCCAGGCGCACGGCGTGGCACCGGGAGACCGCGTGGCCGCCTACCTGCCCAACATCCCCGAGGCCGCGGTGGCCTTTCTGGCCGTGGCCAGCATAGGCGGCGTGTGGAGCATCTGCGCGCCGGACATGGGCACAAATGCCGTGCTGGACCGTTTCCGGCAAATCGAACCCAAGGTGCTGATTGCCTGTGATGGCGTGACCTATGGCGGACGGGTTCTGGACCGCAGCGCCGTGGTGGCAGACATGCACGCCGCGCTGCCCTCGCTGCAGCACGTGATCATTCACAGCCATCTCAGTGCTACTGTTTCGATAGCTGAAAGCGCCCGTTTTGAGAGGGCTACAGCCCGAAACGATGCTGAAGTGGCGGCCTTCGAACCGTTGTGGCTGCCTTTCGACCATCCCCTGTGGATTGTCTATTCCAGTGGCACGACCGGGCTGCCCAAGCCGATTGTTCATGGGCATGGCGGTACCGTCATTGTTGCGCTGGCGCTGAAAACGTTGCACAACGACATCGGCTGCAGCTACCAGCCCAACAGCTGGGGCGAGCATTACCACTGGTACAGCTCGACCGGCTGGGTGATGTGGAATGCCCAGATCAGCGGCCTGCTCAACGGCACCACCTGCTGCATTTACGACGGCAACCCGGGGGGCAGCAAGGACAAGCCCGACTGGACAACCCTGTGGCGCTTCGCGGCAAAGATGGGGGTGACCTTTTTTGGCGCAGGCGCAGCCTTTTTTGCCAACTGCATGAAGGCGGGCATTGACCTGGCCGACTGCGGCGATCTGACAAAAGTCCGGGCGCTGGGGACCACGGGTTCGCCCCTGTCGGCCGAGGCACAGAACTGGGGCACAGACCAATTCCAGAGATTGCGCCAAACCGCTTCTCATGAAGCGGCGAGATTGGGCGACCAATTTCCCGACGGGCCGCCCCCAGGGAAATTAGCCCCCTCAGGGGGCAGTGAAGTACGCGAAGCGACAAGCGTGGGGGAGTCGATCTGGTGGTGCAACATCTCCGGCGGCACCGATTTTGCCGGCGCATTCATAGGCGGCAACCGCGAGCTCCCGCAAGTTCCCGGTGAGATGCAATGCCGCCTGCTCGGCTGTGCCGTGGAGGCGTGGAACGAGGCCGGCCAGCCCGTCGTCAACGAGGTCGGCGAGCTGGTCTGCACCCAGCCGATTCCGTCCATGCCCTTGTACTTCTGGGGCGACGAGGGCAACAAACGCTACCTGTCCAGCTACTTCGACATGTACCCGAACGTCTGGCGCCACGGCGACTGGCTCAAGGTCACCCCGTCGGGCAGCTGCATCATCTACGGCCGCTCCGACGCCACCATCAACCGCCACGGTCTGCGCATGGGCACCAGCGAGCTTTACAGCGCGGTCGAGGCTTTGCCCGAAGTGCTCGACGCCATGGTGGTGGACCTGGAATACCTGGGGCGAGACAGCTATATGCCGCTGTTTGTGGTGCTGCGCGACGGTCTGGTGCTGGACGCCGCCATCAGAGACAGGTTAAACACCGCCATCAAGACCGCGCTGTCGCCGCGTTTTGTACCCAATGATATTTTTCAGGTGCCAGAAATCCCACGCACCCTCTCGGGCAAAAAGCAGGAGCTGCCGATCAAAAAGCTGCTGCTGGGCCAGCCGCTGGAAAAGGTGGTCAACAAGGATGCGATGGCCAATCCGGACTGCCTCGACTGGTATGTCGCGTTTGCGCAATCACGCACTTCGGCGACCTGAGCGGCACCAGCCCCTTGCTTTCCGCCATCCCATCACGGGCCAGATGCACTACCTGGGCGGCGGGGGCGCCCTGCGGTTGACCAGCACAATGCCCACAGCCACCAGCGCCAGCGCGGCCAGCAGGCTGGGCGTGACCGCTTCTTTGAGCCACAAGGCGCCAAACAGCAGCGCAAAAAGCGGTGTCAAAAACACAAACACTGAAATTTTTGTGGCCGGGTAGTGGCCCAGCATCCACATCCAGGCGAGGTAGCTGGCAAAGGCGCCCACCACCGTCTGCAACAGCAGCGAGGTGATGGCGAACGGGCTGAAGTGCCAGACCCACTGTTCGCCCAGCGCCAGCGACAAAAAGGGCAGCACCGCCGCACTCACCGCCACCTGGTAGAACAGCAGCTTCTCAGCGGATACCCGGGTCAGCGAGGACGACCGTATCACCACCGTGGTCAGCCCCCAGAACATGCCGGCCACCAACGCCAGCACATCGCCGAGCCAGGTCGATGCGCCGCTGGCGCCAAAACCTTCGCGCAGGGCAAAGGCCACCGCAGCAAACGCGCAGGCCAGTCCGGCCCATTGCATGGGGCGCAGTTTTTCCGAGCTCACCCACAGCGGCAACAGCGCCGCCACCCAGAAGGGCGAGGTGTAAAGAAACACGGTCAACCTGGAGGCGCTGGTGTACTGCAAACCCACATAAAGACACGCGAACTCGATAGCAAACAGGCTGCCGGCCAGCAAGCCGGCACGCAGGGTACCGTCAGCACCCAACAGTTTGATGCCGCGCCAGGCGCACCACAGAAACAGCAGCAGCGTGGCGCCGGCAAAACGGATGGAAGCCTGAAACACCGGCGGCAACTCGGCCAGCGTGGCCTTGACCAGCACCTGCTGGAAACCCCAGAACAGGCAGCAAGCCAGCAGCAGGGAAATGGCCAAAGTGTCAAGGTGGGTTCGGCGTGGCGTCATAGGGAATGTCTAAAGTCAGGAGAGGCGGAGCGATCTGACTTCATGGGAGCCAGGACAACGGTCGCAAGATGGTCGCCATTTACAGCGGATGCTCGGTGTAAAACCGGCCGCCGTGAAACAGCAGCGGCGCAGCGCCGGCGCGGTGGGCGCAGCACTCGACCTCGCCGACAAAAATCACATGGTCGCCTTCTTCATAACGACTGCGGTTAAAACATTCAAACGTCGCTGCCGCCCCTGCCAGCAGGGGTGAGCCGCTGATACCCGCGGTCCACGCAACACCGTCCCAGCGGCCTTCGCGCCGGGTGGAAAACCGCTCGGCCAGCTCTTTCTGGTCGGCCGCAAGGATGTTGATGGCGTAGTGCGAGCCGGCGCTCAGGGCGGGCATGGAGCCGGCCACCCGCGACAGGCTCCACAGCACCAGCGGCGGCTCCAGCGAGACTGAATTGAAGGAGTTGGCGGTCAGCCCGATCAGCTCGCCGCTTTCGGCGCGCGCCGTGACAATCGTCACCCCTGTGGCAAACATGGCCAGCGAAGCGCGAAACTCCTGCTTTGAAAAATTGGGGCGGCCAGCCTGGCTTGGGCGAACGTAAGATGACATACGACTAATTTAACTGATGCGCGGTCCACCCGTCCGGCACACGCAGGGCAGGGCGCGACGCCTAAAACAAACCATGCGTATTTCCTGCTTCGCTGCTGTCCTGACGTTCCTGCTGGTTTCGGCGGCGGCCCACGCAGCAGCGCCCTGCGATGAGTTTGTACGCAAGCTGCCCAACGTCAAGCGCAGCCTGTGCGAGGCGGCGCAGCTCGAAGCCAGCGCCGCCCGTTCGGTCAAGGGCCAGCCGCTGTGGGTGCGCGACATCCAGCCTGAGGACGCGCGCTTGCGCGTGCTCGTGATCGGCGCCATCCATGGCGATGAGCTGTCTTCTGCGTCAGTGGCGCTGCACTGGATACAGCTGGCCGCGCAGACGCCGGCGCCCTGGTCCCAGGCGATCCACTGGCGGTTTGTACCCGCCCTCAATCCCGATGGCCTGCTCGCCACGCCGCCCCGCCGCGTCAATGCCAACGGGGTGGACCTGAACCGCAACTTCCCGACACCCCACTGGGAGCGCGATGCCAAGATCTACTGGGAAAAGCGCACGCGCAAAGACCCGCGCCGCTGGCCGGGCCCCAAACCGCTGTCAGAGCCCGAGTCCGCTTTTCTGCATGGCGAGATGCAGCGCTTCAAACCCAACCTGATCGTCAGCATCCATGCGCCATATGGCGTGCTGGACTTTGATGGCCCGTCGGTGCCGCCGTCCAAGCTGGGCCGTCTGTACCTGGACCAGGTCGGGATTTTCCCCGGCTCCCTGGGCAACTATGGCGGCGTGCACAAAGGTGTGCCGGTGGTCACCATTGAGCTGCCCAATTCAACACGCACGCCGCTGGACGCGGAGATGCGTCAGATGTGGCTGGACCTGCTGCGCTGGATGAGCGAGCGGATGGGTCCGGGCGAGACGGCTCGCTCGCCGCGTCTGCCCTGAGCCAAAGTTATTGGCCAAACAGACCCCCAGCCCTTATGCGATGGGCGCGACCAGCTATAAAAACAGGAGCAAAAGCCCTCAGCGTTTTTTGAGCTTGTCGTACGTGGCATCCACGGCAGGCGTTCTGCCGGTGTCCTGCAGGCCGCGCCCCAGGTCGGTGTGGGCTTGCTTGATCTGCGGATCGGGCACCGCGTCCGTCATGTCGGTGGATTGGTCGCGTTCATGCGGCAGGGCCAGGTTGGCTTCATCCGAGGCGTCGCGCGGTGTTTCGGCCTGCCCGGGCCGAGCGCGACCTGGCGCCGGGGTTTTGGCTGGCATGCCTTCGCTGCTGCCGGGTTCGCTGTGGGCCTGTTTGCTGCCGGTGGTACTGGAGCTCGTCATGTTTCTTCCTTGCAATCCAAAACGCGAAAGTATTATTTTGGGCTGAGCGCAACGTCGACAATGTCAGGTCATGCATGGGCGAGCTGTAGGAGGCAGGCTGAACAGCTCATGCGCAGGGTCAAACGCTGAGCGAACCGGCGCAAACCAGACTGTAAAAAATGCAGTCTCAGGCCAGGGCGCCGCATGTTACTTTACGCTGGGCGAGTTGCAGGCCCGCTACCGGCTCTCCCGCCAGCGCGTCAGAAGCCGCCGCGTTGCTGCAGGGTTTCGCGCAGGTTCTGCGCCTTGCCCGCGTCAAACATGCCCTCGGCCCTGGCCAGCACCTCCCCCTGGCGGTTGACCCCCACGGCATACACCTGGTCCGTCCCATTCAGGCCGGCGGAGCGCACAAAATGCTCCCGGTTGGTGAAAACCGGCACCATGCGGGCGCGCACGGCATTGTCGGGGTACTTGCGCCGCAGCTTGTTTTCGATGTCGCTGCGTCCGGCCACGCTGCCGGGGTCATTGAGCACCGGCATGCGCAGCCAGCTGATCGACGGGTCATCCTTGAGGTCCAAGCCCTGGACCCAGCCCTCGATGTGGGCCTGCTGCGTGCCGCGAAAGGCGATCAGCGCCAGCGTCCGCTCACCGGGCAGGCCGTCGGGCACCCTGACAGCCTGGCGGTCCAGGGTGCGCGCCATGATGGTGGGCAGCTGGCCCATCACGCCGGCCTCGTTGGGCGCGGCCGATGCCAGCGCCAAGGCGGCCAAAGCCGCCAGCAGCCAGGCGAACAGGGGGGTCCAGGTGGTTTTCATGATTCGTCCTCCAGGCCACAAGCGGCGCAGAAGCCATTGAACAAGCAAGATACATGGAAGGCCTCCAAGGCGACCGCATTGATTTGGAACAAATCGTTTGTTACTGTTGGGTTTTGTTATGACTTTACAGTTTAACTTTGATCGGGGATTTTATTTCGAGACGCTTGCGGCTAAAATTGGACGCATGATCACACGTGTACTCGCCTCTCCTGCTGCACCCGCGGCCCCGTCGCCGGCCGCACTGCTGACCCCCGCCAAAGTGTCCTTCAAGGCCCAGATGCTGGCTGTCCGCGAGGACGCCATCGTGCAGGCGGTCAACCGCCTGCTGTCGGAAAAAGGCTTTGACCTGATGACGGTGGACCAAGTGGCTGCCGAAGTCGGTATTGCCAAGGCCAGCCTTTACAAACACTTTCCAAGCAAGGAAGACCTGGCCGCCGCCGCCATGGTGCGGGTGGTCACGCGCGCGCAGGCTTTTCTGGCCAGCCTGCCTCCTGACGGCCGGCCGCTGGACCAGCTCAAGGCGATGGTGCGCTGGATGCTGACCCTGCAGCTGGCGGGCGAAATGCCTTCGCTGCCGCACCACAACTCGACCTTGCGCACCACGCTGGTCAACAACAAGGCCTACCTGGACGGACTGATGCAGGTCAGCGACCAGCTCGGCGGCTGGATAGAAAAAGCCCAGGCCGATGGATCGCTCAACACCCGCTTGCCGCCGGTGCTGGTGCTGTACACGCTGTACGCGCGCGCCTGCGACCCGGTGCTGGAGTTCCTCAAGGCCGGCGGCCTGCACAGCGATGAAGAAGTCATCACGCTGGTGTTACAGACCTGTTTTGAGGGACTGAACACGCGTTAACGGGAAATTCGCGAAGCGGCGCTTCTCACCCTCGCCCACTTGTGGGAGAGGGCCGGGGTGAGGGTACTGGCATGGCGCCTTGATTTCATAATTTGGGTTGGCGTTTCGCCCTACCAGTCAGGGCCCGTGCCGACAGGCCCTGACCTTTACAGGGCGGGGCGCCTCTATTCCATTGAGTAACTTTTTCGCGGCGACAGCCCCGGGGCAAGCGAACGGGGCAGCGTCGGGCTGCTGCGTGTGATCGGCGACCCGCGCTCCTGTATGTGGTTGAACGTCCCGAGGAAAGGTCAGGTCGAGCACCGATACGACCCCGGCAAACATGCCCCATACAAAAATTTATCGACAGCGGATTGTGCTGGTCTCGGGAATGATTCTGACGGTTGTTACCCTGCTGGTGGGCGTCACCGTCTTCATGGTCATGCAGCGCCATGCCGAGATAGAGCTGAACCAGGCAGGGCAGGTGGTTGGCAAGGTCATGACGGAGAAGTCACCGCCTGCTACGACGGGCGCCATCAAGGATGCCACCCGTCTGGGCGAAACCGGAGAGAGGGCACTGTGCGCGCCCTTCGGCCTCAAAATTCAGTGTTTTCCGACGACGCTCAATCCGCTCGTCAACACGACGCTGTCCCAACGCTCATCCAGGGGCGATCTGCTGCCGATGGCGCATGCCCTGGCCGGTAAGACCGGCTTCATCAACACGCAGGACTACCGCAACCAGGAGGTCGAGGCTGCCTACGCGCCGGTGGGCGATCTCGGGCTGGGGATGGTGCTGAAAATGGACAGCGCCGAATTGCATGCGCCCGCGTGGACACAGTTGCGCTACCTCATTCCGCTGCTGCTGGGTGGGCTGATCATCGCGCTGCTGTTGCTGCGCTGGCTGCTTGCCCCGCTGGTGCTCCGGTTGGTGGGCTCGGAAGCGCAAGCTCGCGAGATGAGTGCCAGTTTGCACGACAGCGAAAGTCGCGTACGGGCGGTGCTGGACAACGTGCATGAAGGCATCGTGACCATCTCCGCTAGCGGCATGATTGAACTGTTCAATCCGGCGGCAGAGCGCATATTCGGCTACCGCAGGGAAGAGGTGATCGGCAAGAATGTGTCCATGCTGATGCCCGAGCCTTACCACAGCGAGCACGGTGGCTACCTGTCGCGTTATCTTCGTACCGGGCAGGCGCAGATCATCGGCATAGGGCGCGAGGTGGCGGGACGGCGCAGCGACGGCAGCCTTTTCCCGATGGATCTGGGAATTGCGGAGGTCTCCCTGGAGGGGCGTCGCCAGTTCATCGGCAGCATCCGCGACATCACGGAGCGGCAGACCGCTGAGCTGGCGCTGCGCAAGAGCGAGGAGAACTTTCGCCAGATGGTTGATACCAGCCTCGAAAGCATTTTGCAGACCCGCCCCGATGGCCGGGTGCTCAATGCCAACCCTGCCGCCTGCGCCTTGTTTGGCATGAGTGTGCAGGAAATGCGGGAACGTGGACGGGGCGGGCTGGTGGACACTTCCGATCCGCGCTTGCCGGCACTGCTTGCAGAGCGCGAACGCGAGGGTCAGGTTTATGGCGAGTTGCGCATGGTTCGCAGTGACGGCAGCGTGTTCGAGTGCGAACTTTCCTCGTCGATTTTTCTGGACCTGGATAACCGGTCTTGTTCGAACATCGTGCTGCGCGACATCACTGAGCGCAAGCGCGCCGAAGCGCACAGCACACGCCTGAATGCCGAGCTGGAGCAGCGGGTCGGAGAACGCACGGCCCAGCTGGAGGCCTCCAACCGCGACCTGCAGGAGTTTGCCCACTCGGTCGCGCATGACCTGCGCCAGCCTTTTATTGCGATTGGCGGCTTCATCGGGCTGCTCGAGCGATCGGTGGAGGACGAACGCGCGCGGCACTACGTCAACCGTATCAAGGACGGCGTCAGGCAGGCTGGCGAGCTGACCGACGCCCTGCTCGCGCTGGCCAACCTGTCGCGCGTCGAGCTGCGCCTGCAGGAAGTCGATCTCAGCACACTGGCCTTCAGCGTGATGGACAAGCTCCAGCAACAAGACCCGGACCGGGTGTGCCGCATTCACATTGAGCCGGGGCTGCGCGCCCAGGCCGACGCGATGCTGATCAGGCTGGTACTGGAAGAGCTGCTCGGCAACGCCTGGAAGTTCACGTCTCGGCGAAGCCAAACCGAGATCGGTTTTGGCATGCTATCCGAGGAAGCCGGGACCTCTGGCGCCGAACCCGTCTATGTGGTCAGGGACAACGGCGAAGGCTTCGACATGGCCCATGCCGACAAGCTGTTTCGCAGCTTTCAGCGCTTACACACCGCGCAGGATTTTCCCGGTGCGGGTGTCGGTCTGGCCAACTGCCAACGCATTGTGGCGCGCCACGGCGGGCGGATCTGGGCAGAGTCGGCCCTGGGTGAAGGGTCGGGGTTTTTCTTCACGCTGGGCAACGACCGGCCGTGAGGCGAACAGTTGCCTGCTCGGTTGCTACTAATTCGATAGCTGTTAACGCCCGCAGGATAAGGGTCAGGACTCTATTTTGATCAAGGCGTCGGGCTTGAAGCCGTCCTGCTCGCCCTTGCGGGCGTAGCCCAGCGGGTTGGCCACCACACGGCAGCCGTTTTTCACATAGTCGCTCGGGCAATGCAAGTGGCCGTGCAGCCACAGCTGCGCCTGACCCAGCAGCTCATCCAGCGCATTGCAAAAACCTGCGGTGCCGGGCGCCAGGCCATAACGCGGGTCCGCGCTGAGCAGGCTGGGCGCAAAGTGAGTGACCACCACCGTCGGACCGTTGAAGGGCTGCGCCAGTGCCTGCCGCAACCAGGCCTGGCTGGTCAGCCCACGTTCGCGCACGGCATCGGCCAGCATGGGCTGACCCCCCTGAAAGGCGTGGTTCTTGCGGAGATAAAAATTGGCGGCTCGAAAAGCTTTTTCGCGGGCTTTGAGCTGCTCGCCCAGGGTCATGCCGCCGCTGCGGGTTTCGTCGGCACTGAGCGCGTCGAAGTCGCTCCACAACGTGCTGCCGAGAAACCGCACGCCTTGCTGCAGCACGGTTTGCTGCTCCAGCCAGACCATGCCCAGCCTTTCGCAGGTCTGACGCAGCCGCGTGTGGGTCGCGTCGAAGTCCAGCCCGTCGTACTCGTGGTTGCCAGGAATAAAAAAGACCGGGGTGGGCCAGCCGGCGCCGCCTTGCGCGACCGGCAAGGGCGAAAAACGTGACAGGCCGAAATCCCCGTCGTCCATCCCCCCCGCCAGCAGCGAGCCCGGCTGGTAAGAGCCAATGTCACCGGCCAGCACCAGCAAATCGGCGCCGGGCACGGGCTGCGCCCGAAAATGCGGGTTGGACTCAAGATGCAGGTCGGACAGAAGCTGGATGTTCACTCCCCCGATTGTGAGGGATGTCACGCGGCACGCCCCCTATGCCGACAGCAGCAACAACTATGCGTGTTGGGCATGTAAAACAGGCCGCCGCCGACTTGCAATCCTAGGGAAAACCCTCACTCTTGAATCATCGCAACTTTTCACCACCAGCCGCTGGTGACAACCCTCATGAACCGCCTTGTCTCACGCCTTCGTTCGTTTTTCTCCGCCAAGCACCCAACCGCGCCAGCCAGCGGCGTGGCCCGCCAGCTGATGGAGAGCGCCGGCGACCGCGCCGGCCGCAACCCGCGCCAGGCGCGGGAGCTGCGCCGCGCTGCTTTTGCCTACCTCAGCGTCGTTCGCTGACCCGTCAGGGTTTGGGGCCTGAAAGCCCAAGCCCCTTGGTTAGCTATTAAATTCATAGCTGATAGCGCTTGTCCCGAAAGGGCTGGAGCCTGATTTCATCATTAGATTTGCGGCTGGCAGGTCCTTGGACCCATGCATTGGGCCATTGATTTTTGAACGGCCGCCGCAAGACTACTGCGCGGCCGCCCGCGCCATGCGTTCACTTTTCCAGTACACATCGTCGCCGCCGTCCATCCGGTTGAGCACACGCGTCAGCACAAACAGCAGGTCGCTCAGACGGTTCAGGTACTGGCGCGGCGACTCTTTCAGGGTCTCGGCGTTATCCAGCGCAACGACTGCGCGCTCGGCCCGACGCGCCACCGTGCGGCAGACATGCGCCAGCGATGCGGCGCGCGAGCCGGCCGGCAAGATGAATTCAGCCAGGCGCGGCAAGGCGGCGTTGTACTTTTCCAGCGCATCGTCAAGCTGCGCCACCGCCTCGGGCTTGAGCAGCTCGAAGCCCGGGATCGACAACTCGCCACCCAGGTTGAAGAGCTGGTGCTGCACTTCAACCAGCAGCTCGCGCACGTCAAGCGGCATCTCTTCACACAGCAGCACGCCAATGTTCGAGTTGAGCTCGTCCACATCGCCCATGGCATGCACACGCAGGCTGTCTTTGGAGACGCGGGTGTTGTCGCCCAGTCCGGTGCTGCCGTCGTCCCCGGTGCGGGTGGCGATCTGGGTGAGTCTGTTGGCCATAAGTAAAAATCCGGAAGGCTTACGCGAGGATAGAAAATGTGTCGAAACTGCAGATGATGTCAACGAGGCAACACACTGCAAAAGTGCTGGCAGCTGGGCGCTGGCTGCGTTGCAATGGCAGCTTCTTCAACTTCAAGGAACTGTCTGCATGACGTCCAAATTTCATTTTATTCCCAACTTTGAATTGCGCAGCGTCGCGCTGCTGACTGCGCTGACTGTCGGTCCGGCGCTGGCTGCCCATGCGCAGGCCACTGATTCGGGCGCGGTCAAACCGCCCGCTGCACAGAGCGCTCCCACAATGCAGGGCGCAGCCCCCAAAGCCGCCCCTGCCGACCAGGACAGCGCTGCCGCTTTTACGCGGGCAGATGCCAACAAGGACGGCAAGCTCAGCCGCCAGGAGGCCGCGCGCTTGCCTGCGGTCGAGCAGCGCTTTGACCAGATAGACAGCAACAAGGACCAGTTCGTGTCACGCGAAGAGTTTGAGGCCGCCATCAAGTCCTGACCCGACGGCGTAGCCCGGTCAATGAGCGGCAGAGGCCCGATTCGGGCCAGTGGGGGCCCTGGGTGGTCCCCACTTCAAAATTCAGCCGACAAGTCGTAAACTGGTACTCCAGCCTGGAGACACCATGAACGCCCCCACCCATCCCGACCACCTGTTGCCCCAACTCAATCTGCGCGCCGTGCCGCAGGCCTTGATCGACGCGCTGAAGGCCAGGTTTGCCGAGCGCTGCTCAACCGCCCTGGTGGTGCGCGAGCAGCATGGGCGCGACGAGTCGTCTTTTGCGGCGCCTCCGCCAGCGGCCGTGGTGTTTGCCGAAAGCACCACCGACGTCGCCGATGCGATCAAGCTGGCGGCGCAGTATCAGGTGCCGGTCATCCCATTTGGCGTTGGCACCTCGCTCGAAGGCCATCTGCTGGCCGTGCAGGGTGGCATCAGCATTGACGTCAGCCGCATGAACAAGGTGTTGTCCATCAATGCCGAAGACCTGACGGTGACGGTACAGGCTGGCGTCACGCGCAAGCAGCTCAATGAAGAAGTCAAAAGCACTGGCCTGTTTTTCCCGATCGACCCCGGCGCTGATGCCACGATTGGCGGCATGAGCGCCACGCGCGCCAGCGGCACCAACGCCGTGCGTTACGGCACCATGCGCGAAAACGTGCTCGCGCTTGAAGTGGTCACCGCCAGCGGTGAAGTCATCCGCACAGGCACCCGCGCCAAAAAATCATCCGCTGGCTACGATTTGACGCGACTGATGGTCGGCAGCGAAGGCACGCTGGGCGTGATCACCGAAGTGACCGTCAAGCTATACCCGCTGCCTGAAGCGATATCTGCAGCCATCTGCTCTTTCCCCAGCATTGAAGCGGCGGTGCGCACCACCATTCAGATCATCCAGCTCGGGGTTCCGATTGCACGTGTGGAACTGATCGACGCCCACACCGTGCGCATGGTCAACGCGCACAGCAAACTCGGCCTGCGCGAAGAGCCGATGCTGCTGATGGAGTTTCACGGCTCTCCCGGCAGCGTCAAGGAACAGGCCGAGACCGTGCAGGAGATCGCGACGGACATGGGCGGCAACGCCTTTGAATGGGCCAGCACCCCCGAGGAGCGAACGCGGCTGTGGACCGCGCGGCACAACGCTTACTTTGCAGCCATCCAGTCACGCCCCGGCTGCCGTGCGATTTCAACCGACACCTGTGTGCCGATCTCGCGCCTGGCCGACTGCCTGCTTGACTCGGTCAGCGAAGCCGATGCCAGCGGCATCCCTTACTTCCTGGTCGGCCACGTGGGCGACGGCAACTTTCACTTCGGCTACCTGATCGACCCCGACAAGCCCCAAGAACGCGAAATCGCCGAGGGTTTGAACCACAAACTCGTCACGCGCGCGCTGAGCCTGGAAGGCACCTGCACCGGCGAGCACGGTGTCGGCCTGCACAAGATGGACTTTCTGGTGACCGAGACCGGCGACGGCGCGGTCAACATGATGCGCACCATCAAGCGCGCGCTGGACCCGCTCAACATCATGAATCCGGGCAAGATTTTCACGCTGTAGGCAGTCGCGGATGCCTGGCCTGCGGGCGCCGAAAGCAGGCATCCCCACAGGCGTCAGGCGTCAGGCGTCAAAATCAGGCGAACTGACAACGGTGGATGCCATGCTGTATCTATTCCTCAAGTCTTTTCATCTGGCGGCGGTGCTGGCCTGGGTGGGCGGCATGTTGACCCTGTCGGTGCTGCTGGGCGCGCTCGGCAAGGATGCTCCGGCGCGTGGCCCGTATGAGCAGGGTTTGCTGGCCGCTTTTTATCGCTGGGACCGCCGCGTCACCACGCCGGCCCTGGGGCTGGTCTGGGTCCTGGGCATCGCCCTGGCGCTGATGAGCGGCTGGTACAACGCGCCCTGGCTGTGGCTCAAGGTGGCCATCGTGTTTGTGCTGTCGGGGCTGCATGGCAACCAGTCTGCAACACTGCGGCGCCTGGTTTCCGGCGCGGCGCCGCAGCAGCCGGCCAGGGTGCGCAGGACCGCTGGAGCGGTCATTGTGGCCATCACGGCCATTGCGCTGCTGGTGATCTTCAAACCCTGGGGCGCCGTCTAGAACCGCTTTGCGACCCTAGGAGCCTGTCGGGCTTGGGAATCGTCGGCTGCAAATTGACCGCAGCGGTCCATTTTTCACCGTCTTTTTGTCCCATAGCTGGGCTATGGGCCTGCAAATCCGGCAAAAACTGTCCTCGCTGGGGCCGATTTTCGCTTTC
>NZ_JBDNGU010000159.1:0-22844 GCF_041689105.1 Polaromonas sp. | reverse complement strand
TTGCGGATGCGCGCCGTGTTGCCGGTGGCAAAACAGAAGGCCAGCTCGGGCGGGATGTTGCCCAGGCTGGACAGCAGCGAGATCAGCCGCAGCATGCCCAGCGGTTGCACGCCCGAGCCCGCCGGGCCGTCGGTGCCCAGGATGACGCGGTGCGGGCATTTGAGCTGCAGCGCGGCCTGAGCGGCGGCAATCGCCACTTTTTCGTTGCCGTTGTGGACGATCTCGATGGCACGCGAGGATTTTTCACACAGTTCGCAGACATGCTGCTCTGACAGCGCCGTGTGCCCGCCGTTGATATGGCCGATCACGTCGGCGTCGGCTTCCAGCACCACGTCCTTGTCGATCAGGCCGGAGCCGGGAATCGAGGGGCCACCGGTGTGGATGGTGCTCTGGATGCCGTATTTGCGCGCCCAGGCCACCATTTCCTTGGCCTCGTAACCCGCTTTCACGGAACCCAGTCCGACCTCGCCGAGCAGCGTGACGCCGGCCTCGGCCAGCTCCTTGAAGTCTTGCTCGACCATGCCTTTTTCAATGATGGGCGCGCCAGCCAGTACCTTCACGCCGCCGGGCCGGAAGTTGTCGAAGGCGCGCTGCGCCGTGATGGCCAGCGCTTTCAGGCCAACGATGTCCTTGGGCCGGCCAGGCAGGTGCACCTCACCGGCGGAAATCATGGTGGTGACGCCGCCATGCATGGTCGAGTCGATCCAGCCGATCTGGTTCTGCCGCGGAGTCCAGTCGCCGAAGACCGGGTGCACATGGCTGTCGATCAGGCCGGGCACCACACAGGTCTGGTGGGCGTCGATGGTGGTCTGTGCGTGGGCCGTGTCGCAGTCTTTGGCCTTGCCCACCGCCACGATGATGCCGTCGTTCACCACGATGGTATCGGCGTCCAGAATGGGCTGGTCAATGTCACCAGACAGCAGCAGGCCGATGTTGGTGATGACGACTTTTCCGGACTTGCCGCTGACTGCTGCTTCTGCCATGGGGGACCTCTTGCGACTTGTTGACGGGTTAGGGGTTGATCATCACCGTGCGCAGCACGGTGCTGACAATGAATGCCTGCCACTGCGCCAGCGCTTCTGGCGTTTGCAGATCCTCGCCAAGAAAGGCCGACAGGGTGTGGCGGTTTGAAATATAGAAATACCCTGTCGCCGCGATCAGCAGATAGACATTGCGTGCGGAAATGCCATCGCGAAAGACGCGCTTGCTGATGCCGCTTTCGAGCAACTGCCGGATGATGGCGATGGCCGGCGACGAATACTCCCGCGCTCGGGCCGACTTGGAAATGTGTTTGCCGCGGTGCAGGTTTTCCGTATTCAGCAGCGTGATGAATTCGGGGTTCTTGCTGTAATAGGTGACGACAAAATTGATCACTTCCTTGAGCGATTCCACCGGCTGCTCGATGTCCAGTGTCAGTTCCAGCTCGGCATCGTTCATGCGCCGGTACATGTCCTCCAGCACTTCGATGAACAGGCCTTCCTTGCTGCCGAAGTAGTAATAAATCATCCGGTCGAAGGATTTTGCCGACCGGGAGATTTTTTCCACACTGCCGCCGTCGTAGCCGTAACGCGCAAACACCTTGGTGGCGGCACGCAGGATGTTGTCGCGCGTGGTCTGCGCCGCCCGCTCGCGCACGCCCGGTCTTTTTGCCGGCGCGAGTCGGGGAGCGGGGGTGCGGACTCGAGCGGGCTTGGTCGTTCTCGCAGGCTTGACGTCGCTGACGGGTTTGGCGGTCATGGCGTGGTCAGTAGCTTCCGATAGGCGAAAAGCGGTGCTCTACTGTTCTGCAAAGGCGCGCTCAATCACGAAGTCGCCCGGCTTGGAGGTGTTGCCCTCATGGAAGCCTTTTTGCTCCAGCATGTGTTTCAAATCCTTGAGCATGCCCGGGCTGCCGCAAATCATCACCCGGTCGCTGACCGGATCCAGGGCCGGCAGTTTCAGGTCTTCAAACATCTTGCCGCTTTCCATCAGGTCCGTGACCCGGCCCATGGTGCGGTAGCTCTCACGCGTGACCGTCGGGTAATAAAGCAGCTGTTTGGAAATCAGGTCCCCGAGAAACTCATGCTGCGGCAGGTGCTCGACCAGCAGGTCGTGATACGCCAGCTCGTCGGCCTGCCGCACGCCATGGACCAACACCACCTGCTCGAAACGCTCATAGGTGTCCGGGTCGCGGATGATGCTCATGAAAGGCGCCAGGCCGGTGCCGGTGGACAGCAGGTACAGGCGTTTGCCCGGCAACAGGTAGTCGATAACCAGCGTGCCCGTGGGTTTGCGGCCGACAATGACCTTGTCGCCGACTTTCATGTGCTGCAGGCGCGAGGTCAAAGGGCCATCGGGTACCTTGATGCTCAGGAACTCCAGATGTTCCTCGTGGTTGGGGCTCACGATGCTGTAGGCGCGCAGCAGTGGTTTGTCATTGACGCGCAGGCCGATCATCGTGAAGTGGCCGCAGCTGAACCGCAGGGACGTGTCGCGGGTGGTAGTGAACGTAAACAGCTTGTCGGTCCAGTGGTGGACAGACAGGACCGTTTCTTCGTTGAAAGCACTCATGGTGATGGACAGTGGGAGTTGGTGATCAGTTGGAAAGAGGCGGCGTTGTCAGCAGTCCGGGATCCAGGGCCGCCAGCTTACCGGTTTTATCCTTCCATTGTGCCGCGTCAGGAAAGGGGTCGGCGCGTCTGGAGATCGCAGGCCAGAGTCGTGACAGCCGGGCGTTGAGCTCCAGGAAGGTGCTGAACTCGCCGGGCATGTCTTCGTCAGCATAAATCGCATTGACCGGGCACTCGGGAATGCAGACGGCGCAGTCAATACACTCGTCTGGGTCAATGACCAGAAAATCCTGGCCTTCCCTGAAACAGTCCACAGGGCAGACGTCGACGCAATCTGTGTATTTGCATTTGATGCAGGGGTCGGTTACCAGATGGGTCACGGCACTTCCTTTGGCGGCTCGGCCCGGGCAGGCAAGTGGTCGGGCATGGGGCAATGTGCCACATTAATGTAGTGAACGCAACATTTAAATTAAGTGCTTGCAACATTTTTGAGAAATATTCTGAAACCGCCGTGCAAATACCATTGCGCCGGAAATATCTATGCGCTACATTGACCATGAATGTAGCAAGTGCAACATATGAATTAAGTGCGCACTACATTGGTGTTTGTGCACCAAGATGGTCAGCCAAGCCATAACGAGGCCGATACGATGACGGAACATACCAAGACGGATGGTTTGCCAGGCATGGACACGCCGGCTTTTACCCAGGTGCTGGACAAGGCCAGGCCGCGCAATGAACGCATGAACAGCGAAAAAATAGAATGCAATGCCTGCCCCGTGTTGTGCCAGATATCCGAGGGCCGCAGCGGGGCATGCGACCGTTATGCCAACCGCAGCGGCACCCTGGTCCGTGTGGATCCCGTGCTTTTGCTGCGTCGCTCCCTGTCAGATGCGGAGGCGAAGGTGGTTCCTTTTGTCGGGCGAGTTGCTGTGACCGCGTCCCCGGAGGAGGCGCCGGCCGGGGCGGCCTGGAGCGGCGACCTGGTGTTGGCCGACGAGGTGTTTGTCACCGGCGTGGGCTCGTCAACGACCTATCCCGACTACAAGCCAGCGCCTTTTATCGTGTCGTCGAAGGTGGAAGGTGTCGACATGGTCACGGTGGTCACCGAAGGGATCTTCAGTTACTGCAGCCTCAAGGTGAAGATTGACACCGACCGCTTTCTCGGCGCCGAGCAGGCCAACGTGCGTTGCAAGGGCGAGGTGGTCGGCCATGTGACGACCGCAGAGTACGGCTCGCAGATGCTGTCTCTTGGCGGCGTGCACCACCTGACTGGCGGCAGCAAGAAAGAAGGCCGCGTCACCATGGACATGATGCAGTCGCTGGGTAACAAGCAGGCGGTTGAGTTCACGATTGACGGGGGCTCGCAAATTGTGATCCAGGCCGGCCGCGCGCCGATTGTCAACGGTGTGGAGGAGCGCCGCATGCGTGTGGGTTGCGGCTCGGCAACCATAGGCATCTTTGCGAAACAGCTGTTCGGCAAGCTCGATGAAGTGGTGGTGGTTGATGACCATATCACCGGGGTTCTGACCGAACACCAGGCGGGCCGCTGTCTGGACATGCGCGCCTCGGGCATCAAGATGCGCGGGAGAAAATCGACGCCCGGCCGTTACTTTCAGGTGGCCAACCCGGGCACCGGCTGGGGCGGCACCGACATCGCCGAGCCGCTGTCCATCATCGAGAGCTGGGACCCCGATGTCGCCTGGCCGGGCTTGCGCCTGCTGATGACGTCTACCACCGGCGAGCATGCCAGCTGGTATGTGCTCAATGAAGAACTTCATCCGGTCGAGCAGGACATCCCCGGGGAAGTGCGCCTGATTGTCGAGCGTATCGGCGAGAACTGCGAGCCCTCTCTGTCTACCGTGCTGTTTCTCGGCGGCGCTGGCGGCAGCCTGCGCGCGGGGGTCACCGAAAACCCGGTCCTTCTGACCCGGGCCATCAAGAACGCCCTGGTCAATGTCACCTGCGGCGGCGCGCCGGCTTATGTCTGGCCGGGCGGTGGCATCACCATCATGGCCGATGTGATGCGCATGCCGGACAACAGTTTTGGCACCGTGCCGACGCCCGCTCTCGTGGCGCCGATTGAATTCAGCATGAAGCTCGACGATTACCGCGCGCTTGGCGGGCACATGGACCATGTACGCACGCTCGAAGACGCGCTGCTCAGGGGTGCCTGGCACAACGAAGGGGCGCCGTCTTCCCTGGCCTGGGCGGCCTTGCCAGCCGCCAACCCCTGGCCGCTGGCGCAGCCACCCCTGCTCGGCTGACATGGACGCCCAACGCTCGCTTTTTCCTGACGGCCGCTGGCATTTTCAGCATGGGCCCATGGACATTGTGATTGGCGCAAGCGGGGACCCGTCGGCGCTGGAAGATGCGCATGAGCAGGCTTGGCGGCGTTTTCGCAGCATCCTGGGGGAGCTCGTGCAGGAGCTCCCCGCATTGCGGCGCCCGGTGCAGGGCCTGTGCCCCGTGCAGGGGCCTGTCGCCATGCGCATGTGGCAGGCCTGCCAGCCCTACAAAAGCAGCTTCATCACGCCGATGGCCGCCGTGGCGGGCGCCGTCGCGCAGGAGCTCATCGCTTTTTATGCGGTGGAAGGTGTGGCGCGCGCGTGGGTCAACAACGGCGGCGACATTGCCCTGCATCTGGCGGCATCCCAGTCGGTGCAGATCGGACTTTATGCAGACCTGGCGCGACTGGACCACTACGAAATCCACGACGGTATCCGGATCGACGGCCAGTTTAAGGTTTCCGGCCTGCTGCCTGTGCGCGGCGTCGCCACCAGCGGGTGGCGCGGCAGGAGTTTTTCGCTTGGCATTGCCGACAGCGTGACGGTGCTGGCGCGTACCGCGGCAGAGGCTGATGTGGCCGCAACAGTGATTGCCAATGCGGTAGACCTTGACGATGACCGGGTGATCCGGCGGCCTGCCTGTGAACTGAAAGACGATTCCGACCTCGGTTCATTGCCTGTTACGGTAGAGGTCCCCTTGCTGGAGCCGACCCTGGTGCAGCAGGCCTTGCGTGCGGGCCTGCGGCGCGCACAGACCCTGCGTGCGGCGGGCCTGATCTGGTCTGCTGCGCTGATTTGTCAGAATCAGATCGTCAGCACCGATACTGCAACGATGGCAACACTGGATACCCGGCACAGCGGGCAGCAAGCTGGTTCGGTATTTGCTTAATGAAATACATGGATTCCCAACGATGATTGAACTACGACGCATCTTCACGCACGTGGAGCAGATTCGTCACGAATTCGGTCCGGTGGCCGATGTCCCGCTGCTGCGCGGTGCCATTGGTGCGGTGTTGACCAATCCGTTCGCAGGGCGTTACGAGCCTGACATCCTGCCCATGATGGCGGCGCTGGAGCCGGTGGGGCTCACGATGGCTCGCAAGCTGCTCGCGGCCATGGGTGTGCCCGCCGAGCGTATCGAGGGTTACGGCAAGGGCGCCATCATAGGTGCCAGCGGAGAACTGGAGCATGGCGCCCTTTGGCATGTGCCGGGCGGTTACGCCATGCGTGAGCTTCTCGGCTGGAAGGGAGATTCATCGGCTTATGCCAAAGGGCAGGGCGAAGAAAAAACCGGGCGCCCGGGCAATGCCCTGTCCATCGTGCCTTCGACCAAAAAAGTGGGTGGCCCTGGGGCGGCGCTGGACGTGCCAATGACACATATCAATGCCGCTTATGTACGCAGTCATTTTGACGCCATCGAAGTCCGCGTTCCTGGTGCGCCGCTGGCCGACGAGATTGTTTTTATCCTTGCGATGAGCACGGGGCAGCGCATTCATGCGCGCGTCGGCGGCCTCGCCGCAGGCGCCATCAGCAAATGGGACGGCCTGCGCTGAACCGGCGCTGCCACTGCCCGCCATTGCAACCAGCATCAGGAAACACATGACAGCTACCATTCGAAAAATCATTGTCCAGGTTGACGAGACTCACCGGGAGATGGGCAAGCCCATCGACCCGCCCACGCGCAGGGCGCTGGCCATGGCGGTGATCGCCAACCCGTTCGCCGGCGTGTATCAGGAGAACCTCGATGAGCTGATCAGCATCGGCGAGGAACTGGGCGCGCTACTGGGGAAAAAATGTGTCGAGGCCCTGGGCATTGCGCCTGGCCAGGCGCAGAGCTACGGCAAGGCGGCCATTGTTGGCGAGGCGGGGGAGCTGGAACACGCCGCAGCCATCCTGCACCCCAAGCTGGGCGCTCCCCTGCGTCTGGCGGTGGAGAAGGGCGCGGCCCTGGTGCCTTCCAGCAAAAAACGCGGCGGCCTGGGTACCGCGATCGATGTGCCGCTGGGGCACAAGGACGCGGCCTTTGTGCGGAGCCATTTCGATGCGATGGAGGCGCGCGTGGCCGACGCCCCGCGAGCCAATGAAATTGTGGTCGCTGTCGTTGTGACAGACAGTGGACGACCCCTACCGCGCGTGGGCGGATTGCAGATCCACGACATCAAGGGCGAAGACGGCCTCCGGTAGGCGCCGGGCTTTTTCACATCAATCCGATCCACAACAGGAGTTTTTCATGAAGATGCAATTCAAGGTGCTCAGCACGATGACCTATCTGGGGCTGATGGCTTCGCTGGTGACAGCGCAAGCGCAAGGCGTGATCAAAATCGGCGAGATCAACAGCTACAAGGCGCAGCCCGCCTTTCTCGAGCCCTACAAGAAGGGCATGGAGCTCGCGGTTGAGGAGATCAACGCAGCCGGTGGTGTCAACGGTAAAAAAATCGAACTGATTGTTCGCGACGACAACGCCAACCCAGGTGACGCGGTCCGTGCTGCCGAGGAGCTTGTTTCGCGCGAGAAGGTGGATGTGCTCACCGGCTCCTTTCTCTCGCACATCGGCCTGGCGCTGACGGACTTCGCGAAACAGAAGAAATTTTTCTTCCTCGCCGCCGAACCGCTTACCGACAAGATCGTCTGGCAAAACGGCAACCGTTATACCTTCCGCCTGCGCGCCTCGACCTACATGCAGGTCGCCATGCTGGTGCCCGAAGCGGCCGCGATGAAGAAAAAGCGCTGGGCCGTGGTCTACCCCAACTATGAATACGGTCAGTCTGCCGCCGCCAGTTTCAAAAAGCTGCTGAAAGAGGCGCAGCCCGATGTCGAGTTCGTCGCCGAACAGGCACCGCCTCTTGGCAAGGTGGACTCCGGCAGCGTGGTTCAGGCCCTGGCGGATGCCAAGCCGGACGCCATCTTCAATGTGCTTTTTGGGGCCGACCTGGCCAAGTTCGTGCGCGAGGGCAACACCCGCGGCCTGTTCCAGGGTCGTGAAGTCGTCAGCCTGCTGACCGGCGAGCCAGAGTACCTGGATCCGCTGAAGGACGAGGCGCCCAACGGCTGGCTGGTCACCGGATACCCCTGGTACGGCATCCAGACGCCTGAACACAAGGCCTTCTTCCTGGCCTACCACGGCAAATACAACGACTATCCGCGGCTGGGTTCCGTCGTGGGCTACAGCGCCATCAAGTCGCTGGCGGAGGGCATGAAAAAAGCCAAGTCCACAGACACCGAGAAGATGATTGCTGCTTTCCGTGGCCTGAAGGTCAGTACGCCGTTTGGTCCGGTGGTTTACCGCACCCAGGACCAGCAATCGACCATGGGCGCGTTTGTAGGACGCACAAAAAATGAGGGTGGCAAGGGCGTGATGGTGGACTATCGTTATGCCGATGGCGCCAAATTTCAGCCGACTGATGCAGAAGTCAAAAAGCTGCGCCCGCTTGACGCGAACAACTGAGTTTGATGGCCTGGCTTGAGGCCTGCACCCCGGCGCACTGAGGTGCGCACTTTCAATCAAAACAGGTCCATGCCAGTATGAATTTTTCAGGCTTTGTCGTCCAACTGCTCAATGGCCTGGCTGGCGCGTCGTCGTTGTTTCTGGTGGCAGCGGGCTTGTCGCTGATATTTGGCGTAACCCGCATCGTCAATTTTGCGCACGGCTCGTTTTTCATGGTCGGCATTTATGTGGCCTATTCGCTGGTGGCCAATCTGGGCGGCAGCATCGGGTTCTGGCCATCACTGCTGCTGGCTGCCATGGCGGTGGGGGTGCTGGGTGCACTGGTCGAAGTATTGCTGTTGCGCCGCATTTACCGCGCCCCCGAGCTGTTCCAGTTGCTGGCAACTTTCGCGCTCGGGCTGGTCATCAAGGACGCGGTCTTGTGGTACTGGGGCCCTGAGGAGTTGCTGGGTCCCAGGGCGCCTGGCTTGAGCGGTTCTGTCTCCATCCTCGGCAGGCAGTTTCCAACTTACGACCTTTTTCTGATCGTCGCTGGCCCGGTGGTTCTTGGGCTGCTCTGGCTGCTGTTGACCAAAACGCGTTGGGGCACGCTGGTTCGCGCCGCCACGCAGGACCGGGAGATGGTCAGCGCGCTCGGTGTCAACCAAGCCTGGCTGTTCACGGCGGTGTTTGCGTTAGGTGCCTTTTTGGCCGGCCTGGGCGGGGCATTACAGTTGCCGCGCGAGCCGGCCAACCTCGAGATGGACCTGAACATCATCGGGGCCGCGTTTGTGGTGGTGGTGGTCGGCGGCATGGGCTCGATCCCCGGCGCCTATGTGGCGGCGCTGCTGATTGCCGAGCTGAAGGCCATCTGCATCTGGCTCGGCCTGGTGGAAATCTGGGGCGTCAGTATTTCGTTTTCCAAACTCACCCTGGTGGTGGAGTTTCTCGTGATGGCCGTCGTACTGGTGGCCCGGCCCTGGGGGCTGTTTGGCCGGCCCCAGGCGACCAGCCGCCATACGGGCACGGCCGAGGAGCCGCTGCGGCCGCCCGATCGCCTCTACAAGTACGGCGGCGCCGCCCTGCTGGCCCTGCTGGTCCTGATGCCTGCGCTGACCGCACAGTCGCCCTATGTGACGGTCCTGCTGATCGACCTGCTGGTGGCCGTGCTGTTTGCGGCCAGCCTGCACTTCATCATGGGACCGGCCGGCATGCATTCCTTCGGCCACGCGGCCTACTTCGGCCTGGGTGCCTACGGCGCGGCCCTGCTGGTGCGCAACCTGAACCTGCCGATGGAGGTGGCTCTGGTGGTTGCGCCCGCGCTGGCGGCGTTGGGCGCTTTTATCTACGGCTGGTTCTGCGTGCGGTTGTCGGGGGTGTACCTGGCCATGCTGACGCTGGCGTTTGCCCAGATCACCTGGGCCATCACCTACCAGTGGGACGCTTTCACCGGTGGCAGCAATGGGCTGACCGGCGTCTGGCCGTCAGAATGGCTGGCCGACAAAAAGATGTACTACTACCTGACGCTGGCACTGGTGGCCGGGGCTGTGCTGATGATGCACCGTATGTTGTATTCGCCCTTTGGTTATGCCATGCGTGCTGCACGCGATTCGGTCGTTCGCTCCGACGCGATCGGCATCAACGTCAAGCGCCTGCAATGGGTGGCTTTTGTCATCGCCGGCACTTTCGCGGGCCTGGCCGGTGCACTTTATGCGTTTTCCAAAGGCAGCATTTCTCCGGAAACCCTGCATGTGAGTAAATCCATCGACGGCCTGGTCATGGTGCTGCTGGGCGGCGTGCAGACGCTGGTGGGGCCTATCGTGGGCGCCGTCACCTTCACCTGGCTGCACGACACAGTGGCGCGCAACACCGATTACTGGCGCGCCATGCTGGGCGCCATCATCCTGATCCTGGTGCTGCTGTTTCCGCAAGGGATTGCCGGCTTTGTCCAGCAACTGCTGTCGCGCCTGCGCGGCGCGAAGGAGGGGCAGTCATGAGCCTGCTCAAAGTATCCGGTCTGGGCAAATCGTTCGGTGGCGTCAAGGCGGTGGACGGCATCAGTTTCGAACTGGCCGCCGGCGAGTTGCTGGCGCTGATCGGCCCCAACGGCGCCGGCAAGTCCACCACCTTCAACATGGTCAATGGTCAGATGCGCGCCGATGCGGGTTCGATCCAGCTGGACGGCCAGGAGCTGATCGGCTTGGCCCCGCGTGATATCTGGCGGCTTGGCGTGAGTCGGACGTTCCAGATTGCAGAAACCTTTTCATCGCTGACCGTGGTGGAAAACGTCCAGATGGCGCTGCTGTCCTCGGACCGCAAACTGTTTGCAATGTGGCGCCGAGCCGCTGACCACAAACGTGCAGAGGCGCTGGTGCTGCTTGATCAGGTCAGCATGAAAGCGCAGGCCGACCGGCCCTGCAGCGTGCTGGCCTATGGTGACGTCAAACGCGTGGAGCTCGCCATGGCCATGGCCAACAACCCCAAGCTGCTGCTGATGGACGAGCCCACGGCCGGCATGGCCCCCAAAGAGCGCAACGACCTGATGGCCCTGACCAAACAACTGGTCGTCGACCGCGGCATGGCGGTGCTGTTCACCGAGCACAGCATGGATGTGGTGTTTGCCTATGCCGACCGCATGATTGTGCTGGCGCGGGGGCGGCTGATTGCCGAGGGCAAACCGCTGGAGATTCGCGATCACCCCCAAGTCCAGGAGGTCTATTTCGGCAGCGGCAAAACCTTCGAGAAAAAGGCGATCGACAAGGAAGCGGCGACATGACTGCTGCCACGGACATTCTGCTTCAGGGCAAAGGCCTATGTGCCTGGTATGGCGCCGCCCAGATCCTCTACGACGTGGGCATCGAAGTGCGACGCGGTGAAGTGGTGGCCCTGATGGGGCGCAATGGTGCCGGCAAATCCACGACGCTCAAAACGCTGATCGGTATGCTGGACAAGCGGCGCGGCAGTGTTTCCTTCCTGGGTACCGACATCTCCAAAAGTGAACCCCATCACGCGGCGCGCATGGGTCTGGGGTTTGTGCCGGAAGACAGGCGCATCTTCACCGACCTGACGGTGATGGAGAACCTGGAAGTGGGACGGCAGCCGCCACGCTTCTGGCCTGACGGCATTGCGGCGCCAGTCTGGACGCCCGAGCGTCTGTTCAAGCTGTTTCCAAACCTTGGCGAGATGCCGGACCGCCAGGGGGGCCGCATGAGCGGCGGCGAGCAGCAGATGTTGACCGTCGCGCGAACCTTGATGGGCAACCCCTACCTGGTCCTGCTGGACGAGCCCTCGGAAGGTGTGGCGCCGGTGATCGTCGAGCAGATGGCACACATGATTCTGGAACTCAAGTCGCAGGGCGTCAGTATTTTGCTGTCCGAACAGAACATGCATTTTGCGGAGCTGGTGTCGGACCGGGCCTATGTGCTCGAAAAGGGCCAGATCCGTTTCGAGGGGTCCATGGCCGAGCTATCGGCCAACGACGAGGTGCGGCGCGCCTACCTCAGTGTGTAGCGCGCTTTTTGTCGTTATCTCACTCACTCTCAGAAGCGCATCATGCATCCAGCCCGTCCCAGACTCCTGTTGAAAACCCGTTGCGGCTTCGGTCGGATGGCTGGTTGTTCACGGTAGAGACCCGGGCTTGCAAACGCATCCATGACCTCGCATCTTGTCAGCCTCAGCGTGAACCGCGTGGCGCGGACTCTGGCGGTGTCGCCGCAGGTCAGCTTGCTGACCCTGCTGCGCAACGACCTCGGCCTGAACAGCCCCAAGTACGGCTGCGGCCTCGGTGAATGTGGCGCCTGCACCGTGCTGGTCGATGGTGTGGCAGCAAGGTCCTGCGTGATCCCCGCCTGTGGCGTGGCCGGCCGGGCCATCACCACACTGGAAGGACTGGGCTCGCCGGGCGCCCTGCATCCAGTGCAGCAGGCGTTCATTGACGAGCAGGCGGCCCAGTGCGGCTACTGCCTGAGCGGCATGATCATGATGACGGCCGCGCTGCTGGCGCGCAAGCCCGACCCGACGGACGAGGAGATACGCAGCGAACTCTCCGGCAACCTTTGCCGTTGCGGTACCCACCTGGAAATACTGAAGGCGGTCCGGCGCGCCGCCTTGTTGATGCAGAAGACTTCGCAAGCGGCAGTGCAAGCAGGCAGTCCATGACGCGCCGCGCCGACACCCCGCTGACACGTGCCGGCTTCCATGCGGCTGGCGGTGTGCTGCTGGTCACCCGCGAGCCACCGCCCGCGCTGCCGCCCAGCCCCGGGCAGCCCGCGCTGATCACGGCCAATCCGCTCGAAGGCGTGGAAATCCTGCTTGCTGTGTGGGATGACGGCAGCGTCACGGCGTTGAACGGCCATGTGGACCTGGGCACTGGCATACGCACGGCGCTGGGCCAGATCGTGGCGGAAGAACTCGACGTGGCGCTGGGCAGCATCCACATGGTGCTGGGCGACACGGCGCGCGCGCCCAACCAGGGCGCGACGATTGCCAGCGCGTCGATACAGATCCATTCGGTGCCTTTGCGGGCCGCCGCCGCGCAGGCGCGCGCCTGGCTGGTGGAGCGCGCAGCCGCGCATCTGGGTGTGGACGCATCCCTGCTGGAGGTGCGGGATGGCGTGGTCAGCGTGGCTGGGGCCGGGGCACGCTCGGTGGTCTACGGTGCCTTGCTGGCGCAGCAACATGTCGAGCTGTCTTTGATGCTCAACACGGCGCTGAAGGCGCCGCAGGACTACCGCGTGGTCGGCACCAGTTCACCGCGGGTGGACATTCCCGCCAAGGCCACCGGTGCGCTGACCTTTGTGCACGACATGCGTGTGCCGGGCATGCTGCATGGCCGCGTCGTACGGCCGCCTTACGCGGGCGCGGACCATGGCGACTTCATTGGCAACACGCTGGAGTCTGTGGACGAATCTTCCATCGCGCACATCCCCGGCATTCGTGCCGTGGTCGTGATCCGCGATTTTGTCGGCATCGTGGCCGAGCGCGAAGAACACGCTGAACAGGCCTTGCGCGAAATACGTGTGGCCTGGAAGTCCTGGCCGGGCCTGCAGAATCTGGATGACCTCGAAAAGGCGATACAGGGCAACCCGTCGACGCAGCGCAGGCTGGTGGATGAAGGTGATGTGGATGCGGCGATTGCTGGCGCCGCGCAGGCCATGGCGCGCAACTATGTCTGGCCGTACCAGATGCACGGCGCCATCGGCCCGTCCTGTGCCTTGGCCGATTGGAAGGCTGAAGAGCCCCCACGTTCGCCCACTTCGTGGGGTTCACTGCCCCCCGAGGGGGCCGCGTCCCGCCTTGGGAGCGGCCCGGCGGCGGAACATCACCTGACGGTCTGGGCCGGCACGCAGAACCCGCATGTGTTGCGCGCCGACCTGTCGCGCCTGATGGGTCTGGCCGATGTGGCCATTGACGTGGTCCGCATGGAGGCGGCCGGTTGTTACGGGCGCAATTGCGCTGACGACGTGGCGGCTGACGCGGCGCTGCTGTCGCGCGCCGTCGGTGCGCCGGTGCGCGTGCAGCTCACGCGTGAGCAGGAACACGCCTGGGAGCCCAAGGGCGCAGCGCAACTGATGCAGGTGCGTGGCGGCCTCAATGACGACGGCTCGGTCGCCGCCTACGATTTTCAGACCTCTTACCCGTCCAACGGCTCACCGACGCTGGCGCTGCTGCTGACCCGCACCATCGAGCCCGTCGCGCAGGCCTACGAGATGGGCGACCGCAGTGCGCGCCCGCCCTACGCCTGGGACAACCTGCGCATCAGCGTCAACGATATGGCGCCCATGTTGCGCGCCTCCTGGCTGCGCGGCGTGTCGGCCCTGCCCAACTCCTTTGCGCACGAGTCCTACATCGACGAGCTGGCCACCGCGGCCGGTGTCGACCCGTTGGAGTTCCGCCTGCGTTACCTCAGCGAGCCGCGTGCCGCCGAGCTGGTGCGCGCCACGGCCGAGCGCGCGCAGTGGAAGGTGCACACGCAGCCGCAACAGCAGGCCGGTGAGGCCAGCGAGGCATCGGACATCGTGCACGGCCAAGGGGTTGCCTATGCGCGTTATGTGCACAGCAAGTGGCCGGGCTTCGGCGCGGCCTGGGCCGCCTGGGTGGCCGACGTCGAGGTCAACCGCAAGACGGGTGAGGTGTTTGTGCGGCGCGTGGTGGTCGGCCACGACGCCGGCACGCTGATCAACCCGGCTGGCGTGCAGCACCAGATTCACGGCAATGTGGTGCAGACCGCCAGCCGCGCACTGACCGAGCAGGTCACGCTGAACCCGGTGACCGGCGCCGTCAGCAGCCTGGAGTGGGGCGCGTACCCCATCCTTAATTTCCGCGATGTGCCGGTGATTGAGGTGGTGACCATGGCCCGGCCCGGCGAGCCGCCGCTGGGCGTCGGCGAGTCGGCCTCGGTGCCCGGAACGGCCGCGATCGCCAACGCGATTTTTGACGCGACCGGCGTGCGTTTTCGCCAGCCGCCGTTCACGCCCGAAGTGATTCGCGCGGCGCTGAACCCAGCGCCCGGCAGTGAACCAGCCCGCTTGCCGTCTGTCCCGGAACCGTCCAGCAGCCGTCTGCCCGCAACGGCGGTGTGGCCCCGAAACCGGAAGGCCTGGGCGCGCGGCGGTGCGGTCCTGGCCAGCGTGTTCGGCATCGCCGCTGCGCTGCTCGGCTGGCGCCCGGCCATCGCACCGGTTTTTTCGCCGGTGGTCAGCAGCAGCGCGTCCATCTACACCGCAGCCACGCTGGAGCGCGGCCGCCAGCTGGCTGCCGTGGGCAACTGCGTGGGTTGCCACACCGCACCGGGCGGCGTGGTCAATGCGGGCGGTCTTGCCATGGACACGCCCTTCGGACAGATAGTGACCACCAACATCACACCCGATCCCGAGACCGGGATCGGCCTGTGGTCGTTCAGTGCTTTCCAGCGCGCCATGCGTGACGGCATCTCGCGCGACGGTCACCACCTGTACCCGGCCTTCCCCTACACGGCCTTTGCCAAAACCAGCGATGAGGACCTGACGGCGCTGTACGCCTGGCTGATGGCCCAGCCGGCGGTGCGCTCGGAAACGCCGGCCACGCAACTGGCGTTTCCGTTCAGCGTGCGGCCGCTGATGGCCGGCTGGAACGCCTTGTTTCATGACCCCACGCCCTACCAGCCTGAGCCGACGCAGACCGTGGAATGGAACCGCGGCGCCTACCTGGTCAATGGTCTGGGCCATTGCGGCGCCTGCCACACGCCGCGCAGCGCCTTTGGCGCCGAGCGCGGCGGCAAGGCGTTTTTGAGTGGCGCCGTGGTCGACGGCTGGGAAGCACCGGCGCTGACCGCGCTGTCGCGCGCGCCCGTGCCCTGGACCTCCGAGCAGTTGTACAGCTACCTGCGCACCGGCCACTCACCGCAGCACGGCATCGCCGCAGGGCCGATGGCGCCTGTGGTGAAAGAGTTGGCTTCATTGCCGGACCCGGACATACGCGCCATGGCCGCTTACCTGGCGTCCTACAACGAGCCGCTGGCCGACAGCGAGGCAGCCGCGCGTGCGCGTCAGGCGGTGCTGTCCGCGCAGGCCACGACGCTAGCCCTGCCCGGTCTGGGCCAGCGCCTGTTCAACGGGGCTTGTGCGTCCTGTCACCACGACGGTGACGGGCCGACCTTGTTGGGCGTCAACGTGCCGTTGGCGCTCAACAGCAAGCTGCACAGTGAGCGACCCGACAATCTGGTGCGCGTGATCCTGGACGGCATCCGCGAGCCGGTGTCGGCACAGGTGGGCTTCATGCCGGCGTTTCGCCACAGCCTGGACGATACGCAGATCGCAGCACTGGCGAGTTACATGCGCAGCCGGTACGCACCGGGCCAGGCAGCGTGGAAAGACCTGCCTGCCGCTGTGTCGCGCCTGCGCACCACGGCGGGAGGCCATCAGGGTGTTGCAGCTTCGCTATCAAATAAATAGCTGCTTGCGACCGCCAGTCAAGGGCTGGAGGCTGATTTTTCTCAAAACGTAACTACTCCTCTCCTTGTGCGCCGCTTGCCCTCACCCCTGCCCTCTCCCAGAGGGAGAGGGAGCAAAGACGGGCCTCTTTCCCCCTCTCCCTCTGGGAGAGGGCTAGGGTGAGGGCTCCCCGGCTTACTTCGCATGCTCAAGAGGGATCTGCGTAGCGTTCTTCATCCTCCGGTGACAGCCACTGCGCCAGCACCTCGGCCGTGTGCTCCCCCAACAATGGCGGTGGGCGCTGGTAGGTCACAGGAGAGCCCGACAGCCGGATCGGGTTGGCCACCAGCGGCACGCTGCCGGCCAGCGGGTGCGGCAGGGTGATGTGCAGGCCACGCGCCTGCACCTGCGGGTCGGCAAACACCTCGTCGATGTGATTGATCGGGCCGCAGGGCACACCGGCTGCTTCCAGCGTGGCAATCCAGTCGGCGGAGGTTCGCATCACCGTCGCCTGGCGCAGCAGCGGCACCAGCACGGCGCGGTTCGCTACCCGCTGCGCGTTGCTCGAAAACCGCTCATCGCTGGACCACTCCGCGTGGTCGGCCACGGCGCAGAATTTCGCAAACTGGCTGTCGTTGCCGACCGCAAGAATGATGTCGCCGTCGGCCGTGGGAAAGGCCTGGTAGGGCACGATGTTGGGGTGTGCATTGCCCATGCGGCGCGGCACCAGGCCGCCCGCCAGGTAGTTGGACGCCTGGTTCGCCAGGCAGGCGATCTGCACGTCCAGCAGCGCCAAATCGATGTGTTGTCCGAGTCCGGATGTTGCGCGTTCGGCCAGCGCCGCCTGCACCGCAATCGTCGCGTAGAGCCCGGTCATGATGTCGGTCAGTGCCACGCCGACCTTTTGCGGACCCGCGCCCGGCTCGCCGTCGGGCTGGCCGGTCACACTCATCAGGCCCCCCATGCCCTGGATCAAAAAGTCATAACCGGCGCGCGCTGCGTAAGGCCCGGTCTGCCCGAAACCGGTGATGGAGCAATACACCAGGCGCGGGTTCGCCTCCTTGAGACTGGCGTAGTCCAGCCCGTAACGCTTGAGCCCGCCGACCTTGAAGTTCTCCAGCAGCACATCGGCCTGCTGCGCAAGCGCACGCACCTGTGCCTGGCCTTCGGGCGTGGCGATGTCGATCGCGACCGAACGTTTGTTGCGGTTGGCGCAGAGAAAGTACGTCGCCTCGGCCGTGTCTCGGCCGGAGGCGTCCTTGAGGTAAGGCGGCCCCCAGGCCCGTGTGTCGTCGCCGGCGCCCGGTTTTTCGACTTTCACCACATCGGCGCCCAGGTCGGCCAGCAACTGCCCGGCCCAGGGGCCGGCGAGCACGCGCGACAAATCCAGCACCCGCACACCGGTCAGCGGCGGCGGACGCGCTGCAGTAGCGCTCATCACCTCAGGAAAACGCCGAGATGCCGGTGATGCCGCGGCCCAGGATCAGCGCATGCACATCGTGCGTGCCTTCGTAGGTGTTGACGACTTCCAGGTTGACCAGATGCCGCGCCACGCCGAACTCGTCGCTGATGCCATTGCCGCCCAGCATGTCACGCGCCATGCGGGCAATGTCCAGTGCCTTGCCGCAGGAGTTGCGTTTCATGATGGAGGTGATCTCCACCGCCGCCGTGCCTTCGTCCTTCATGCGGCCCAGGCGCAAACAGCCCTGCAGGCCCAGCGCGATTTCGGTCTGCATGTCGGCGAGTTTTTTCTGGATCAGCTGGTTGGCTGCCAGCGGGCGGCCGAACTGCTTGCGGTCCATGGTGTACTGGCGCGCCTTGTCGAAGCAGTCCTCGGCCGCACCCAGCGCGCCCCAGGCAATGCCGTAACGCGCCGAGTTCAGGCAGGTGAACGGGCCCTTGAGGCCACGCACTTCCGGGAAGGCGTTTTCTTCGGGGCAGAACACCCCGTCCATGACGATCTCGCCGGTGACCGAGGCGCGCAGGCCGACCTTGCTGTGGATGGTTGGCGTGCTCAGGCCCTTGCTGCCCTTGTCGAGCACAAAGCCGCAGATCGCGCCTTCGTCGTCCTTGGCCCAGACCACAAATACGTCGGCGATCGGGCTGTTGGTGATCCACATCTTGCTGCCAGTCAGCGAATAACCGCCCGCTACCTTGCGCGCACGCGTCAACATGCCGGCGGGGTCCGAGCCGTGGTTCGGCTCGGTCAGGCCGAAGCAGCCTATCCATTCGCCGCTGGCAAGTTTGGGCAGGTATTTCTGTTTGGTTGCTTCATTGCCAAACTCGTTGATCGGCACCATCACCAGCGAGGACTGCACACTCATCATGGATCGGTAGCCGGAGTCAACCCGCTCGACCTCACGCGCCACCAGGCCGTAACAGACATAGTTCAGGCCGGCGCCGCCGTAGGCCTCGGGAATCGTCGCACCCAGCAGGCCGAGTGCACCCATTTCGCGAAAAATCGCCACGTCGGTTTTCTCGTGGCGGAAAGCCTCAAGCACGCGCGGCGCCAGCTTGTCCTGGCAGTAGGCGCTTGCAGATTCGCGCACCATGCGTTCGTCGTCGCTCAGTTGCTGGTCCAGCAGCAAGGGGTCGGCCCAGTGGAAGCTGGCTTTTTTGGGGGAAGTGCTCATGAAGGTCTCCAGAGGTGTGCGGGGGTGAAAGCGTTCTGTGTGCGAAAATCGCAACTCAGGCGGGAATAAATCCTGGTGTGTTCCAGAGCATACGCTGAGCCATCCCCCCTGCGCAAGCCATGATTTGGCACATGTCTGTGCGTAAAACGAATTCCGAACCTGAAATCGAGGAGCTGACCGATGCGCCGCAACATACCTTCCACCACGGCGCTCGCCCTGTTTGAGTCCGCCGCGCGCCACCAGAGTTTCACCCAGGCGGCGCAAGAACATTCGGTGACGCAAAGCGCGGTGTGTCGGCAGATTGCGGGCCTGGAAGACTTTCTGAGCGTCAAGCTGTTCAGGCGCACCAAGCGCGGCGTGCTGCTGACTGAGGCGGGCACCAGTTACGCGCGCAATGTGCGCTCCCGGCTGGACGACGTGGAGCGTGACACGCTGGACATGATGGCGCGCGGCGGCGCCGGCGGCGCGCTCGAACTCGGCGTGGTGCCGACCTTTGCCGCCAAGTGGCTGGTGCCGCGGCTGGGCAGTTTTCACAAGCGCTATCCGGACATCGCCGTGCATCTGTCCTCGCGCACCCGGCCCTTTTTGTTTGCCGACACCGCACTGGACGCCGCCATTTGCGCAGGCGAGGCCGGCTGGCCCGGCACCGAGGCCTGCTTCCTGATGGATGAAAGCATTGTGGCTGTGGGTAGCCCGGCGCTGGTCAAGACCCGGCGCACGCTAAAGGTTGCGGATTTTGACGGCCTGCCGCTGCTGCAGATGAGCACCCGGCCCTATGCCTGGCGTCAGTGGTTCAGCTCGCTGGGGCTGGCGGTCGAGAACGACCTGGCTGGCGCGCGCATGGAGCTGTTTTCCATCACTACCGCAGCGACCATCCACGGCCAGGGGCTGGCGCTGATTCCGCGCTTCCTGATTGAAGATGACCTGGCGCAAGGCCGGCTGGTTGAGCTGGTCAAGCACGAGTTTCTCAGCGACCGGCGTTATTACTTCATCTACCCCGAGCAGAAGTCTGACAACACGGCGCTCGCGCTGTTTGGTGCCTGGCTGGAAGAAGAAGCCACGCTCTATCGCGGCACCGCGCCCTGAGCGCCTGCCATGGCGCAGACGGTCAGCGTTTGTCTCCACTGGACAGGCGCCCCTGTTGCCGACGGTTCTCAGCCTGTTCACGCAGCGCGCGTTGGCCCGGTGATTCGCTGTCCTGACGTATCCGCCGGTCGTCCTGGCGCGTCTGCTGGCGCTGCTGGCGCCATACCTCGTGTTGCATCTGATGCTGGTCGCGCCAGACGCGCTCCTGGTCGCTGAGGCCGGGCGGCGTGGGCACCCAGGTGCCGTTGCGCTGGGCTTGCTCGCGCAGCTGGGCGTCCTGCTGGCGCGTCAGTTCAAGCTGGCGGCGCTGCTGCTCGCTCTGCAGCTGCCATAACTCCCACTGCGCGCGCTCCGCCGCCTCCCGGCTGGCTTGCGGGTGACTGCCGCTCCAGATCTCCGTGCGCGTGGTGACAGTCGGAAATTGCGCGTAGGCAGGCAGCACCGCGCTTGCACACAGGCTGGTGAGCAACAGGGCGGTGGTGCGGACTGCATGGCGCCGGCGGGTCAGGGGTTGGGTTGCTGGCATGGGTGTCTCCATCTGGCACGCTGTGGCGTGTTGATGGCTCACTGTACGCAAACTAAAAAACACTGGCGGCGGGTCAATTTCCTCCAGCAGGCCAATTGGGAGGTTTTTTTTGGTATCAAATCGGCCTCCAGCTCTTATGTGACGGGCGTAATAAGCTATAAAAAAGATAGCAAATCAACCACTGCCAGCAATGTGCGACGATTGCCACCATGCAAGATTTCTGGCCCTCCAGCGGTTTCACCCAGCTTCAGCGCACCCCGCGCGGCTGGCTGCAGCCCACCGACGATTACCTGCGCCTGTTTCTGGCCCGTCTCGAGCTCGCGCTGCTGCCCGAGTCCTGCGCGGCCGAGCAGGCCCTGCATGCTGCCTTGCAGCTGGCGCCCTCGCGGCCCGTGCCCGAGGCCGACCTGCAGGCCCTGCAGGACGAGGACGCGCGCGAAAGCTACAGCCTGTTCCTGCGCTTTCGCGACGGATTGCTGGAGGCCGGTACGCTGGAGGCCTATTACCTCAGCCTGTTTCGCAGCGGCAGCATCAGCATTCCGCCGCTGTTTATTGACCTGCTGGCTCAGGCCATCGTCCGCAACCTGCTGGACGACGCGAGCGACGCTTATGAAGTGCGGGCCGCCGAGATGTTGTTTCGCGTCCAGCGCATCTCGACCCAGGACGGCCAGGTGCTGGCCGGCGACCGGGACCGGCTGGACATGCTCAATGATCACGGCGGGCTGGGTGACTTCGGGCGCTTTCTCGCGGAGGCCAAAGCGCCGCTGCGCAGCGTTGACATGCAGGTGCTGACCGACAGCAATGCGCCCGACTATTGGCCCACCAGCGACAGGCACAACTTTCTGCTCGACCTGACCCACGAAGTCAGCAACGACCTCAGCCACGGCCTGGTGCTGACCATGACGCGCGCGCGCTCCGGCCTGAAGGCGCTGGCGCGTGTGCTGGAAAAATGGGTGCAGCATTTTCTCGGTGTGGCCGTGCGTATCCGGCCGCTGCAACAGGTCGATGACGAGGCTTGGCGCTGGCATGTGGGCCTGGATGTGGAGGCCACGACGCTGCTCAACGACCTGTACGAAGGCCGCGAGGTGGCGCCCGAGCGCATGCAGCGCCTGGTCAGCATGTTTCGGCTGGACTTTGCCAACCCACAGGAGATGCGCGCCGATGTGGCCGGCAAGCCGGTTTACCTGGGGTTGATGATGAATGCCGGTCAGGTGATGAAACTCAAACCGCAGAATCTGCTGGTGAATTTGCCACTGCGGGCGGCGATGTAAGTCCGCTGCGCAAGGCCGGGCGAACCGCACTTCCCGGACCGCGGCGCGGTAGCTTAAAATCACGGGTTCTGCCATTTTTCTAACCCGGAGCCCTCCATGCCCAAAAAAATCCGCGTCGAAGCCGACATTTGCGCCCCTAAACCCGTACCTGCAGCCGGCATGACCCGCACCGCCGGTCGCGGCCAGAAGGTCAGCCTGGAGCGCGGCACCTGGACGCGCAGCAAAAAGAACCCTGGCAAGCGCCCGCACAAGGGCGGCTAAGCCCTCCTGACCTTCACCCGACCATCGCCACAGATGGCGGCGCTTCCGCAAAAAGCCCCGGCCGGCGGGGCTTTTTGCTGCGCGTTTGACAGCGCGAGCCTGACGCCGTGACGGCTTATGCCTTTGTCCTGCTGGCCGGTGTTGTGGCCGGCTGGGTCAGCGGTGTCATAGGCACAGGCTCTACCATCATGCTGCTGCCGGTGCTGGTCTACACCTTCGGGTCGAAACAGGCGGTGCCCATCATGGCCATCGCGGCGGTGATGGCTAATCTGTCGCGTGTGCTGGCCTGGTGGCGCGAGGTGGACTGGAAAGCCGTCGCGGCCTACGCCCTCACCGGCATCCCTGCGGCGGCCCTGGGCGCCCGCACGCTGCTGGTGCTGTCCCCACACATCATCGAGCTGGCCCTCGGCCTGTTTTTCCTTCGGCATGATCCCGCTGCGCCACATGCTGGCACGCCTGCAGTGGAAGGCCCGACTGTGGCACCTCGCACTGGCGGGCGCGTTGATCGGTTTCCTCACAGGCATTGTCCTGTCGACCGGGCCGCTCAGTGTTCCGGTCTTCCTGTCCTACGGCTTGCTCAAGGGCGCGTTTCTAGCAGCCTGTCGGGCTTTCCCCGCAATTTATTCTCAGTTTTCGTCATCAAACCCCGGCCTGGCGCGTTAAGAATGGAGGTCGATTTTGCCTGGTATGGGAGTTCAAGATGAGTCGGTTTGTGACGGTAGATAGGAACACTGCATACCTGCTGCCACCCTGTCTGAACGACTGGTTAAAAGAAGACCACTTGGCCCGTTTCATTGTCGAAGTCGTTGACCAACTCGACATCTCCAACATCACCCGCAAGTACGCCGGGCGTGGCTCTGCAGCACACCATCCATCGACCCTGCTGGCCCTTCTGG
>NZ_JBDNGU010000158.1:0-8487 GCF_041689105.1 Polaromonas sp. | reverse complement strand
GGCCTGCAACTGGCCGGAGACGGTGAGTTGCCTGTCGGTGCGTATGCTGGCGCGCAGTTTGTCCAGCTTGGCTGTCAGCGCCACCATCGGCTGGCCGTTGACCCAGCCGGCCTCACCCTGCGCAGTGAGCAGGCCGCCCGCGCCCTTGTCGCCGGCGCCCTGCAGCGTGAACTCGCTGATGCGCATGCGGGTGCCGTCCAGCGTGGCGCGCAGCCGCCCGTTGCCAAACTCGATGCCGTCCACCACCGAGCGCAGTGCCAGGTCGTCGGCACGCAGCTCCCCCGCCAGCAGCGGCGCGGACCGGGTGCCGGAAATTATCAGGTTGGTGCCTAGCGAGCCGCGCAAGCGCCAGCCCGGCGGCGCCAGCACCGACCACACGCCGATGCGCGGCAGTTGGGCGCGCAACTCGCCAGAGAGCGGGGCGTTGGCAGGCCAGCTCCATGTGCCTGGGCCGGCGGGCGCGACTGTTGGAGGAGGCGAGCCAGGGCGGCGCGCGCCGGGTGCTGCGGGCGTAGTTGCGGGCGCGACACCGCGCTGCAACCGCGTACGCAGCTGGCCATCGGCGGTGCCGGCGCGCTCGCTGTCCCAGCGAAGCGTCAGGTTCAAGGCCTCGCCTTCGCTGCGCAGGGTCAGGCGCGCGTCGCGAATGCCGGCCACCACGCGGGTGTTGCCGCCCCGGCCGTCCTCGGCCTGCACGGTCAGGTCGCCGCTGCTGCGCGCCAGCACGGCGTTGATACGCAGGGTGGGGCCGATCACCGCGTCCCACTCACCGTCGAAAACCAGGTTGCCGGCCAGGCCCGCGCCCGCCAGTTGCGGGCCGGCGACCAGCTCGGCCCAGGCCAACGGCAGACCTTTGAGCGTGCCGGCGGTGATGATCTCGCCCGGGCGCCAGCTCACGGGTTGCCAGGCGAGGCTGGCCTGCGATGGCGCGGCGCTGCCAGCAGCAGCGGGCGCGATCAGCAGCGCCTGCCCGGCGCCGGCTTCAAAGGCCTTGGCCGAGCCGCGCAAGCTGAAGTCGCGCTGCGACTCGACGCGCCAGGTGCCTGCACCCAGCGCGGGGTCTTGCACTGAGAGCTTCAGTTGCTTCACCATCGCCTGCCAGCTGCTGAGGGACCAGGGCGCAGTGCGGGCTGCGCCCGATGCACCGCCTTGGGCCGCCAGGTTCAACCCGAAGCGCCGGGTGCCGCTTTCGGCGCGTCCTTGCAGGGCGAGCTGTGCCTGGCTCAGGCGACCGTTCAGGCTGGCCTGCACGGCCCGCAGCCGCAATACTTCGGCAGGCGCCGTGCTGGTAGCGGCTGTGCTGCCCCAGTCCAGCGTGGGTACGTTCAGTGTGGCCTTGAGCTGCGGGTCGCGCCAGCCGCCTTGCCAGTCCACGCCCAATTCACCGCGACCCTGCGCGCTGGACGATTTCAGCACAGCGCCCAGGCCGGGCAGGGTGCGCAGCCAGCGCAGGGCCTGGTTGGCGTCGCGGGCTTGCACCGTGAGCTGGCCGGCGCCGCTGGCGGGACGCAGCTCGCCTTGTGCGCTGGCCTGCAGGCCGGGCGCGCTGAGTTTGAGCTGCCCCTTGCCGCCTTGCGCCGTTGGCTGAAACTGGCCCGAGGCGTTGAGCTCGGCATCGCTGGTGCGTAGCTGCAGCGCGGCCAGCTCCAGCGTGCCGCCCGCCTGCTGCGCGCGCCAGCTGCCGCGCGCCAGCGCGTCACGCAGCCGCAGCTGGGCCAGGGTGTTGGTGCCGGCTCCGGGTTTGTTGCTACCGGCGGATGCTTGCAGTTTCGTGTCGAAGTTGATGACTTCGCCATCGCTGCGCACCGCGGCCATACCGGCCACGGTTTGCGCTGCCAGTTGCGTGTGTATGGCCGCTGCGTTGACGCCCTGAAAGTTGGCGTCCACTTTCCAGCCACCACTCGTCCATTTCCCGGCGGCCTGCAGCCGCCCGCCGCCCAGGCGTGCGTCCAGCGATTCGACCAGGGCCTGGCCATCGCGCCATTCGCCAGCCGCCTGCAATTGCTCCAGCGGCAGTTGCTGCTGGTCCCAGGGGCCGGGCAGGGCGTTACGCAGTTCGCTGGAGATTTTCCAGGCGCCCGCTTCGCCGGGTTTGACGCTGGCTGTGCCGGTCAACTGCGTGCGTGGTGCATCGGGCCAGAAGAGGGCGACGTTGATGTCGCGGAAAATGGCTTCGGCTTCGGGCAGGGGCTGCGCTGCCCAGGGCATCACGCGTGCGGTGGCGCTGGCTGCGGGCTTCAGATCTTTTGCAGCAGTACCTTCAGCACGCAGCGCGGCTTTCACCAGAAGCTCGGTCAACGGCCCCTGCGCACTGGCATCAAAAACCAGCGGCAGGCGGGTGCCGCTGCCGGGTACCTCGGCCTCCAGCGTACCGGACAGCTTGGCATCCACCGCCATGGCGCCGGTGGCCGCGATGCGTGCCTGCCCCTGGTAGCGGCCGCCGGCCACTTGCACGTTGGCCAGGTCGAGCTGGTGCTCGCTGCCGCTGTAGACGTAACGCCCGCGCAGGCCGATGATGTCAATGGCAGGTGGCCCCACCCATTCGATGCGGCCGGTGGAAAACTCGTCGAGTGTGATGGGCAGGGGCAGGCTCAGCGATGGCGGCGGCCCGGACGGCGCCGTGACGGGGCGCTGGTCGTCAATGCGCAGCAGGGCGGCAGAAAAGCGCTCCAGCTTGACGCCGCCTGACAGCAGCGACAGCGGTTGCCACTTGAGGGCGACGTCGTTGGCGGTCACGCTCAGGCCAACATCGTCCTGCCAGTGCAGCTTGCCCACGCGCCCGCCGTTGCGCAGCGCGCCGCTCACGTCTTCGACTGCCAGCGGTTGGGAGCGCGCGGCCCAACCCAGTGCGGTGGCAAGCGAGCCTTCGGTGCCCGACCACCACCACCCGGCGCCCAGTGCTGCTGCTATCAGCAGCAACAGCGTGCCGAGGGTGGCCAGTACCGCTCGGCGCCAGCGCGGGCGGCGTGGCGGCGTGCCCACGGTGTTGGCGGGTCGCGTGGTGCCAGCCATCTAGAACACAAACCCCACGCTCAGGTGCAAGCGCAGTTTTTTGGGCCGCACGCCGTACGCCAGGTCAATCTGGAGGGGGCCAATGGGGCTTTTCCAGCGCACCCCGGTGCCCACACCCACGGCCACCTTCTTGCTCAGGTCGCCGGCTTTTTCTGCGACGTTGCCAGCGTCAACGAACAAGGTGTTTTCCCAGTCGGTGGGCAGGCCGTCTTTCATGATGGGGCGCTGCCATTCGGCGCTGGCCACGGTCATGTAGCGCCCCGGTCCGACCACGCCGCCCGGCAGCGCGACGCCGATGTCGCGCAGGCCGTAGCCGCGCACCGTCGTGTCGCCGCCGGTGCGGAACAGTTGTGTGGCAGGCACGCGCGCATCGTCTGCCGCCAGCACGGCACCAGCCTCGGCGCGCAGGGCCACGCGGCCGCGCTCCAGCGGGAGAATGCCCAGCCAGCGCGCCGCTGTGCGTGTGAAGGGCTGGCGACGTGCGCCCAGCGTGGTGCCCACGCCCAGCTCAACGCCAATGCCATAACCCCGCCCCGGAAACGGCAGGCTGTCGAAATAACGCCCGGCCCAGACGAAGTTGGCGGTCAGCGCTGAACCGTCGCCCGTCTGGGCATCGGTCGTGGTGTTGACGCCGCTGCCCTGCACGCTGGCCCGCTCATACTGCAGGTGGAGGTTGCGGTCGATGTGGCCGTCGGTCTGCATGCGGCCGAAACGCAGGCGTTGCGCGCGGGTGATCAGCGCGTTGTCGTCCAGCCGTTCGGTCCGCGCCAGTGCCACCCAGCGCCAGTTGTCGGGGTTAGGAATCGAGGTCCATTCGGTCTGTGCGAAGGGCGACTTGCGCTCAAGCTGCAGCTTGGTCGCGGCACGCCAGCCAATGCCCGGCACGCTGTTGTGGGTGTGCTCGACGGACGTGCGCGCACCGCTGTCGGTGGTCATGCCCACGCCGAGGATGATCTTCTGCAATTTGGCCTCGCGCACCTGCACCTGCACGGGTGCCGCAGCCGGGTCACTGGCCGGATCTACAAAAATATAGGCCGAGTCGAAATAACCGCTGGCCGCCAGGCGTTGCTGGGCGTCGTTGAGCTGGCGCTGGTCGTACACGTCGCCAGGCTTGAGCTGCGCCAGGCGCGGCACCAGCAGCGGGTTGTAACGCTCCACCCCGCTGACCTGCATCTCGCCCAGGCGGTACAACGGGCCGGAGTTGAGCGTCAGACTGAGGTTGGCGGTGCGCGAAATCGCGTCCACATCGGCCAGGCTGTAGGAGATCTGCCCCGCCGGGTAGCGCTGCGCCACCAGCTCGCGCAGGGCCTGGGTTTTGGCGCCGTCCCAGGCGTCCTGCGTGAAGCGCCGGCCGGGCGGCAGGCGCCAGTTGCCTTCAATGGCGGTGCGCTGGGACTTTGCGTCTGGATCGGGCGAATCGCCGATGTCCCCCGTGAACTCCACCCCGACCTTGAAAATAGTTGTGGCCTCGCCGGGATCCACCGCCACCACGATGGTCGGACGCTGGTTGGACGGCGCGCTGCGCGTGATGCGGATGTCGGGGCTGAAGTAGCCCAGGGTGCCAACCAGGTTGCGCACATCGCTTTCGGCCAGCACCACCAGCCGGGCCAGCTCGGCTTCGTCCAGGTCGGTCACGGCCCGGTAACGCTGAAGCTGGATGTGGCGCTCCAGCATGCCGCGCAGCTCAAGCGGCGCCTCGATGCGTATATCGAAGGCGGCGACTTCGCTGCCAGCGTCGGTGGGCCCGACCGAGCCTGCGGGTGTGGGCGACGGGGTCACGCTGACGGGGGGCGGCGCAGGCGCTGGCGCGGTTTGCGCGGCCCCGGACGGCGCTGCCGTGGTGGCGGTCATGGGGGGTGCAGGCGTGGCTGTTTGCGCTGCGGCGGCAGGAACAAAAGAGACAAAGGCGCAGAGAAGGGCGAGGGAGGCGGCCCATGCCGCGCCGGTCGTTCTCCAGACGCAGGGCAGGCTGAGAAGGATCACATTTCCAGTTTACTTGAGCCTACTTCGACAGCAAACGCATGGCCTCTTCAAGGCCTTTGATGGTCAGGGGGTACATGCGCTGGTTGACCAGCTGCTGGATCACGCTGATGCTCTGGCGGTACTGCCAGACACCTTGGGGCTCGGGGTTGATCCAGACGAATTTCGGAAAGGCGTTGGTCAGCCGTTGCATCCATTCGGCGCCGGCTTCCTCGTTGTTGTATTCGACGCTGCCGCCCGGCTGCAAAATTTCATAGGGGCTCATGGTCGCGTCGCCGACAAAGATCAGTTTGTAGTCCTTGTTGTACTTGCGGATGATGTCCCAGGTCGCGAACTTTTCGCTGAAGCGGCGGCGGTTGTTCTTCCACATGAAGTCATAGACGCAGTTGTGGAAGTAATAAAACTCGATGTGTTTGAACTCGGTTTTGGTGGCCGAGAACAACTCCTCGACGCGGCTGATGTGTTCGTCCATGGTGCCGCCTACGTCCATCAGCAGCAGCACCTTCACGTTGTTGTGGCGCTCCGGCACCATCTTGATGTCCAGCCAGCCGGCGTTCGCCGCGGTGGACTTGATGGTGTCCGGCAGGTCCAGCTCTTCGACGTTGCCCTGGCGCGCAAACTTGCGCAGGCGGCGCAGCGCCACCTTGATGTTGCGGGTGCCCAGCTCCTGCGTGTCGTCGTAATCTTTATAGGCGCGCTGGTCCCAGACTTTCACCGCGCTCTTGTTGCGGCTTTTTTCCTGGCCGATACGGATGCCTTGCGGGTTGAAGCCATTGGCGCCAAACGGCGAGGTACCACCAGTGCCTATCCATTTGCTGCCGCCTTCGTGGCGCTCTTTCTGCTCTTCAAAACGCTTTTTCAGCGTCTCCATGAGCTCGTCCCAGCCCATTTTTTCGATCTTGGCTTTTTCCTCGGGGCTCAGTTCGAGCTCCAGGTTCTTGCGCAGCCACTCAAGCGGGATGTCCTTGGTGAAGTCGGCAATCATCTCTACACCCTTGAAGTAGGCCGCAAAGGCCCGGTCAAACTTGTCGTAGTGTTTTTCGTCCTTCACCAGCACGGTGCGGCTCAGGTAATAGAAGTCGTCAATTTTGTACGCGCCTTCACCGATGTCTCCCTGTGCATCCGCCTTGCCGCTGTTCGGTCCGACCACGCCGGCCTGCAGCGCTTCGAGCAGCATCAGGTATTCCTTGACCGAGACCGGCAACTTGGCCGAGCGCAGGGTGTAGAAGAAGTCGATCAGCATGATTTGCCTTTCAGGCGCCTGGCCAGCGCTTCGGATCGCGACTTTGATGAATACAGGCAATCACCCTGACGCACTGCTCTTCAATCCGAAAATGAAAAGAGTAAGGAAACTTGCCAAGAAGAGCGCGCCTAATGTCTGCGTATTCGATGGCGTGAACCAATGGTGCCCGCGTTAGACGGGCTTCCTGGATTTTTGCCTGTCGCAAAAACTCGGTCCCAAGACCCTCCGCGCGGGCTTCGTACCAGAATAGCGCCTCCAACAATTCTTCCTCCGCGCCAGGGTCGAACTCCACTCTGTAATTCACAACCGAACGCCAGCTTCCAAAATTATCTGGTCGAGTGTCTTGCCAGGGCCAGGATGGGCGTCACGCCATGCGACGCGGCGCAATACCTCTGCGCGGGTGAATGGTGTCGCTGGTACAGGGCTCTTCTGCTCGGCGATGTCATCCCACAGGTCTTCAACGAGTTGCAACTTCTCTTCCACTGACAAGTGGTCCAAACTTTTAAGAATGGCGTTCATAGGATTCTCCGGTCGATAACTGATGATTGTGATCACATTTGAGCAAAGAGAAGCATCGCACGTCATGGAACTGGTCTTTCCAGAAACCCCACTGACGCAAGATGCCTTCTTCCTTGAATCCCAGTTTGACCAACGATCTTATGGACCGGTGGTTGTCCAGATTCGTGGTGGCTTGAATTCGATTGAGCCCCAGATGATCAAAAGCATAGGCCAGTACGGCTGCCAGCGCTTCGGCCATCAGCCCGCTTCCCCAACAGGGCGGCGACAGCTCATAGCCCGAGGCGGCCGAGAAAAATGCCTTGTTGCGGCCAAAGATGCCGCAGGTGCCAACAATCTTGTCTGAGCCTTTGAGCGTGAGACCCCATCGACATCCGCTATCGTTTTGCCGCAACGCGGCAAAACGATCAATCATGGCCTTGGCTTCCTGCAAGGACGTCATGGGCTGGCTGTCGTAATAGGTCATCACCTCGGCGTCAGAAAAGATCCCGAAGATGTCTTCTGCATCGTGAGGCAAAATTTCTCTGAGGACAAGCCGCTGCGTTGACAATGGTGGGAAGCTGCCGAGTTCTCTCATGAGCAGTATTCAAGCTCTTGGCTTGTCCAGCAGGTACATCAACTGCGCTTTAACCTCGGGCCATTCACCCGAGCGCAGGCTGTACATCACGGTATCTCGAATCGTGCCGTCGCGGCGCAGGCCGTGGCCACGGATCACGCCGTCTTTTTTTGCGCCCAGGCGTTCGATGGCGCGCTGCGAGGCGTGGTTGAAATTGTCGGTGCGCCAGCCGACGACGTTGCAGCCCAAGGTGTCAAACGCATGCGTGAGCATCAGCAGCTTGCAGGTGGTGTTGACGTGCGTGCGCTGGCAGCGCGCGGCGTACCAGGTATAGCCAATCTCGACACGTTTCACGGCCGGCAAAATGTCGTGGTAACTGCTGCTGCCCAGCACGGTGCCGGTGGCGGCGTCGCGCACGGCAAAGGCAAAACGCTGGCCAGCTTCGCGCGCCTTGAGCGCGTCTTCAATATAGGCACAGGTCTGGTCCGGCTCGGGCACGGAGGTGATGCGCAGATTCCACAACTCGCCGTCGGCAGCAGCGGCACGCAGGCCGGCTTCATGGCTCAGTTCCAGTGGCAACAGCTCGACGCCGCGGCCGGAGAGGGTGACGGGTTGTACAAAACTCATATCGCGCGACTCCCTTCAGGCAAACTCACGGCATCAGCGGTTGTGGCGCTGCATGAACACCAGCTTTTCAAACAGCGTGACGTCCTGCTCATTCTTGAGCAGCGCGCCCACCAGCGGCGGCACAGCCACCTTGTCTTCCTTGCTTTGCAGCGCTTCGAGCGGAATGTCTTCGGCGACCAGCAGCTTGAGCCAGTCCAGCAGTTCGGACGTCGATGGTTTTTTCTTCAGGCCGGGGAGGTTGCGCACGTCGTAAAAAGTCTTCATCGCTGCAGCCAGCAGCTCTTTCTTGAGGCCAGGAAAGTGCACATCGACGATCAGTTTCATCGTGTCGGCATCAGGAAACTTGATGTAGTGAAAAAAGCAGCGGCGCAAAAAGGCGTCGGGCAGTTCCTTCTCGTTGTTCGAGGTGATGAAGACCAGCGGCCGGTGCTTGGCCTTGATCAGCTCGCGCGTCTCATAAACATAAAACTCCATGCGGTCGATCTCGCGCAGCAGGTCGTTCGGAAACTCGATGTCGGCCTTGTCGATCTCGTCAATCAGCAGCGCCACCGGC
>NZ_JBDNGU010000157.1:0-62681 GCF_041689105.1 Polaromonas sp. | reverse complement strand
GATGCCGGCGATAAGTTGCTGCTGGGCGTTCATACCCTTCAGCCCGGCATCGTCCTGCGGGTGCAGTGTCTTCCAGGCGTAAAAATGCTCTTCGCCCGAAGTGAGGCTGCCGTTGTCTTGGGTTTATTTTGTGGTTTGATTAATGATTATAATGTTATTATTCAACTGAATAATATAATATTTATTGTTTTCCTATAGGAATAATGAGTTGAACAAATATACTGCTTTTAACCAGCATTCGCGATTGCTCATAGCCTCTTTATTACTGTTTACGTTTGCAGCCAAAGCCCACGCGCAGATGTTCCGGGACATGGTGGCCAGCCCGGCGGGGCCGGTGGCCGCGCCACCGAAGGCTGAGGCAGCTGGCACGGTTTCCCTGCGCACCATGTCTGAGAAAGTGCGCGGCGATATGGCCGGCGCGCAGGCAGCATTGGCGCGGGACGACTTCCCCGGGGCTCTTGCACTGTACGACCGGGTACTGGCGATGGAGCCGCAAAACAGCTACGCGCTGGCGGCGCGCGCAGGTGTGCTGCACAAGCTCGGGCGCTTTGATGCGGCCCGCCGCGACCTCGAGCGGGCGCTGGGCGCGGGTGCCGACGGCGCGACCATAGGCGCGAGCCTGGCGCTGCTGGCCGCCAGTCAGGACGTCGGGTCGGTCGACGATTCCCTCACGCTGGCCCGCCGGTTCAGCCCGTCCACCAGCTACGCGGCGGTCTCGGGCCAGATCAACGCGCTCAAGGGCGACTACCAGGCGGCCGAAGAACTCTTTCGGCGCAGCCTGCGCAACACGCCAGACCACCCCACCCTGCTGTGGAACTACGCGGTAGTGCTCGACCACCTGGGCAAGGGCGTTGAAGCTGCGAAGCACTACAAGCGCGCGCAGCAAGCGATGCCGCCGCCCAACACGCCGCAGCAAGTTGCCGAGCACCAGGCCCTGCAATTGAGGCTGGCGTGGCTCGACCCTTCCTATCAGATGAAGCCTGAGCCCGTCCTGGCGCGAGGGGCAGGCAGCCAGAGGCTCGCTGAGATGCCGGTTGCTGCCGAAAAGACAGACAGTTGCGGCTCGCTTCCTTTCGGGGCCTTCGGCAGTAACGATTGCAGCGGGCCATCACGCCCATGAACGCGACTTACACGCTGGCCAATCTTCATGCGCTTGTCGCCGAAGTGCGCAGCGTGCGAGCGTGCCTTGCAACGGTCTTCTCGTTCGCGGCCCTGCTCCTGGTGGGCTGCGCCAACACCTACGACGCAGCTGGCGGCCTTTCGCGCCAAGACTACATTGACCTGCACCAGGCGAGTCCGCGCCTGCGTGACGGCCCTGGCGGCACCATGGCACCGCCCATACCGCGGTTGCGCACTCTGACCGTGGTGCCGCAGACGCCGAGCGATCCGCGGCTGGTATCGGTCTCCTTGTCCGAATCGATTCCCGTGCGCGAGGCCTTGGTCATGCTCGCCAGCCGGATGGGGATGGACTATGACCTTGATCCGCGCATCAACGGAGGAGTGGCCATGCGCGCACAAGAACGGCCCTTCGACGAGATCATCGACCGCATCTCGGAGCTCGCCGGCTTGAGGTACCGCATCGACGGCAACCGCCTGCGGATCGAGCTCGACGAGCCTTACATCCACAACTATCCGCTGGCCACCATCAACCTGCTGCGGCGCGCGGGCAGTTCGGTATCCTCCAGTTCCGGGGTGCTGGGCGGCGCTGCCGGCGGCGGCGGTGCGTCCAGCGGAACCTCCGTCGGTACGTCCAGCGGAACCTCCAACTCCCTGCGCACTGAGACCACCGTCGACTTCTGGCAGGAGATAAGCCTGAACATCTCGCAGATCCTGAAGTCGATGGAAGACCGCAAGTCGCTGCGCATCCCGATACCGACTGCGGTCCGCGAGCCAGTCGACAACTTTGCCAGCCTGGCCTACGGAGCCGGCATCCGCACAACCAGCCGCGCGACCTTCGCCGTGAACCGCCAGGCCGGCGTGCTGTCGCTCTATGCCAGCGAGCGCCAGCATCGCGAGATCGACCGCTACCTGAACCAGGTCATGGCTTCGGTCAACCAGCAGGTGCAGATCGACGCACGCATCGTGGAGGTCTCGCTCAATAACGACTTCCAGTCCGGCATCAACTGGGACGTGCTGGCCAAGCGGGCCAACGTCAACATCAGCGCCGTGCTCGGTGGCGGCGCCACCAGCCCCGCACTGGCCAAAGCCACCGGGCAAAGCGGCCTGGCCGTGGGCGTGACCAGCAACAATGTCACCGCAATCATCAACCTGCTGAGCACCTTCGGCACCACGCGGACACTGTCCAGTCCGCGCATCACGGTGATGAACAACCAGATGGGGATGATGAAGGTGGCGCGCGACCTGGTCTATTTCCGCATCAACATCCAGCGCGATGCCTTTCAGGGACCGCAGGGCGGGAATCTGGCCCAGAACATCACCACCACCAGCACGCCGGTGAGCGTACCGGTGGGCCTGGTGCTGACGGTGCAGCCGGCGGTGGACCTGGAGACCCGCATGATCACGCTCGCCATCCGCCCTTCGGTCAGCCGGGTACAGTCGTTCGTGACCGACCCGGCAGTCGCCATCCAGGCGGCGCAGGTCGGGCTTAGCGGGATCCAGTCGCAAATCCCGATCATCGACGTCAACGAATTCGACAGCGTGGTGAAGGTCCGCAGCGGCCAGACGGTGATCATGGGCGGTTTGCGCCAGTCAGCCATCTCGCGCAGCAACGACGGGCTGCCCCTGCTCATGGACCAACCGGGTATCGGCTCGCTGTTCGGCAAGCGCAATGACAAGGAGCAGACCAGCGAACTGGTGATTTTCCTGCGCGCCGTCCTGTCCGACGAGGAGGGCGTAGCCCCGTCGGACCGGCGGCTGTACGAAACCTTTGTGTCCGATCCGCGCCCGCTGGTCTTTTGAGCCATGACGCTTTCGCACTTGCTCCAGCGCCGCCGATTGCGAAGCGCCCTGGTGCTCTACCTCGGACCTGAGCAGACCCGGCTGATCAGGGTTGACGGCGACCAGTCCCTGTGCCTGGCCGAGAGTGACGGCGCGGCGCCTGCGGGCAACCCGGTGGCCAGTGCACTGGTGGCGATGGCAGCCGAACTGCGCGCTCCGGTCTGTGTCGTACTTGGCTGCCCGGACCAGCGCTTCGCCTACGACCCCCTGGCGTCGAGCTACCGGGTCGGCCCGGCGCTGAACTACCAGTTGCAGATGCGCTTTCCGGAGGCCGACCTGCGCGCCGCCGACGCGGTGAAGATCGGCGGCGTCCAGACCTCGAGAACAACCGGGGCCTCCCACTGGCCGGAGCTGCAGGCCTGGCTGGCCTGGCTGGGCGACATGGACCTGGCTATGGACGGCCCCTTCCTGCTGGCCGGCCTGCTGGTCGACGCCTTGCAGCTGGCACAGGCCGGCTCGCTGACGCCAGCCGATGCCAGGAGCAGCACCATCGTGCTGATCCGCGAACCGGATGGCGGCGCTTGGATCCTCGGCCTGGAGCAAGGCAAAGTGCAGCTGGTGCGGCAAGTCGGCGCGGCGCTGTGCGGCGGCTCCGAGCCGCAGCTGCGGGCCAGCGCGCTGGCCGCTGAACTGACGCGCAGTCGCGACTGGCTGCTGGCCCAGGAGCACGGCACCGGCGAGGCCCCGCTGCTGGTCGCGCTGGACGATGCGCGGGTCTGCGCCCTGCTGTCGCAAGCCCTTGACTGGCCGGTCGATGACGCTGTGCTGCACACGCCAAGCCGCCGCTTCAGGCTGAAGGCGCCGGTCGCCTGGCGCTCCCTCGACACCTTGCTGCTGGCGGCGCTCAGCCAAGGCCGGCTGGCACGGCCGGTCGAGCCGGCGCAGTGGGCTCCACGGCGCCGGGTGGCAAGGCGCTCGCAGCTGGTCGCCACACTGGCAACGCTGGTGCTGGTGGCCGGCCTATCGATGCTGGGTTGGCGCGGCTGGACGACCTGGCAGGAGCATACAGCGCTGCAGCAGGCCGGAGAGCAACTGCAGCAGCAGCAAGCCGCCACGGCGGTGCGCAAGCAGCTCGGTGAAAAGCGCAGCGCCGAACTGTCCCGGCTGGCGGCGGGCAAGGATGTACAAGCCTTCGAGCAGCAGGCGCTGGCCTATCGCGATGCGCTGCCGCCGGCCGACACCGATCCGGCGATGGAGCGCCTGGTCAACGCTGCCGCGCAGGCCATGGGTCGCAGCGCGGCGCGGACCCAGTCCGTGCAACTGAGCTGGGACGCCAAGTCCAAGACCCCCAGCCTCACCCTGTCGATGCTGCTGCCGCCGGGCGCCGGCCGCAACGCGGCGCTCGGCGAAGTGCGGCAGGTCGCCGCCCTACTGCAATCGGCCCTGGACGGCTACAAGGTCACGGTCACCGGACTAGACCGGTTGAGCGACGCCGCGGCGGCCGGGCCAGCGGCTGGCGTTGCGGACGGCAAAGGGCTGGTGACTTTGAAAGCGGAGCGCCAGCCATGAGCAGTCCTTGGTCGGGTTGGCGCATGCGCCCGTGGCGCCTGGCTATGGCCATCGGCTTGCCGGCCGTCGCCTTGCTGGCGGCAGCAGCCGGTCTGGCCTGGCTGCAGGCCGACTGGCGCGGGCAGCGCCTGCCGGTGCTCAAGCAAACCGCCGATCTGCTGGCCGAGGCGCGGGCCATTGACGCGCTCGAGAAAGCCGACGTGGTGGGCCGCTTCGGGCTGCTGGGCGCAAGCGCGCGCGCGGACCAGCCGCAGAGCAGCCTCGAACTGACCCATGCGGTAGAGGGCCTGCACGTAGGGCTAGGCCTGCTGCGGCTGTCGCCACAGATCGGCGAGCTGGCGCTGAAGCCGGGTTCGGCCAGCGCCATCCGGATCGAAGAACGCAGCATCGAACTGCAAGCCGCTGCCGTCACCGAGCGGCAGCTGCTCGAGCTGATCGCCGCATTGCCGGCTCACATCAATGGCTCCATCGTCCTCGAGCAGCTGAGCATCGAGCGCCTGCTCCCGGTCGGCGACGAACTGCTCGAACGCATTCGGGCCGGTGAGCGGCCGGAGGTGCTGCGGGCCAAGTTGCGTCTGGCCGTGCGCACGCTGCGCGCCGCGCCCGCAGCGGTCAAGCCGGCAGCCAAGGCCCACCCCGGGTTTGGCGCGCCTTCATCTGCTGCGGCCGCGTTATGAAGCGCAAAGGCCGGATCACTGGGCTGGGGGCCGCCACTGCAGCGCTGCTGCTGGCGGCGGCCAGCTACCCTGTGCCCGCGCACGCTGCTGCCGACCTGCAGCGGCTGTCGGGCCTGTTTCACAGCGAGCGCGAGGAAAGCCTGCTGCTCGAGGCGATGCGCCGCCCGCCCGCCCCAGCGACCCCGCGACCGGTGTCGGCCGACCTGCACCTGAGCGCAATCATTTACCTGGGTCCGGACAACTGGGTCATCTGGATCAACGGCCGGCCGCTGCGTTCGGGCGAACAGCATGGCTCGCTTCGCGTTCTCAAAGTCACCCCGGCGCAGGTGCTGCTGACGGCCGACCAAGGCGACCGCGCCGGGCTCACGCCCATCATCGCCCTGCGTCCGCAGCAAAGCTACCTGGCCGCCACCGGGCAGATCGTCGACAAGTTTGTCGGCGGCCCCACAACCAAGCCTCTATTGGCTACTCCATGACCACCTCCAGCCTCTCCCCGCCGCCCCTCGAAGTCCTGCAGTGCAGTGCCGGCTACGGCCGCCGCGAAATATTTTCGGACCTCAGCCTGGTGCTGCAGCCTGGCGAGATCTTCGGTCTGATCGGCCTCAATGGCGTCGGCAAGACCACCTTGATCAAAAGCCTGCTGGACCTCGGACCGCTGCGCAGCGGGCTCATCCGCATCTTCGGCCGCGACCACCGCCAGGCCGCCAGCCGCCAGCACCTTGCCTACCTGCCGGACCGCTTCCAGCCCGCCTCCAGCCTGCGCGGCGACGAGTTCCTGGCGCTGGCGCGAGCGCACTTCAGGCTGCCGCCCGATGCCGCGCGCAACCAAGCCTGTTGCCTGGCGCTGGGCCTGGACCCCGCCGTGCTGCCGCAGCCTATCCGCACCTACTCAAAGGGCATGGGCCAGAAGCTCGCGCTGGCCGCCACCTTCGTCACCGGGCGCCCGCTGGTCATCCTCGACGAGCCGATGAGCGGCCTCGACCCACTCGCCAGGGTCCAGCTCAAGCGCCAACTGCTGGCCAGTCGCGCCGAGGGGCACACGGTGTTCTTTAGCTCCCACATCCTGGCCGACATCGAGGAGATCTGCGACCGGGTCGGCGTCTTCCATGGCGGACAGATGCGCTTCATAGGCGCGCCCGGCGAGCTGCTGCGCAGCACCGGCGCGGCCAGCCTCGAGGCGGCCTTTTTGCAGGCCATCGGCGAAGAGGTGGCAGCATGAGGGCGACCCTGCGTTATGTGCTGCTGACCGCGCTGCGCGACCGCCTGTTCGCTGTGCTGGCGACGCTGGCCACCGGGCTGTTTGTCGCCGCCTGGGTGCTGGGCAGCGCCACGCTGGTCGAGCACGAGGCGGCGTCGATTGTGCTGGCGGCGGGCGCGCTGCGCGCGCTGATCGTACTGGGCCTGGTGGTCTTTATTTGCTTTCACGTGCAGCGGCTGTTTGACAGCCGGGAAATCGAGGCCCTGCTGGCCCGGCCCATGCGGCGCGGGCAGTTCGTGCTGGCTTACTGGCTGGCCGGTGCCGCCGTGGCCTGCCTGCTCGCGGTCATCCCGATCGCCGGCCTCTTCCTGCTGAGCCCGCCGTCGCTGGCCGGGCTGGCTGTCTGGTCGGCCAGCCTGATCCTCGAGAGCCTGCTGGTGGTGGCGCTGGCCCTGACCATCTCGCTGGCCATGGGCAGCGCGGTCGCTGCCACGCTGGCCACGCTGGCGGTCTACGCGCTGGGCCGGGAAATCGGCTTTTTGCTCGCCATCACCGGCAGCCAGAGCGGGGCCCTGCAAAGCAGCGGCGCTGCGGCGGCCTGGTCCGACACCCTGCTGCAGGGTCTGGCCCTGCTGGTGGCCCGGCTCGACATGTTCGGCCAGAGCGCCTGGCTGCTCTACGGGCCGGCAGGCGGCATCGGCGATTACTGGTTTGCAGCCCAGGCGGTGGTGTACACCGGCTTGCTGCTGGTGCTGGCCAGCGTTGACCTGCGGCGCAGGAGGTTTTAGTGCAGCGCGTTATCGCCCTGCTGCGACGCCCCATCAGACTGCGACGCCTTGCACGCCCGACCGCCACCACCTGGCTGCTGCTGGCGCTGTTCGCGCTGCAGTTCGCCCTGTGGCAAGGTCGGCTTGCCGGCATCCAGCCCCGGCTGGATGTGGTGCCCCCGGCACCGCAGCGGCAGGCGCTGCTTGCCTCCACCTTTGGCGATGCCCAGACCGCTTTTCGCTGGCGGGTGCTCGAGCTGCAGGCCTTCGGCGACGCCGGTGGCCGCACCACCCCGCTGCAGCAGTACGACTTCGCCGAACTGGTGCGCTGGTTCGAAGCCCTTGATTCACTGGACGGGCAAGCCAGCGTGGTGCCGACCATGGCCGCCTTCATCTATGGGCAGACCCCGGATCCGGCCCAGCTGCGACAGGTCGTCGACTACCTACGCCGCCGCGGTGCCGCCAACCCGGCGCGCGAATACCGCTGGACCACCCACGCCGCCATGCTGGCGGCGCACAAGCTGGGCGAGCCGGCCCTCGCCCTGGACATCCTCAGCGACCTGAAACAGGTGCCGGAGTCGGCGCTGCCCCGATGGGTGCAGATGATGCCGGCCTTTGTGTACGCCCAGGTCGGCGAGCGCCAGTCGGCCGCCGACTTGCTGCGGGCCATTCTTGGCGACGGCAAGCCGCTGGCGCCAAGCGATCGCCAATACCTCGAGTGGCAGATCGGCCGGCTGACCAGCCCACCCGGCGCGCCGCCGGCGGCGCGCGCCCAGGGCAGCCGCGCCCCGTCAGCGCCATCAGCCCCATCAGCGCAATGACCCCGCCGCTGATACCGCTGATCCTGCTGTCGCTGTGGGGCTCGCTGTTGCTGCAGGCACTGGCGATTTCGGGGGCCATGCTGCCCGGCGCACGGCGCAGCCCGGATGCCGGCACCCTGCTGCTGGCCATGCTTAGTTTGGCGGGCCTTTCGGCGGCCCAGTGGCTAAGCCTGCTGCCCGGCATGGATCCGCGCTGGTCAGGCATCGCCTTCCTCGGCGCCCTGCTGCTTCCGTCGGTGGCCTTGATGCGGCTGGAGCAGGAGTCGGGCATCAGCCGTGGCCCGCTGGCCCGCAGCATCACCTTCGCCGGTGCCTTCCTGCCGGCCTTGCTGCTGCCAGCGCAGATTGTCGGCACGCTGGTTTGCCTGGCACCGGGCAGCTGCTCGCCGGCCGGGCCGCTGATCTTGCTGCTGCACCTGGCCACCGGGGCGCTGCTGCTGATGCTGGCGCTGCCGGCAATCGCGGTGCTGTCGCGGCCTGGCCGCAGCCGCAGCGGGCCGTCGTTTTGGCGCAGCGCCGGCGGCGCGCTATACCTGATGGCCCTGCTGCACCTGGCCAATGTCTTTATGCGCATCAGCGAGACGGCGCGGCCCGACCTCAGGCGCGAACTCGCGGTTGGCGCGCTCCAGCTGGTGCTGATGTACCTGCTGAGCGCGCACATTTTGGCATCGCTGAGCCGGCCAGCCCAATCCAGCGCCGCCGCCGCAGTCGAACCGGCGGCCTGCGCGGCGCAGCCGCTGGCCGAGCTGGCCTTGCTGGCCGAGCCCGCCAACGGCTGCAGATTGCAGCAGATCGCAGCACCCGACGAGCCCTTATCGGGCGAAGTCGATGCAGCGGCGGCGGTCCAGATGCAAGACCCGGTGCTGTTTGCCCGGATCAGCGAGGCCGCGCTGGCGCTGCTGCGTGATCAAGGCCTATACCGGCAACCGCAACTGCGGCGCAAGGACCTGGCCGAGCGGCTAAAGGTGGCTGATTACTTGCTGTCGCGGGCGCTCAACGCCAGCACCGGCCAGTCTTTCGTCGACCTGGTCAACGGCTTGCGCGTCGAGGAGGCGCAGAGCCGCCTGCTGCAGCTGGGCAGCGAGCGCATCACCACCATCGGCTACGATGTCGGCTTCAACAGCCTGGCCGCCTTTAACCGCGCGTTTCGCGAGGCCACCGGCCAATCACCCACCGAGTACCGCCAGCAGCCCGCCAGCACTGCGCCGCTGCCGCTGGGCCAGGCCAGCGAGGCCACGGCATGAGCGCGCAATTCGCAATCTGCACAGCCGCGCTTAAGGCAGGCGCAGTCGCAAGATGCGCAGCCGCTGTTGCAGCATGCGCGTGCAAAAACAAAGCCTCCTTGCTTCGCGAAGCAGGTAGCCTCCGCAGCGCAGCGGCGGTGAAATACAGGCTGCTACTTCACTATGGGTATGCCGGCGGCATCAAGACGTCGTTATTTTCAAAACTTCAGGAGTGTTCAAATGTCCCAATCCCTTAGCCGCCAGCGCGGCTTTTCTCTGACCGAAATGGCTGTTGCCCTGTCGGTGGCCGGCCTGCTGACCGGCGGCGTGCTCAAAGGCGTTGAGCTCATGGAGCAGGCCCGCCTGCTCAAGTCCGGCGCACTGCTGGAGGCCACTAGCACCGGCCATCAGCTGTTTCTTGACAAATACCAGTACATGCCGGGTGACCTGCCAGGCGCCACGCAACTCATCGCCGCCAGCCTGGTCAACGGCAATGGCGACAACATCCTCACGGTCACCGGGGATGACAAAGACAACGACGGCTGGACTGGCGAGGCTTACAATTACTGGGCCCACCTGAGCGCCGCCGGACTCGGCCCCGGTGCGCGTGGCGAGACGGCTGCGGACATGGCAACAGCCGCTGCTGCCGCAGGACTCCAGAGCATGGTGGACGGCTCGCAATACCCCATGTTTCCGCTGGGCGGCTATATGCAGGTGATCAGCGGCGCTACCGCGCGTAAGATTCCTGAGACTGGCGGCGTACCTAGGACGATTACCTCCATCGCCACTGGCACGGCGTCCGCCTGGCCCCAGATGCAGCTCAACGAGGTCTATTACCGTATAGGCACCAGCCCGGCCAGCCAGACCGCAACCACTGCTGGCGTGCTGAGCTTTGCCGCCTCAAACAACGCTTTGACCGCCGTCAACCAGATCGATCTCTACCGCATGGATCTGAAGTTCGATGACGGCAAGCCCAGCTCGGGCCGCCTGATGACGACCTCGGCGGACTGCATAGGCGCCGACACATCGGCCAACCAGTACATGCCGGGCACCATTGGGGTTGGGGTGTCCACCTCCTGCCTGGCACTGTACCGCGCGGCCTCAACCGGCGGCTCGCCAAATATAGTTGATTAAAAATTAAACCCTAAGGCCGTGAAGAAAATGTTAGCGCTCTGGGCTCACCGGGCATGGCGCAAGTTGGCTGCCGGGCTGGCCTGGCGTGGGCTTTCTTTGCGAGCGGCCGGTTTACGGGTGGCCTGGCTGGCTGGCGTCAGCATGCTGGCGGCTGGCTCCATGGTGCTCGCCGACGGCCTGGCGACGCAGCTGCCAAGGGCGCCGCAGGGCCGGCTGCTGAACGGATTCGACGGCCTGCGCTTTGGCTGGAGCCGGCGGCAGGTCGAAGATGACTTGCGCCGCCGCGATGCGCTGCAAGTCGATCTGGTGCGGCTGGTGGCCGGCGACGAGTTGCGCTACCGGACCTTTATCGGCGACCTGCCCTTTGATGTCTTCCTGCAGTTCGAAAGCTCGGGGCAATGGAGCCGCGCCATTGTGCAACTGTCTGGCAGTACCTTCGGCCAGACCGCGCAGCGCTGCGCCCAGCTGCACGAGCGGGTGGTCTACCTGGTAAGCCTGCAGTACGGGCCGCCAGAACAGCGGATCGGGCCCTCGGGCCGGGCCCTGCCAAGGTATTACACGCAAAACGCGGAGTACCAGTTTCTCAATGCAGCCACCGTGACGGTCCACAACCGGTTCGATGCGGACACCTGCTACAACCTGGTGGTTTATGACGCTACGCCGCGGCGGCCCGTGCCCAGCACCTTCTGAGTCTGCGCCTGCCGGCAGACCAACGCGCCACAAATCAGTCGCGCAGCCTGTTCGCAGGCTGCGCGGCTTTTCCTTGCTGGAGCTGGTGCTGGCACTGGCCGTGCTGGCCATAGGCGTCGGCCTGGGCAACTCACTGGTCGCCGAGCAGCTGCGCCGCAGCCGCACCGCGGCGACGCTGGCCAGCGCAGAGCGCATCGTGCTGGCCGTGGGCGCCTATGTCGCGGCCAACAAACGGTTTCCATGCGCCGCCGCCGCCGCCCAGCCCGGCATCGCCCAAACCGGCACGGCCTGCACCAGCACGCCGCGCGGAACCGTGCCCTGGTCCGATCTGGGCCTGCAGCGGCGTGACGCCGAAGACGGTTACGGCCGGCTGCTGGCCTACCACGTCGACCCGGCCTTTACCAGCTTGGCCACCACCACTATCGCCCAGCTGTGCAGCACCAGCGCCAGCACAGGCAGCGGCACGGCAAGCGACAAACCGCTCAAGGCCTATGTGACGGTCGCCGGCAGCCTGGCTTCCCCCACCTTCGGCCAGCAACTGCTGGCCGGCCTGGCCATTCCCTTCACCTTGCTGAGCGCCGGAGCCAACGGCCACGGTGCGATGACCTTTGACACCACGACGCTGACGATACGCAGCAGCGCCGCGCCGCCCGACAGCCAGCTGGCCGAGGCCATCAACGCCGCAAGCACTGCGGCGGGCAGCAATTTTGGCAGCTACATAGACCGCGACGCGCGCCCCGCCCTGCCCGACAGCGACGGTTATGACGACATGGTGTTTTACCGGTCGCTGTCCACCTTCATCGCCCTTTACGCCGGTGGCCTTTGCTGACCACGCCCACTAACCCACTGACCCACGCCCATGACCCCCATACGCCCCTTCCCCCGCTTGCGTTCGGCCGCTGCCATAGCCTTGGGCTTGCTGGCGCTTGCCGTGGCCGGCTGCGCGATGCAAGCACCCTACGACGTGGTCGAGCAGGGCGAACAGCGAACGCTCACTGTGCACACCGCCGCCAACGCCGCCGACTTCACACATTGCCTGCAGATGCAACTGCTGCGCGTACCCTACCCGAGCTTGCTGCCGGGCGGCATCTCGACCAGCGTGCCGGCGGTACGGCGCATCTCGCTCAAGGATGGCTTCGAGCTGCGGGGCATGAGCGCCCATGCGCATTTCGTGGCCCATGTGCAGCCCCGCGCTGGGGCCATCGATCTGACCATCTTCAGCAACGGCTGGCCGGGCGTGCCGCCCTACGGCACGCTGCTGCAAAGCTTCGCCCAAGGTTGCGCCGCCGCCGCCGCCCCGCGCCCGCCCGGGCGAACGCGTAAAGGGCTAAAGCCATGACAAGCAAGATCTGCCCCACCGCCAAGCGGCCGCGCTGGAACTGGCCCATGGCGGCCGCCGCCGCACTGCTGGCCTGCCCGCTGTCGTTTTCAGCCACTGCCGAGACCGACCTGGCCTGCGAACAGGCGATCGCCGCGGTCGAGGCGCGCACCCCCGATCTGCCGCGCGGCCTGATGCGCGCGGTGGGCAAGGTGGAGTCTGGCCGCCGGGCCAGCGACGGGCAGATTCGCCCCTGGCCCTACACCATCAACGTCGACGGCAAGGGCCACTATTTCCCTTCGGCGCAGGCGGCCATGGCCTTTCTGCGCGAGCCGGGCACCTGGCTCGCACGGTCGGTGGACGTGGGCTGCATGCAGATCAACCTGCGCTACCATCCGCTGGCTTTCGAAGCCCGCGCCGACGGCTTCGATGCACACCCCAACGTGCAGTACGCGGCCCAATACCTGCTGCAGTTGCGCCAGCAACATGGCAGCTGGGACGCCGCCGTGCGCCACTACCACAGCAGTGACCCGGTGCGGCAGGCCCGTTACCTTGGCCTGGTCAACCGCTGGCGCGGCGCTGCGCCGGCCGAGCTGCAGTCCGCCCCGCTGCAGCCGGCCACGGCGCTGGCCCCGGCAGCGCTGATCCGGGTCTCGGACGTCGCGCCCCAGGTCCGGCCAGCCGCGATGGACGGCACGCTGGGACAGGCCCGCACGGCCATGGTGCGCGGCGAGCACGAGACCGCCGCCCGGCTTTGCGCCGCGGTCCCGGCGGATTCCCCGATGCACGTCGAGGCGCTGTTCTGCCTGGCCCTGGCCGCGGAACGCCGCGGCGATGCCCGCGCAGCGATGCGCCACTACGCCGCGGTGCTGATGCGCAAACCGACCGACGGCGCGGCCCTGACCAGTGTGCTGCGGCTGGCGCAGCAGTCGCCAGCGGCCATCGCTGACTGGGACAAGGGCGTGCGCTGGAGCCAGCCGCACGATGCGCTGCCAGCGCTGCTGACACTGGCGCGCACCGGCGCGCCCAAGTGGGAGGAGCAGCTGGCCCGCGCCGAGTTGCTGGCGACCGAACCGCAAGACCTGCAGGCGCTGCTGCTGATCGCCATGACCTGGGAGCAGGCCGGGGAGTTCGAGCGCGCCCGGCGCTCGTTCAGCCAGCTATTGGACCGGATTCCGAAGAACCGGGAGTCGCTGGCGCTTGCGGTGCAGGAGCGTATCAATTCACTGCCCGATCCGGCGCCTGCCGCAGCGCCGGCTTTGCCGGCCAGCCAGGTGCGCCGGTGAGCCCGCTGGACCAGGCGGACCTGCGGCTGGCCAGCCGGGGCATGGCAAGGGTGCTGCAAACACTGGTGCAGGCCGGCGACCTGAGCGCAGCCAACCTGGCTCAGGCCCAGCAGCTCGCGCGACGGCGCCAGGTGCCGATCGACGCCGCGCTGCACGATTTAGGGCTGGTGCCGGCACGCCGGCTGCTGCAGGTTTTGTCCGCAGTGACCGGCTTGCCGGTGAACCAGGCCGCCGACACCCCGGTCGACCCCGAGCTGGTGCGGCGCCTGCCGCGTCGCGAGGCCGAGCGCTGGGGCGCGGTGCCGCTGTCCGATGACGGCCGGCGGCTGCGCCTGGCTCTGGTCGATCCTTTCGACCCGGCGCTCGACGACCGGCTGGCCACACTGTTCAAGGGCCGGCAGATCGCCAAGCAGCTGGTCACGCGTGACGCGCTGGCCGACTTGCTCAACGCAGCCTGGGGCACCGAACCCGACTTCAGCCGCATGGAGGCGCTGCTCGACGGCGCTGGCGGCGCCCTGCACCTGCCGCCTGCCGACCTGCAGTCGGCGCGCTCGCCGCTGGCCCGCCTGTTGGACGACTTGCTGGGCCATGCGGTGGCCCGCGGCGCATCGGACCTGCACCTGGACCCGGGCGAACACCTGTTTCGCATCCGCATGCGCGTCGATGGGCTGATGCGCGACGTGCACAGCATCAAGATGGTGCACTGGCTGCCGGTGATCAACCGGCTGAAGATCCTGGCCGAGATGGACATCGGCCGCCACATGGATGCCCAGCATGGGCAATTCAGCATGTCGCTGCACCACCGGCGCGTGACTTTCCGGGCCGCCATCCTGCCCTCGCTGTACGGCGAGTCGATGGTGCTGCGGCTGCTTGACCGGCGACATGGGGCCGATGGGCTGGGGGACCTGGCGGTTACGCCCACAACCCGCGCGCGGCTGGAACGCATGCTGGCCCGGCCCGATGGACTGGTGCTGGTAACCGGCCCCATCGCGAGCGGCAAGACCACGACTGCGGCTGCGTTGCTGCGAACCCTCGCTGCGGCCCAGCGCTGCATCGTGACGCTGGAAGACCCCGTCGAGGTGCATATCCACGGCGCGCGGCAGGTGCCCGTGCATGCCGAGCGCGCCTGGGGATTTGGCGAGCTTATGCGCCACGTGCTGCGCCAGGACGCCGACGTGGTGTTCCTCGGCGAAATCCGTGATGCAGGATCTGCCGGCGTTACTGTCGCGACCGCCATGATCGGCAAGCGCGTGCTCGCCACCCTGCATGCGCGGGACGCCGTGGCCGCCATCACGCGGATGCTTCTGCTGGAGGTGGATGCGGGCGGGCTGGCAGAAGCATTGGTGGCAGTCACCAACCAGCGATTGCTACCGCGGCTTTGCCTCTCATGCCGAACACCGGACAAAGCGGCAGCCGCAGGTCCGTTCGTGGCGCCCGGCTGCCCGGCCTGCCACGGCACTGGCATCAGCGGACGCGCTCCAGTGATGGAAGTGCTGCTGATCGACGACCCCATGCGCGACGCGATCGCCCGGCGTGACCTGCGCGCGCTACGGCAGGCCGCCGCCGCGGACCTCCACGGGCAGGACCTGCAGGCAGCGGCACTGGAACTGGTGGCCGGCGGAGTAGTGGGCCTGCGCGATGCGGCGGCGCAGCTGACGCTGCAGGCCAAGGCGCTGCCATGAAGCTGTTCGAGTACAAGGCGCTAGGCGCCGACGGCAGGCGCTTGCGCGGCCTGCTTAGCGCCGAGCACGGCGCCGACCTGCGACAGCAGTTGCAGGAGGCCAGCCTGCTGCTGGTGCATGCACGCCCGATGACGCAGCTGCGCTGGCGTCTGCGCATCGCACCCAACGTGCCGCTGCGCGACCTGGCCGCGTTCTTCGGCGCGCTGGCGCAGGTGGTTTCGGCGCGCACCCCGCTGCTGCGCGGCTTGCGGGCCATAGGCGCCGGCACGCCCAACCGGACACTGCGCGAGGTGATCGACGACCTGGTCAATCAGGTCTCGCGCGGTCGGCCACTGGCCCTGGCGCTGGGCACATTTCCGGCCGTGTTCGGGCCCGTGGTGGTGGCCTTGACCGCTGCCGGCGAACGCACCGGCCGGCTCGACCTGGCGCTGCGCCAATGCCAATTGCACTGCGACTGGCAGGACCGCACCTCGCGCCGGTTGTCCCAGGCACTGGCCTACCCGATACTGCTGCTGGGACTGACGCTGGCGATGGTGGTGTTCCTGCTCAGTTGGCTGGCTCCCAAGCTGTTGGCCTTTCTCACGGTGCTCGGGCAGGCGCCGGGCCCGGCCACCCGCACCTTGCTCGGGCTGGCGCAGTTCCTCGAGCGCCATGGCGGGCTCGCGGTCACAGCCCTGGGCGCGGTCGGCGCCGCACTCGTGGCTGCTGCACTGACCTCCGCCACGGTACGGCGGCAGTTGCACGTGTTCGTGCTGAAGATCCCAGTCGCCGGTGGGCTGGCGCGCCGCGTCGATGTCCAGCGTTTTGCGCAGTTCGTGGCGGTCGGCGTCACCAGCGGGCTGTCAACCCAGCGTGCGCTCGAGGTGGGGCTGCTGGTGGTGCGCAACGCGGTGTTGCGCGAGCAGCTCGAGCTGGCCTTGGCACGCCTGGGCGAGGGCTGGCCCTTGTCCACGGCGCTGGCTGGCACCCAATTGTTCACCCCCTTGATGCTCGAAACCATGAGCAGCAGCCAACTCACCGACGACCTCGGCCCCGCTTTCGAGCGAGTCGCACGTGCGGCTGGTGAAGATCTGGACGCCCTTGCGGCAGCCGTCGTCGGTGTGGTGCCGACGGCCCTGACATTGATCGTCGGCGTGCTGCTCGCCTGGGTGGTGGCCGCGCTGTACCTGCCGATCTACTCGACACTGTCATTGGAAATGCTGTACCGATGAAAGGCCAGGCCCGTGGCGCCGCGCGCCGCCAGCGGGGCTGGCTGCTGCTTGGCGTGTCGATCAGCCTGTCGGCGACGCTGCTGATAGGCGCGGCGTTGCTGCACCGGCAATCGGGCTCCGCAGGGGCGCTGGACGCCGTGGCAACGCAGACCATCGCCCGCCAGGCGCGGCTGGCCAACGCGCTCGCCGCCCACGCTGGCCGCTACGTGGTCGACGAGGAGCGCGACATCCTTGCGATGGACGGGCTGGTGCTGTGGCTCGATGGCGCGGACGCTTCGACGCAGTTCAGCGACGTGGACGGGCTGGTCGCGGCGACCGACCGCGCCAGGCTGGCACTGTGGCGCGACAAGAGCGGGCGCGCCCACCACCTGCTGCAGCCACAACCATCCCTGCGGCCCACGGTCTATGTCGGGGGGGCCGGCCGGCGCCATGTCCAACTGCTTCCCAGCGAGGGCCTTGCCAGCGCCGCCGCGTCCGTCGATTACGCCGGTGCGACCAGCTTCATCGTCTGGCAGGCGGTATCGGTGACGGATAGCCGTCGCCTGCTCTCGCACAAGGAGACGCTGACCAGTTCGGTTTCCCTGCTGGCCTGGCAGCTCGATAGTGGGGCGCTGCTCTGGCGTTCAGGCTCAGGTTCCGCCTCCAAGACCGCCGAGTCACCGGCCTGGCAACTGAGCACCGGTATCAACGATGCGGCAGGCGGGCGGCAATGGCTGGCGGGCGCAAACCCGCAGGCCAGCACCAACGTGCTGGGCACGCAAACGCTGGCAGGCGCCTTCGAGATCGGCACAGATACAGCTAGCGCTGAAAATTACCTGCGTATTGCCGAGGTCCTGCACTTTTCTCGCCCGCTGGCGGACGGGGAGCGCGAGCGCGTCGAAGGCTATCTGGCCTACAAGTGGACGCTGCAGGGGAGCCTGCAGGCGCCGCACCGGTTTCAGGCGCCGCATCCGCTGCCGTGCCCGGCTAACCCTGCCGGAACCGCGGCGGGAAGCTACACCGCCTATGACGACGCCGGGCTGGAGACGCGCGACGCCACCACCGGCAAATGTTCTACACAGGTGGGACTGCTTCCTTGGCAGACGCTCGGCCTGCAGCGCCGCGATGCCTTCGACGCCTACGGCCGGCCGTGGACTTACGCTGTCACGCCCCTGTTGGCAGAAACATCCGGCGCGCGTCGCAGTGCGTTTTGCGGTCAGGCTAGCGCCTTGCTCGATGCCGGCGCCGATACGCAGCGCCTTGGCCTGAGTGCGGCCGGGGACAGCGATGGCGCGACGACCGCAAGCGAGGTCGTTGCAGTCGCCCTGGTCAGCCACGGCGCTAACGGCCAAGGCGCGTATGGCGCCAACCGTTCCCGGAGGTCGCTGCCCGCCGGGTCAGATGAATATCTTGCGGTTGAGAGCCGCAACTACGACGATGCGCAGGGCGACGAGCAGGCGCGGCGCCTGGCAGCGGCCACCGTCACGCGGCTGCCCGGGACCACCGGCTTTGACGACCTTTTGTGGTCGGCCACGGCACCGGCATTGCTGCTGCGGCTGCCGGCACGCGCCCGCTGCCCCTGAGCAGACGCAACAATGCGGCGATGGTTTGCCCCGATTCCCGGACACCCGCCCAAGCCGCTGCTGGCGACTGGCATCAGCGCGGCGAAGGGGTGAGTTCAACCCGGTGGAGTTTGGCAAAGGAATGCTTGTCCGCAAAGCGGGCAGTCAAACCTTTATAGCCAGACGATTGCCTGCTACCTCAAGAACGCCTTCATCTTGCATGCGCCGCAAAGTCCGGTAAAGGGCTTCGTGGCTAATGCCCAGTTCGGCGGCCCAGGACTTGCCGGACTGATTAAATGCGATGGCCGCGGCACTATGGGTGTGGTGGGCGGCCTGGGCTTTGTGTCACGCCCGGTGGGCGCCAGCAGCGTGGCAGGGGTGAAGGTGGGCGATGTGGCAGGTGTGCCCGTGAAACGGAGAGTGAACCAAAACGGGTTCTGACGCAATAGGGGTCGATTTGTTGTCCATGTCGTAAGTGACGATTCGGATTGCAGCTCCGACGTGATGTTTTGCAAGCCGTCATGCAGCTCCTGCATTTCATCGCTGGCGGCGTACAGGGTGAGTGCGTCGGTGAGGTGGTTGGCCAGACCGATGTAGTCCACGATGTAGCCACGCTTCTTGCCCTGCCTGACCCGGTTGGTGCGGGCGATCGCCTGCAGCAAAGTGTGCTCGCGCAGCCGCTTGTCGATGTACATCACCTGCTCCACGGGCGCATCAAAGCCCGTCAGCAGCATGTCGCACACGATCAGGAAGGCTATTCCGGTGTTCGTCTTGTCCGGATCTTCCAGATCGAAGCTTTTGCAGAAATTGTCCACAGCCTTCAGGCGCATGGCCTCTTTTCGGGCGTGCGTGATGAAGGCGGCCTCGTTGGTTCCGTCGGATGAAATCACCACCGCCGTTTTCAGAAACTGAAGGCGTTTGATCAGTTCGGCATCCGGCGTCGCTTGACCTTGCTCCATCGCTATGCGTTCTGCCAGGGCATTCTTGATGCCATTCTGGTAACGCACGCAGGCCAGCTTGGAGTGGCACACCACCTGAGCCTTGAAGCCGTTGGGCAGAATGTTGTCCACATAGTGCTTCACCAGGTCGCGGGCGATGGCGTTGATGCGGTTTTCCGCCTCCAGGATGTCGCCCGTGGCACCGTATTTCTTCTTGATGGCCAGCAACTCCTCCGGGCTGCGGTCCTTGAACAGGTCTTCGAACTTGTCGTCAAATGCAGCCTTTTCGTTCAGCGCGCTGTCTGCCGTTTTGCCCTCGTAAAGAATCTGCAGCGTCGCGCCGTCGTTCACCGAATCCATCAACCGGTAGGTGTCGATGTACTCACCAAAACGCTTGTGCGTCTTTTTCTCGCCGTGGCGTTCTGTCAGCAGTGGCGTGCCAGTGAAGGCGATACGTGTGGCATTGGGAAAAGCCTCAAACAGGTTGTCGCCCAGGTCCGAGCTTTGGGTACGGTGCGCTTCGTCGATCAGCAAAATGATGCGTTTTGAGGTGTTCACCACGCCAAAGGTCTTGCCCGCCGACCGAGCAGGCTTATGTGTACTGGGTTCGTTTTTTTGTTCGCTGGTGTGGCCGGGGCGGGCAGATGCGGCATCCGCGCGACATGGGCGCTTTGGAGGTCACGCAGTTCCTGACGATGCTCGCCAATGAGCGGCATGCGTCGGCCTCTACCCACAATCAAGCGCTCAGCTCCCTGCTGTTTTTATACCGGGAGGTGCTGGGCCACTCTGACGTGAGCACCCCCATGATTTACACCCACGTGCTGAAGGTAGCGGCGGGCGGCACCGCAAGCCCGCTGGATGCGCTGGTGCCTGATGCGCTATTGATTCAATAGCTTCTGAACCCCGTGGTTAAAGGGCTAGCGCGTGTTTTTATGCACAAACTGCACGGCCGCAGTCCCGCAGCAGGTAAAAAGGCGCTGGACCATGCATCGAATTGGCCTCTGGCCCTTGTCCCCTGTGGGGCAGTAGCTATCAACTACGTAGCAGGCAACGATGCGCTACAGCAGCCCAGCCCCTGGCAAATACGTCGGTGGCTGCTCGGGCGTATCAGGCGCAGCAGGCCCGGCCACCACTGGCGGCGCGGGCTCCGCCTTCTCTACCGGCATGCGCAAGTCGTCCAGGTAGTCGCGTGCAATGTTGACGGTGCTTTTGACGCCCAATGACTCGAAGCGTTTGGCCAGCCACTCCTTGCCGCACACCACGCCCAGGTCGCGCAGCGAATGGATCAGGTTTTTGTCGGTGGACGACTTGGTTTGGGCGGTGAACTTTTCCAGCGCCTCGCCGCCATCGACGCGGTGCATCAGCACGTCTTTGTAATGCGCGGGGTCGAGCTTGCCTTCGGCCAGCAGGCGTTTGACGAAGTCGATGGCGCGCATCTCGGCGATCAGCGCGGCATTGAAGGTAACCTCGGTCATGCGGTCCATGATCTCGCCGGGTTTGGTGGGCAGCTCGCTGCGCTGGATCGGGTTGATTTGCACCAGCACGATGTCGCGGCTGTCGCAGTGGTAGATCAGCGGGTGGATGGCTGGGTTGCCGGAATAGCCGCCGTCCCAGTAGTGGTCACCGTCAATCTCCACGGCCTTGAAGACCATGGGCAAGCAGGCCGAGGCCATGACGGCGCTGGCCGTGAGCCGCTTGCCTGAAAACACCTCGGCCTTGCCGCTGGCCACCCGCGTGGCGACCACAAACACCTTGGGTGCTTCGGGGCCGGCCGCTGCGGCCAGTCGTTCAAAATCAACCTGCTTTTCCAGAAAGTCCTTGAGTGGGTTGATGTCAAAGGGGTTGCTCTGGTAAGGCGACAGCGCGTTGGACCAGTACTGCGTCATCGCGTCAGTCCACAGCTTGGTGGCCCAGTTGCCGCCGCCCATCTGACCGAACAAAATACCGAAGGGCGCACGCTGCAGTTGCGACAGCGACGATGACAGCGCGCCCATCTCGACAACGCCGTTCCAGAAACTGTCGAGCGCCTGGCGCGCGGCGTCCAGCCGCGCGGTACGCGGCTGGCCTTGGGCAGTGGCATAACCGTGCGCCAGCGCCACCGCGTTCATGGCGCCGGCACTGGTGCCGCTGATGCCTTCCAGGTCCAGCCGCCCGTCTTCGAGCAGCGCGTCGAGCACGCCCCAGGTGAAGGCGCCGTGCGAGCCGCCGCCCTGCAGCGCCAGGTTGATGCGCGGCGCGGGGCCTGCGGGGCCGTCAGGAGCGGGCAAGGGGTCTGCAACAGCTGCTGTGTTCATGCAGGGAGCTTAGCAAGAAACAGGCGCGGGACTAAAATCTGGTCCCGCCCCCCGACCCATTTGCCCAAGCACCCCCACCACCATGAACTACCTGACGGGTTACCCCGAAACCCTCCAGAGCCAGGTGCGGGAGCTGGCCGCGCAAGATCGCCTTGGTGCGCTGCTGCGGAAAAAGTACCCCGAGACGCACGGCATACGCACCGACCGGGCGCTGTACGACTATGTGATGGACCTCAAAAACAGCTTTCTGCGCAACGCCGAGCCGCTGAGCAAGGTCGCCTTCGACAGCAAGCTGCATGTCATCGCCCATGCGCTGGGTACCCACACCACCATCTCACGCGTACAGGGCAGCAAGCTCAAGTCCAAGCGTGAGATCCGCGTGGCCAGCCTGTTCAAGGAAGTGCCGATCGAGTTTTTGCGCATGATCACGGTGCACGAGCTGGCGCACTTGAAAGAGAAGGCGCACGACAAGCCCTTCTACCAGCTCTGCACTTACATGGAGCCGCAGTACCACCAATTTGAGCTGGATTTGCGGCTGTATCTGACGCATGTGGATGCCGGTGGTGCATCGCCGTGGTCGGTCCAGAGCCAGGGACTCTCAGTGGCTGTGTAACTTTTCCTGCAACCAGACCTTGATCAACGACTGGTAAGGCACATCACGTGCGTTTGCTGCGGTTTTGATGGCGTCCAGCAGATGCTGCGGCAAGCGCAGTGAAATCGTCTTCGTTGTGGGTTTCAAGTTTGGCAAGGTGACCTTGCGGGCCTTTGACCAATCAAGATGTTCGGTCGAGTCGTGCTTGGGATCGCGCGATTCCCAGAATGCACGCTCTTGCACTTCGTTGGCAAACTTCGGAATGCTTTTATTCGTAGGCTTGTTCATATATGGCTCGCTCCTTTCGGTGCATGTCCCTGGCTGAAATAACCCGGATCAATACTTCAGGCTGACGCAAGGTAAACGTGATGTGCAGTGTCCGGCCCTCATCGGTTTTGCCCAAAGCATGAAGTCGGGGTTCCCGTTGACTGTGGAAAACATCCTCCAAAAACAGCAACGGTGTGTTGAAAAAAACCTGCTCTGCTTCTGCAGTAGACACACCGTGCTTTTCATTTTTTCGGGCATTGCCATCGTCCCAGTCGAAGCCGGCAATCCTGGCCAAGTCAATCATTTTTGTATATTATCATCATATACGCCGTTTAGCTGAAGGATGGCCATCAGAAGGCTGTTCAGGGAAGCAACCCCATCGCATGCATGTAGGCCGGGTGCACCATCAGGTCGTCCCAGGTGTGAGCCGGTGTTATGGGCAGCAAGTCCAGCCGCCGCAGCTCACTGGACTCCAGCGGCTCCCAACGGCCTTTGAGCTGGGCCTCTGCCATGCCATCAAGCAGCTCGTCCACCTCCTCGCCCTTGCCCACCGACTGGTTGCACAGCAGCACCATGTCGCAGCCGGCCGTCAGCGCGGTGATGGCCGCCTCGGTGTAGCTGACCTGCTTGCCGTCGATGAGGCGGGCGCCGGCCATGCTGAGGTCGTCGCTGAAAATCGCGCCGCCAAAGCCGAGCTGCCCACGCAGGATGTAGGTGAGCCACTTCTCGGAGAAGCCGGCCGGGCGCGCATCCACCTTGGGGTAAATCACATGCGCCGGCATCACGCTGGTCAGCGTGGTGTTGAGCCAGTCATAAGGCGCGGCGTCGTCCGCCAGAATGGCTTTCAGGCTGCGTTTGTCCACGGGGATGTCGGTGTGCGAGTCGGCCTTCACAAAACCGTGGCCAGGGAAATGTTTGCCGCAGTTGGCCATGCCGCTTTGCAGCAGGCCGTGCATCAGGCTCTTGGCAAGCAACCCGACCACGCGTGGGTCGCGCGCAAAAGCGCGGTCGCCGATAACACCGCTGCCTCCATGGTCGAGGTCCAGGACCGGGGTGAAGCTGAAATCAACGCCGCAGGACCGCAGCTCGGCGCCCAGCACATACCCGCAGGCGGTGGCGGCGTTGGTGGCGGCCATGGCGTCCTTCAGCCACAGCTCGCCGAGCGCGCGCATGGGCGGCAGGTGGGTGAAGCCGTCGGTTGTGAAGCGCTGCACCCGGCCGCCTTCGTGGTCGACGCAGATCAGCAGGTCTTTGCGCAGCTTCCTGATCTCGCTACACAAGGCGGTGAGCTGCGCGCGGTTCTCCCAGTTGCGCGCAAACAGGATGAGTCCGCCGGTCAGCGGATGCTTGAGGCGTTGTTTGTCGGTCTTGGTCAGGCTCAAGCCGGCGATGTCGATGATCAGGGGGGCGTGTTGGCTCATGGGTCAGTCTTGAAAAAAAGGGGTTTCAGGGAGGCGTTGTTTGCTCAACCACGACAAAACTCGCAGCGTAATCAGTTTCGTCAGTCACGGTGACGTGGGCGCTCAGGCCTTTGACCTCGAACCATTCCTTGAGCGCACCGTGCAGCACGATCTCGGGCTTGCCGCTGGTGGCCTTGGCGATTTCGCAGCTGCGCCAGGTCATGGGCATACGCATGCCCAGGCCAATGGCCTTGCTGAAAGCTTCCTTGGCAGAAAACCGCGTGGCCAGGTAACGCAGCCCGCGCTCGGGCCAGCGCGCGCTGCGGGCTTTCCAGGAGGCGAGTTCGGCGTCACTGAGTATTTTTTGGGCGAATCGCTCGCCATGTCGCTCGAAGCTGGCCCGCACGCGGCGCACGTCGCAGATATCGGTGCCAATGCCGTAAATCATGTGGAGGTAGCCCCCACGGTCGCGCACTGCGTGTCGCTCCCTGCCCCCCGTGGGGGCCGCTGCGCCTGCGGGCCGGCAGAGCCGGACCCGCGGCCCCTGCTTGTAAAGAGAAGACACGTAGACATTTTCATCATGCGGCGGGTAACGCTTCGTCGATGCAACGCAGATAAGCGGCGACGGTGGCGCTGTAGCCGAGCTCCAGCGCGTCGGCGATCAGGGCGTGGCCGATGGACACTTCGAGCACGCCGGGCACGGCATGCAAAAACTCGGCAAGGTTGTCGCGGTTCAGGTCGTGGCCGGCGTTCACTCCTAAATGGCTAGCCGCTGCAGCCCGCCCAGCCTGGGAAAACTGCTCAAGGACCTTGTCTTTGTCGGGCGTGCCCCAGGCCCGTGCATAGGTCTCGGTATAAAACTCCACCCGGTCCGCGCCAACCTCTCTGGCAGCCGCCATCGCTTCGGGCAGCGGGTCCATGAACAGGCTGACCCGCACGCCGCGGCTGTGCACTTCTTCAATCAGCGGTTTCAGGCGTGCAGCGTCGTCCGGAAAGCTCCAGCCGCGGTCGCTGGTGAACTGGCTTTCGCCGTCGGGCACAAAGGTGCACTGGTGCAGTGGCAGGCCGCGCGCAGCCAGGCTCCGCACAAAACCCATGAGGTTCTGCAGCGGGTTGCCCTCGACATTGAACTCGCGGTCCGGCCAGTCTTTCATCAAGGCAGCCAGCTCGTAAACGTCATCGCTGCGGATATGCCGCTCGTCAGGCCGGGGGTGCACGGTGATACCCTGGGCGCCCGCCTCCAGGCACAGCTGGGCCGCGCGCAACACATCGGGAATGCCGAGGTGGCGCGTGTTGCGCAACAGGGCCACCTTGTTGATATTGACTGAAAGCGCCGTGCGGTGGCGCGGAGCCGGGGCATGTACAGGAGTCATAAAGCTTGCCTTGATAACGCAGACCTAGAAAGCCTGCAGATCGATCATCATCTGCCGGGTTTTGAGAACCTTCACATCGCAATGGTAGTGCAGCAGCGTGCGCAGCTGGGTTTTCAGCGCGGGCAAATGGTTGACACAGGCCTGCACCGTGTCGGTAAACGGTGCGTCTTCGGCCAACGTGTGCTGCAGCGCCAGCCATTCCTGGCCTTGCAGGCTGGCACGGTCGTCGGCATGCGCCTCGCGCAGGCCAGACTCGGCCACCAGCACGTAGCGGGTCTGCGCTTGCAGGGGCACCAGGGTGGCGGTCTGCGCGTCGAGCGTCGGCAACAGGCCGATATCGCGCAGCAGGCGCAATTCAAAGGCGCGCAAGGCTACTTGCAGGGTGTCGGCGCTCTGGCTGGCCAGCAGTTGCACGGTGGTGGCATAGGCGTCGAACAGCACAGGGTGCGGATCGTCGCGGGCCAACAGGCGCATCAGAAGCTCGTTGAGGTAATAACCCGACAACAAGGCATCACCCGTCGGCATGACGTGCCCGCCCTGCCACTCGGCGCTGCGCAGCATGCGGATCTCCGCGTCACCGCCAAAAGCCAGGTGCAGCAGCTGCAGCGGCAGCAAAATGGGCCGAAAGTTGGAGCTTGGTTTCTTGGCCCCACGCGCCACCAGCGCGATGCGCCCGTACGTGCGGGTGAAAACCTCCAGGATCAGGCTGGACTCGCTCCAGTCGTAACGGTGCAGCACATACGCCGGCTCGTCACTGATGCGTTTGGTGACCACAAGCAGTCGGTCAGCGACGCAGACGTGCGACTAAGCAAGCCGGGGCTGCGGAACCGGCTTCGCCGGGCCGCAGGCGCAGCGGCCCCCTCGGGGGGCAGGGAGCTACACGCAATGAGCGACCGTGGGGGCTACTCATATCCAAAGGTTTTTACCCGTGCTTCGTCGTCAGCCCAACCAGAGCGCACCTTGACCCATATCTCCAGAAACACCTTGCCGCCGGTCAGCGCTTCCATTTCGTGGCGTGCCTCGGTGCCTATGCGTTTGAGCTTTTCGCCCTTTTCGCCAATGATCATGCCCTTGTGGCCATCGCGCTCCACCACGATAGTGGCGGCGATGCGGCGCAGCTCACCCTCCTGCTCGAACTGGTCAATGATCACGGTCGAGGTGTAGGGCAGCTCGTCGCCGGTCAGGCGAAACAGCTTTTCGCGGATGATTTCGGCCGCCATGAAACGTTCGCTGCGGTCGGTCAACTCCTCGGCGCCATACATCCAGGGCTGGGGCGGCAGGTATTTTTCGCAGATACCGAACAGACGCTCGACATCCCGTGTATTGTTGGCCGACATGGGCACAAATTCGGCGAAGTTGTGACGCTCCTGCATTTCCTTGAGCCAGGGCGCGATCTCGGCGCGCCGGTGAATCAGGTCAAACTTGTTGGCCAGCAAAATCGCTGGGGTGCCGGCTGGCAGCAGCGACAACACCTTGGCGTCGGCCTGGTTGAACTGCCCTGCCTCGACCACAAACACAATCAGATCCACGTCATTGACGGCGCCCACCACGGTCTTGTTCAGCGAACGGTTCAGGGCGTTGCCGTGCCGCGTCTGGAAACCAGGCGTATCGACAAATACAAACTGGGTCGGGCCTATCGTGCGCATGCCGGTGATGCGATGCCGCGTGGTCTGGGCTTTGCGCGAGGTGATGCTGATTTTTTGCCCGACCAGCGCATTGAGCAGCGTCGATTTGCCCACATTGGGCTTGCCAACAATGGCGATCAAGCCGCAACGCTGGCCTTCGACCGGCGGCGCATTGTTGGCCTGCGATGTCATGGCCTTGGACAGCATGGCCTCCAGCGCGGCATCATGTGCGGGCAGGTTTGACTCAACAGGCGCAGCAACGGGTGCGGCCTTGGCCGTGCCTGCGGGCAGTGCCTTGCGTACGGGCTTTTGAGAGGTCTTTTTTGCGGGAGTCATGAGGGTCGCCAGTTGGCGGCTGCGTTAGCAGCGCCGGTTTCAGGTCAGTTAAGCGTTTTCACATAAGCCAGCATTGCGGCGGCAGCCGCCTGCTCACCGGCACGCCGTGAGCCGCCAATGCCGCGTTCGGCACGGCCGTGTTCGCTGATTTCACATTCCACGTCAAAGGTCTGCTTGTGGGCTGCGCCCAAGGTGCCGACAACGCGGTAAATCGGCAAATTCATTTTGCGACCCTGCAGCCATTCCTGCAACTCGGTTTTCGGGTCCTTGCCGATGGCCTGCATGTGGGGGTTGATCTCCACGTCCTTGAACAGGCTGCGCACCAGCTGGGCCGCCTTGTCAAAACCGGCGTCAAGATAGACCGCCCCAATGAGCGCCTCCAGCGCGTCGGCCAGGATGGAGGGCCGCTTCTGCCCGCCTGATTTAGCCTCGCCTTCACCCAGCCGGATCAGGGAAGGCAGGCCCAGCTGGACAGCCAGCTGATGCAGGGTCTCCTGCTTGACCAGGTTGGCGCGCACCCGCGACAGACCGCCTTCGGGCAGTTCGCTGAGCCGCTCATACAGCAGGCCCGCGACCGCGAGATTGAGCACGGAGTCGCCCAGGAATTCGATGCGTTCGTTGTGGTCCGCGGAAAAGCTGCGGTGCGTCAGCGCCTGCTGCAGCAGACGGGGATCGGAAAACTCATGCTCCAGCCGCTTTTGCAAGGACTGGAGACTGGGACTCAACAAGGCATGGGCACGCACTTACTTGGATCGGCCTGCGTACTTGATCAGCAGGAAAGCAGGGCCCGCGATATGGATTTCCTTGTCGTAGGCAAAGCTCACAACGGTTTTATCGCCCTCTTTGGTGATGGTCAGGTCTTTGCCAGCGATGGACTTGATGTCATCGATCTGGCCAGCCTTGTCGAAAATGGTCCTGACTTCCGCGACAGAAGCGCCTTCTTTGGCCTTGGTCGCGGCCTTGGTGATGGCCTGGAACTCAACCACAGTGGGAAAAGCCTGGGCCGCGATCAAGCCGGCGAAAGCCAGCACGCCGACCACAAACAGGACGCCTATGAAGGAGATACCACTTTGCCGATTGTTCATGTGTTTCTTCACTCCAGTGTTGCCAGTTTTCATGCGGTGGCAAGCCTGCGCAGCAGCTTGCAGCAGAGCAGCCTGCGCGCCCTCAGTCAATCTTGCCAATCCGCTTGAGACTACCAAAATTCATCCAGACAAAAAAGGCTTTGCCCACGATGTTCTTCTCCGGGACAAAACCCCAATAACGCGAATCGAGCGAGTTGTCTCGGTTGTCGCCCATCATGAAGTACTGCCCCTCAGGCACCTTGCAGACCACACCCTCACTACTGTAACGGCAATTTTGCCGATAAGGGAAGTCATCTGCCCCGGCGATAAAGGCCGGGCGGTCTGCGTCATTGAGCAGGCGGTAGGTCTTGTTGCCATTGGTTTCCTGAAACTGCTTGGCATAACGCAGGGCGTCTTCATCAAAAAAGTCGGCCAGCGCCACCTTGGGCAAGGCCTTGCCATTGACCGTGAGCTTCTTGTTCAGGTAGGCCACCTCGTCGCCCGGCACGCCGACCACGCGCTTGATGTAGTCCAGGCTGGGCTTGGGCGGATAGCGAAACACCATCACATCGCCGCGCTGGGGGCTGTTGTTGTCCAGTACCTTGGTATTGATGACGGGCAGGCGCACGCCGTAATGGAATTTGTTGACCAGGATCAGATCGCCAACCAACAGGGTGGGAATCATGGAGCCGGAAGGGATCTTGAAGGGCTCGAAAAGAAAGGAGCGCAACAGGAACACCACCACAATCACCGGAAAAAGCCCAGCGGTCCAGTCCAGCCACCAGGGCTGCGTGAGCAGTCGTGCGTGGGCGTCTGCCGTGTTGTTGTCTGTCTGGTTAATGCCCTGGGCGACAAGGTCTGCCCGACGCTGAGTGGCTTGCGCCTCCAGGCGGGCCGCCGCCCGGCGGCGCTTGGGCCAAAAGTAAAACTTCTCGGCCAGCCAGTACAAGCCGGTGACTACCGTGGCCAGGAACAGCAGCAGGGAAAAATTGCCCTCCACCATGCCGAAATACCAGGCACCACCGTAGCCGACAAAGACGGCCAGCACCAGTGCGGTGAGTGTGCTCATGAAACCCAGCATTATTCTTCTACCTGCAAGATGGCCAGGAAAGCTTCCTGGGGCACTTCGACCGAGCCGATTTGTTTCATGCGTTTTTTACCCGCTTTTTGTTTTTCAAGAAGCTTCTTCTTGCGCGAAATGTCGCCGCCATAACACTTGGCAATCACGTTTTTGCGAAGGGCCTTGATTGTCTCACGCGCAATGATGTTGGCCCCGATGGCGGCCTGGATCGCGACGTCAAACTGCTGGCGCGAGATGATCTCGCGCATCTTGCCCACCACGGCCCGGCCCCGATAGGCCGACTGGCTGCGGTGAACGATGATGGACAGCGCATCGACTTTTTCGCCGTTGAGCAGGATGTCCACCTTGACCACGTCCGACACCCTGAACTCCTTGAACTCGTAGTCCATGGACGCGTAGCCGCGCGAGACCGACTTGAGCTTGTCGAAGAAGTCCAGCACGATCTCTCCCAGCGGCATTTCGTAGGTCAGCATGACCTGCTTGCCGTGGTAGGCCATGTTGAGCTGCACCCCGCGCTTGAGATTGGCCAGGGTCATGACGGCGCCGACGTAGTCCTGCGGCATGTACAGGTGCACGGTGACGATGGGCTCGCGGATTTCGTTGACCTTGCCGGCGTCGGGGATCTTCGACGGGTTTTCGACCTTGATGAGCGTGCCGTCGGACTGCAATACCTCGTACACCACGCTGGGCGCGGTGGTGATCAGGTCCTGGTCAAACTCGCGCTCCAGCCGCTGCTGCACGATTTCCATATGCAACAAACCGAGGAAGCCGCAGCGAAAGCCGAAACCCAGCGCCTGGCTGACCTCAGGCTCATAGTGCAGCGACGCATCGTTGAGCTTGAGTTTTTCCAGTGCATCGCGCAGCGAGTCGTACTCGCTGGCTTCCGTCGGGTACAGGCCAGCAAACACCTGCGGCTGGATTTCCTTGAAGCCCGGCAAGGCTTCGGTGGCCGTGGCCGCCGCGCCGCCCGTGCCAGACCGGATCAGCGTCACGGTGTCGCCGACCCGCGCTGCCTGCAGCTCCTTGATGCCGGCGATGATGAAGCCAACCTCGCCAGCTTCCAGAGAGAGACGCGGTTCAGTGTGCGGCGTGAAGACGCCGAGCTGTTCGGCGTTGTAGGTGGCTTCGCTGGCCATCAGCTTGATGCGCTCGCCCTTGGCCAGCCGGCCGTCGACCACGCGCACCAGCATGACCACGCCCACGTAGGCGTCGTACCAGCTGTCGACAATCATGGCGCGCAGCGGCCCATCCGGGTTGCCCTGCGGCGGCGGCATGCGTGCGATCACGGCTTCGATAATCTCATCGATGCCCATACCGGTTTTGGCGCTGCACGGAATCGCGTCGGTCGCGTCAATGCCGATCACGTCCTCGATTTCCTGCTTTGCATTGTCCGGGTCGGCCTGCGGCAAATCCATCTTGTTGAGCACCGGCACCACCGTCACGCCGAGGTCCAGCGCGGTGTAGCAGTTGGCCACCGTCTGCGCTTCCACGCCCTGGCTCGCATCCACCACCAGCAACGCACCTTCACATGCGGACAACGAACGGCTCACTTCATACGAGAAATCCACATGGCCTGGCGTGTCGATCAAATTGAGGTTGTACACCTTGCCATCGAGTGCCTTGTATTTGAGCGCAGCGGTCTGCGCCTTGATGGTTATCCCGCGCTCTTTTTCCAGATCCATGGAGTCGAGCACCTGCGCGCTCATCTCGCGATCCTGCAAACCGCCGCAACGCTGGATGATGCGATCAGCGAGCGTCGATTTGCCGTGATCAATATGCGCAATGATCGAAAAGTTTCTGATGTGATTCATCAAAGGGAACGCCTAAGTGCTTGAAAATATTGCGAAGAGCGCGATGCGCATTCGCGAAAGACATAAAAAAGGGCGCGTCACTTGTGACGCGCCCTGAACCAACAATCTATGGCAACTGCGATAGCTGGAAACTTCATTGTAGGCAAAAAGCCGACGACGCATAGCCTCGAAATCGCCAAATTTTTCTCGTTGCAGGGCAGCAACATGAAACTTATACACAACTTGTTAACAATTTTAACCAGAAAGCTCTGGACAACTTGTGGGTGATCTGTGGATCAGCAGTGCATGGAGTGAATTCGTGCCAGGACACGGTTTTTTTGAGCTTCCATATATCGGAATAGATCCAAACCTGATGTCTATTCTATCAAAAGCGGTCCTTAAGTTTACTTTCAATGTTAGTAATCACACACATTTATTGAGGCTGCATGACAGAAAAAATATTTTTTACAGGCCAGGAAGGTGGTCATTTCAAACAAAACCCCCAACCCAGGCAGGGTATGGGGGCATGCTACTGGGCGTGGGTGACGCCCCACGGAACAGACCTTGCAATCAGCGCGCGGGGCGAATCAGGGCATATTGCGTCCACTCGCTGCGCCTGAACAGCACGTTGATGGCTTTGCCTTTTTCAATTTTGGCGAGCGCCGCTTCGAAGTCCTTCACGTTGCTGATCTCCGTGTTGGCAATGGCAAGGATCACGTCTCCCTCGCGCAGTCCGGCGCGGGCTGCGGCCCCCTCGCTGGTATCGACCTTGACGCCGCCCTTGAGCTTGAGTTCCTTCTTTAGCGCGTCGGGCAACTCGCTGACCATCAAACCCATGGCTTGCGCGGGACCAGCCACCGGCGGCTTGGCTTCGGGCGCCTGGCTCTTGCGCACGGGTTTTTCCGCCTCGACCTCACCGATGATCACGCTCAGGTCACGGGTCGCGCCACGCCTGAAAACCGTCACGGTCGATTTGGTGCCTGGCTTCACATTGCCGACCAGGCGCGGCAGGTCGGTCGCCTTGTCAATGGTCTTGCCTTCGAACTTGGTGATGATGTCCCCTGCTTCCACGCCGCCTTTTTCAGCGGGTGATCCAGCCTCGACCCCACGCACCAGGGCGCCCTGAGGTTTGCCCAGGCCAATAGATTCGGCCACGTCCTTGCTGACCTGGTCGATCTGCACGCCGATCTTCCCGCGCGTGACCCGGCCGGTGCTGCGTAACTGGTCGGCCACACGCGTCGCCTCATCAATTGGTATCGCAAACGAAATGCCCTGGAACCCGCCCGAACGCGAATAAATCTGACTGTTGATGCCAACCACCTCGCCACGCATGTTCAGGAGCGGGCCACCCGAGTTGCCGGGATTGATCGCCACGTCGGTCTGGATAAAGGGAAGGTAGTCGCCGGTGTCGCGCTGCTTGGCGCTGACAATGCCGGCTGTCACGGTGTTGTCCAGGCCGAACGGCGATCCGATGGCCATCACCCATTCACCGACTTTCAAACGGCTGATGTCACCGATTTTCACGGCCGGCAAACCGGTCGCCTCGATCTTGACCACCGCCACATCGGTGCGTTTGTCACTGCCGATGATCCTGGCCTTGAACTCGCGTTTGTCTGTCAGGGTTACCAGCACCTCATCGGCGCCTTCTACAACGTGGGCGTTGGTCATGATCAGCCCGTCGGAGGTCAGAATGAAGCCCGACCCCACGCCGCGCGGCTGGTCTTCGTCGGGTTGCGACCGGTCCGGGCGCGGGGCGCGCGGCATGTTGGGGGGCACCGGAATGCCGAAGCGCTTGAAGAATTCGAGCATCTGCTCGTCGGCGCCGCTGGCGGCACCGGCCTTGACTTTTTCCAGCGTGCGGATGTTGACGACGGAGGGGCCAACCGCCTCGACCAGGTCCGTGAAGTCCGGCAGACTGCGAATCTGCGCCATCGCCGGAGTGGCAGGCATCAGGCTCAAGGCGCTTCCCAGCGCCAAAGCGCCGGCGGCGAGGTAGGAGCGGCAGTGCTTCCAGTTCAGTGTTTGCATCATCAGCCTTTGAGAAATTGTCAGCGCAGCAAATAGGGGTTCAGGGGTTCAGAGGATCACCAGCCGCCGCAGCAGCCACGATGGGGAGCTACCGCACTGCAGATATGACATGGGGGCGCTATTTCTTGCGTTCAAGTCCGTCGGCAAACAAGCTCAGCGTGGCCGGGGGCACCTCACCCATCACCGTCAGCCAGTAGGCATCCATGCGCCGGGTCAGGGACTGGGTAGCGCCCATGGCCATCCGGGACTCCTTGAGGTGGCGCTGGGCGGCGAAGGGCTCCACAAAAATCGAAACCGACGCCAACCCGTCCGAGAAAACCCACTGCATGGGTGCATCGCCCGACTGCGCCGCGCGCGGCCGCTTGTGGCAGCTGATGGGCTGGAAGCCGGCAACCGGCTTCTGCAGCGCCCAGCCTTCCGCGCTGGCGGTGGTCTTGACCAGGCCGGATTTCTCGACCCGGTAGCCCTCAACCTTGTTCATCATTTGCGTCAGCTTTTCGATTTTGACGGGCGCATCAAACTGCAGCTCTGAAAAGGCGGACTGCTCCAGCACCTTGCCGTCCGCGTCCAGTGTCTGCAACTTGACGACCAGGCCCTTCTTTTGTTCGGCCCAGACGCGATAACCAAAACGCATGCCGTCCTTGGGAACGAGGGCAATCACGTCGGTATCCACGCCCGCGACCCGTTCACGGCCTTCCTGCCGGGCCTCATAGAAGTCGCCAATATGGCTGCTGGTGGACTTGAGCAATTCAGGAAAAAGGCCCAGCGACTCACGTTTTTCCGTACGCACCAGCTTGTGCTCGGGCATGAAAGTCACGACCTGGTCGTTGTGGCGGAAGGTCGATCGCGGCGGCCCCGTCAGGGTATCGACCCGCTCCATCTGCTGGGTTCCGTCGCACACATGCCAGATCTTGGCGCTGGACATGACACCGCCTGAGGAAACCACGAAGGTACCGATGTAGGAGGAGCGGTTTCGTGAGGCTTCATGCATGCGCATCAACCACTCGCTGATGTTCCTGGACTCAGCGGCTGGCGCGGCCGCAGCCGGCGCCGGTGTCTGGGGTTGAGCTGCTATGTAATTAGAAGCTGACAGCGCACAACCCATAAGGGCCAGGAGGCGAAATTTCTTGAGATTCATGGCTAAAAGCTGATCAATGCCGGTTGTGTCGTGTGCACTGAACGCCTACCGCCGCTCGCCTTGGGGGGGGCCAAACGTGGCATTTCGCAAAAACCCCGAGGGCATCTGCAGCGCAGAAGCAGCGCCGAACTGTTTGTGCTCTGCAAGCAGCTCCTGCAGCCTGGCGTCCCGCACCATGGGGCCCTGCTCTGACATCACCAGCACCTGCTGGGAAGGGGTTGATCGGGCCAGTTGCGGCGCGGCGGGCGGCGAGAGTAAACCGGAGCCGGCACTCCAGGCCACGGCTACCACAGCGGCGATGGAAGCAAAGCCCGCCACCAGCTTCCAGCGAAAATTGCTGTCGTTGGAGGCTTCGCGGCTGACGCCCGCGCTCATCGGGCTCGCTGCGAGCGCGCCCGCAGGGACGCCAACCACAACACCCCGCGCATCGAGGGCCGGCTCCTGCACCAAACGCGCGCGCAGACGCATCGCAAACGCAGTGTCTGGCGTTTGCGGCGCCAGGCCCGGCGAACGCAACACGTCGCCAATCAGGTGGTAAATGCTCCAGCTGGCCAATGCGTCTTCGTCGGTCTCACAGGCTGCCAGCACCGAGGCAAAGTTCTCCCCAACCAACTGGCCGTCAGCCAGGGCGGAAATCCACTCACGGTTTTGTGTTGTCGGTTTCATGGTGTTCATGGGCAGCTTATGCCTGCTGGTTCAGTCGTTTGCACTCGTTCCCCGTTGCTCGTTTCTTCGTCGCCATAGTGGCCATCTGCATGCCCTGGACACTGCTTACCAGCGCTTGCCGGACTGGTTTTCCAGCAAGGGCTTGATTTTCGCGGAGATGGCTTCCCTGGCCCTGAAAATGCGGGAGCGCACGGTGCCAATCGGGCAACTCATCGCCTCGGCGATCTCTTCGTAGCTCAACCCTTCAATTTCCCGCAGGCTGATGGCCTGACGCAGTTCCTCGGGCAAGGCATCCATGGCCGCGTTCACCATCTGGGCAATTTCCTTGCTGGCGAGCACCGCTTCCGGTGTTTCTGAACTGGTTAGTTCGTTTTCCAGCGGGGAAGTTTCATCGTCTTCGCCGGATTTGAAGGAATTTTCCGAGACTGTCGGATTGCGCTTCAGGTCCATCAGCGCCTTTTTGGCCGTGTTGACGGCAATCCGGTACAGCCAGGTGTAGAACTGTGCCTCGCCGCGGAATTGGGCCAGGGCCCGGTAGGCCCGGATAAAGGTTTCCTGGGCAATGTCTTCGACCAGGTCCACATCCCGCACCATGCGACCGATCAGGCGCTGGATACGGCGCTGGTATTTGATGACCAGCAACTCAAACGCCTTCTGATCACCCGCCACGGTGCGTTCGACCAGCATGGCATCGCTGTCGCCGGCACTCGCAGGTTTGGAAGAAGGAATATCGGCGCTCATGGTCAGTTAGGTGGCGGATGGGCGTGGGCTGGGAAATCCGCTGTGGCCACAGAGGTTGGCGAATCAGGTGGCAGGGCAGCAGGCAATGCCATGCGCCGAGAATATACAGCACGACGCAGATCCAGCCAGCGCTCGGGCATGGCCGCACGCTGGGCCCACAGCCACAGGGTGGCGTGGTCGTGGTTCTCCAGCCTGATCAACAGGATGCGCTGAAAATCAAGCGCAACGGACAGCGAACGCACCCGCGTTCCAGAAGGGTAACCCCGGCTTTCCCAGCACCAGTCCTGCCCGTCCCAGCGCAACCGCCCGGTGGGCGAATTTTTCCATCCGAGCCCGGCGGCCATGCCGGCGGCCAGCAGCGTGGCCGCGGACAGGCCGAAGCGCCAAGCTGCATCCGGAGTGGCAAGCCACCACAGAGCCGTCACCAGCGCCCCTGCCAGCCACAGTCCCAGCAGCAGCGCACCCTGAAAACGCGAACGCCCCAACGGATAGGCCACCGATGGGGCGTTATGCATGGGGGGATGGATCTGCTTGGCTCTGGCGGCAGGGGCCGGATGCTGGTGAGGGAAAAAAGGGCATCAGGCCCGCTTGAACACCAGGGTGCCATTGGTGCCGCCGAAACCGAAATTGTTTTTGACTGCAACCTCGATATGGGCGTCACGCGCGGTATTGGCGCAGTAATCCAGGTCGCACTCGGGGTCCTGGTTGAAGATGTTGATGGTCGGCGGAATTTTCTGGTGGTGCAGCGCCAGTACGGTAAACACCGACTCGATGCCGCCCGCGCCGCCGAGCAAATGGCCCGTCATGGACTTGGTGGAGCTGACCACCAGCTTCTTCGAATGATCACCAAACGCGGCCTTGATGGCGTTGGTTTCATTGAGGTCGCCCAGCGGGGTGGACGTGCCGTGCGCATTGAGGTAGTTCACCGCATCCGCATTGACGCCTGCATTTTTCAGGGCCATGACCATGGACCTGCGCGGGCCGTCCACATCCGGCGCCGTCATGTGATAAGCGTCGGCACTCATGCCGAAGCCGGTGACCTCGGCATAGATCTTTGCGCCGCGCGCTTTGGCATGTTCGTATTCTTCCAGCACCATGACGCCGCTGCCCTCGCCCAGCACAAAACCGTCACGGTCCTTGTCCCACGGGCGAGACGCTGTTTTTGGATCTTCGTTGCGGGTGGACAAGGCACGCGCCGCCGCAAAGCCGCCAATGCCCAGCGGCGACACCGTGGCCTCGGCCCCGCCAGCCACCATCACGTCGCAGTCACCGTACTCGATCATGCGTGCCGACAGGCCGATGGCATGCAGGCCGGTGGTGCAGGCGGTCACGACCGCGATGTTGGGGCCTTTGAATCCGAACTTGATCGACACGTGGCCAGAGATCATGTTGATGATCGAGGCGGGCACAAAAAACGGGGAGATGCGGCGCGGGCCGCGGTTCGTCAGTTCGGCGTGCGTCAGCTCAATCATCGGCAAACCGCCGATGCCCGAGCCGATGTTGCAGCCGATACGCGTCGCCTGCTCGGCGCCCAGCGCATCACCCGTGGGTAAACCGCTGTCGGCCACCGCCTGAAAAGCGGCGGCCAGCCCGAGGTGGATGAAGCGGTCCATGTGCCGGGCTTCTTTTTCAGGGATGTAATCCGTGATGTTGAACCCTTTGACCTCGCCTGCAAACCGGCAGGCCAGGTTGCTGGCATCAAATTGCGTGATCAGGTCGATGCCGGGTTTTCCGGCCAGCAGATTGGCCCAGGAATCGGCCACGGTGTTCCCCACCGGGCTGACACACCCCAGACCTGTCACAACAACGCGACGACGGCTCATGCGCAAATCCTGAAGAAATTCCCGAAAGGCCGAAAAGCCTTCCAGGCGGGATGAAAAAAGACCAGGTTAAGCGCCAGGCCTTCAGGCTTTTTGATGGGTGTTGGCGTAGTCAATCGCGTTTTGAACCGTCGTGATCTTCTCGGCGTCTTCGTCGGGAATTTCGATGCCGAATTCATCTTCCAGAGCCATCACCAGTTCTACGGTGTCAAGGGAGTCGGCACCCAGATCGGCCACAAAGGCTTTCTCGTTGGTGACCTGGCCTTCTTCCACGCCAAGTTGCTCGGCAATGATTTTCTTAACACGTGCTTCGATATCGCTCATAAGTCCCTCTGAGGGTTGTGAATTAATCCGTGATTTTAGCGTTGTTGGGGGTGGTTCCCCCATCCGCCAGCCGGACGGATAAAACCCGGCTTGTACCCCGGCACTTGCCAGCGGCCCCCGCGTCGCCATTATTCATGATCCTGGTGACGCACGCCCGGCCGGCAACTGCCGGATGTGTCTTACATATACATCCCGCCATTGACGTGTATTTCCTGCCCGGTGATGTAGCCTGCCTGTGGGCTGGCGACAAAGGCCACCGCGTGTGCGATGTCCTGCGGTTTTCCCAGATGGCCCAGTGGAATCTGTCCCAGCAGCGCTTTTTGCTGCTCTTCCGGCAGGCCGGCGGTCATGTCGGTCTCGATAAACCCCGGTGCCACGCAGTTGACCGTGATGTTGCGGCTACCCAGCTCGCGGGCCAGCGCGCGCGTCATGCCGGCCACGCCGGCCTTGGCTGCGGCGTAGTTGGCCTGTCCGGCGTTGCCCGACGCACCCACCACCGAGGTGATGCTGATGATGCGGCCGTAACGCTGCTTCATCATGGTGCGCATCACCGCGCGGCTCATGCGGAACACGGCCTTCAGGTTGGTATCCAGCACCGCGTCCCAGTCCTCATCCTTCAGGCGCATGGCCAGCATGTCGCGTGTGATGCCGGCGTTGTTGACCAGCACCTGCAGGCCGCCGTGGGCCTTGACGATGCTGTCGATCAGGGTTTCGGCCGCTGCAACGTCGTTGACGTTGAGGTTTTTGCCGGCACAACCGGGAAAGGCGGCCAATGCCTGGCTGATTTTGGCTGCACCATCGTCGGTGGTGGCCGTGCCTATGACCTTCAAGCCCCTGTTCGCAAGCTCCAGCGCGATGGCTGCGCCAATGCCGCGCGAGGCGCCGGTGACCAATGCCACCTGGCCTTCAAACTTCATATCAGACATCACTTCCCCCACATTTTCGGCTGCGCCGCTGCACTGCCCTCAAGGGAGCGTTCACGCCTTGGGACGGCCCGGCGGCGTTCATGCCAGTGCGTCCTTCGCCTGAGCCAGACTCTCCGGATCAAACATCGCCAGACCCGTCATGTCCACATCAATACGTTTGACCATGCCCGCCAGCACCTTGCCGGGGCCGCATTCGACAATGCTTGTGATTCCGCGTGCCTTGATCGCCTGGACGCATTCGACCCAACGCACCGGGCCAAAGGCCTGTTCGTACAAGGCTGCACGGATACGGTCAGGGTCGGTTTCGACGGCAACCTCGATGTTGTTGATCACCGGAATCAGCGGCGCGGCAAAAGCGGTCGCGGCAAGTTTTTCGCGAAGCTTGTCGGCGGCGGGCTTCATCAGGCTGGAGTGAAACGGCGCCGACACCGGCAGCGGCAGGGTGCGCTTGGCGCCCTTGGCCTTCAAAACCTCGCAGGCTTTTTCCACGGCCGCCTTGCTGCCCGCAATGACTGTTTGCATCGGATCATTGAAATTGACCGCTTCCACCACTTCGGCGGTGCCCAGACCAAAAGTGCGAACGGCTTCGGCACAACCCTCGATGACGCTGGATGCTTGCATGCCCAAAATCGCAGCCATTGCGCCGACACCGACCGGCACCGCATCCTGCATGGCCTGCGCACGAAAACGCACCAGCGGCGCGGCCTGCGTCAAAGTCAACGCACCGGACGCTACCAGCGCGGAGTACTCACCCAGCGAGTGGCCAGCGACGACAGCCGGTGCCGCGCCGGTCTCGGCCATCCAGGCGCGGTAAGCGGCCACACCGGCCACCAGCATCACCGGCTGGGTGTTGGTGGTCAGGCCCAAAGCTTCCTTGGGACCTTCCCTGATCAGCTTGCCGAGGTCTTCACCGAGGGCGTCCGAGGCTTCCCGCAGGGTTTCCCGCACGGCCGGGTGTTCGCCCCAGGCGTCCAGCATGCCCACCGACTGCGAACCCTGACCGGGAAAAACAAATGCAAAAGGTTTCATGGAAATAACTAATCAAAATGGCCGTCAGACCTTAGGGGATGGGAATAACCTGCTATAGATTAAGGAGCACCGCACCCCAGGTGAAGCCACCGCCCACACCTTCCAGCATCAGCGTGTCGCCTTTTTTGATCTTGCCGCTACGCACCGCAACGTCCAGTGCCAGCGGAATGGACGCCGCCGACGTGTTGCCATGCTGGTCCACCGTGACGATCAGCTTGTCCAGCGGCAGCTTCAGCTTTTTCGCCGTGCTGTTCATGATGCGGATGTTGGCCTGATGCGGAATCAGCCAGTCGATGTCGCTGTCCTGCAGGCCAGCCTTGGCCAGAGTGGCGCGGGCCGCATCTTCCAGCACACCAACGGCCAGCTTGAACACCGCCTGGCCATCCATCTTGAGCAAGGGGTCGCCCAGCACCTTGCCGCCCGCGACCGTGCCCGGCACACACAGGATACCGACATGTTTGCCGTCTGCATGCAGGTCCGTCGCCAGGATGCCCGGTGAGTCCGAGGCTTCGAGCACCACGGCGCCGGCGCCGTCACCAAACAGTACGCAGGTAGTGCGGTCTGAAAAATCCAGAATGCGCGAAAACACCTCGGCGCCAATCACCAGGGCCTTGGTGGCAGAACCTGTCTTGATCATCGCGTCAGCAACGGTCAGCGCATACACAAAGCCGCTGCAAACCGCCTGCATGTCAAAAGCAGGGCAACCGGCGATGCCCAGCTTGTTCTGCAGGATGCAGGCCGCAGAGGGAAAAATCATGTCGGGCGTTGAGGTGGCCACAATGATCAGGTCGATGTCTTCAGCTTGCAGGCCGGCGGCCTGCAAGGCGTTTTTGGCGGCTTCCACACCCAGGTCGCTGCTGCAGACATCGGGCGCCGCGAAGTGGCGGGCACGGATGCCGGTGCGCTCGACAATCCAGTCGTCCGAAGTTTCTATGCCTTTGGCAGCCAGCTCGGCCGCCAGGTCGGCATTGCTCAATCGGCGCGGCGGCAGATAGCTGCCGGTACCAGTGATTCGTGAATAAGGGCTCATGAATAAGTTTAATGCGCTGGCGCTGGGTCGGCCTGCCCGACAGCCACAGCAGCGAGCGTTGCCTCCGGCTGCCCCCGAGCCGCTTTGGCCAGCAGTGGGGCGGCGTGGGCAATTCGCTCCTGCACCCGATCCAGCAAGTTGTTGCGAGCTGCATCATAAGCGCGATTCAAGGCACGCTCAAAAGCAAATGCATCGGCCGAGCCATGGCTCTTGAATACCAGCCCGCGCAGGCCCAACAAGGCCGCGCCATTGTATCGACGATGATCTACGCGATTTTTAAACGCAGTTAACACCGGATAAGCAACGATAGCAGCGATTTTTGTGAATACGTTCTTTGAAAACTCAGCCCTGATGAAGCCACCAATCATGCTGGCCAGGCCTTCACTGGCTTTGAGCGCCACATTGCCGACGAAACCGTCGCACACAACGATATCGACCACGCCCTTGAAGATGTCGTTGCCTTCCACGTTGCCATGGAAATTCAAATCGCCGCTTTTAGCGGCAGATCGAAGCAAGTCACCTGCTTTTTTGATAACTTCGCTGCCTTTTATCGCTTCTTCACCGATATTGAGCAGTCCCACCGTGGGATTCGGTTTGTCGGCAATGGCAGAGACCAGCGCCGAACCCATGACAGCGAACTGAAACAGGTGGTCTTCGGTGCAATCGATGTTGGCGCCCAGGTCGAGCACGGTGGTGGCGCCGCCAGCGGCATTGGGCAGCTGGGTCGCAATGGCGGGCCGGTCAATACCGTCCAGCGTTTTAAGCACATAACGCGCAATCGCCATCAGGGCGCCGGTGTTGCCGGCAGACACAGCAGCCTGGGCCTCGCCGTCCTTGACCTGCGTGATGGCGACGCGCATCGATGAGTCTTTTTTGCGACGCAAGGCTACTTCGATCGGGTCGTCCATGGTGACGACCTCGGTCGCAGCCAGGACCTGGCAGCGCGGATGGGACTGGATGCGGGGAAACTGCGGGTGCGCGGCCAGCACAGCGGGCTGGCCGACCAGCACGACTTCGGCCTCGGGGTGGCCATCGAGAAAAGCCAGACTGGCCGGGACGGTGACCGACGGGCCAAAATCCCCGCCCATGGCATCGACAGCTATCCTGATCATGGCAGAACCGATGCAGTCAGGAAATGGGATGTCAACAAAACAAAGGCCCGCAGGATGAGTGCGGGCCAGTCGTTAAAGCGTGAAGTTACGCTTCAGATTTGGTTTTCAGCACCTTGCGGCCACGGTAGAAACCGGTGGGGCTGATGTGATGGCGCAGATGCGTCTCACCGGTGGTGGACTCGACGGCCAGACCTGGAACGGTCAGGGCATTGTGGGCACGGTGCATGCCGCGCTTGGAAGGTGATTTTTTGTTCTGCTGGACGGCCATGATCCGCTCCTGAGGGGGTATAGGGTTGGTAAATTGCGCTCTGAAACCGTGAGAGGGTCCCGGCGCGAAGCCTTTGATTATAGCGCGATACGGCCAGATTTTCCAGAGCCCGGCCTGAAGGTGGCCTGCCCCCTGTCCGTAAATATCGTCCGAAGCGACTTATTTAGGCTTTTTGAGCTGGGCCAGCGCGGCAAACGGGTGCGGCTTGGCCTCTTCGGGCTGTGCCAGCTCAGCCTCCCCCGCGCTGAACACCGGACTGACGGGACAGGTCTCGTGCATGGGAACCAGCGGCAACGCCATCAGCAACTCGTCTTCGACCACGGCCAGCAGGTCAAACTGCGGTGTCATGACCAGCAAGTCCTCCTCGGACGCGTCATCCTCGGCCATGGCGATGTCTTCGTCGGCGACAAAGCGGTACCACTGGTCGACTTCAAGCGCGGTAGCCACGGTGCCCATGCAGCGCTGGCAGGTCAGCGGCAAGCTGGTTTTGGCTTCCAGTCGCACCCAGACATCGTCCTCGACGCCAGAACGTTCCCGCAACTCCCCGCTGGCGCGCCAGTTGATGACCAGATCGGGCGCTGGTCCATGTATTTCCTGGGCCAGGCGTTCCATATTTTGTAGCGGGGTGAGCTCGACGAGCGGCACGCCTTGCTGGGCAAAAGCCGACATATTGAGCCGGCGAGCATTCAGATTGTTCGACATGGCCAGCAGTGTAAGAGAATCGACGTATGACGCCTGCTCCCAGCAACGATGCCCGCACTGCCCGCCCCAGCACACCGGCACGCCGGCTGATTCTGGGCTCGACCTCCCCTTATCGCCGTGAATTGCTTTCGCGCCTGGCGGTTCCCTTCGACGTTGTTTCCCCGGAGGTGGACGAAACCCCGCGGATCGGCGAGGCGCCGGCGCAACTGGCCCGGCGGCTGGCGCTGGCCAAAGCCCGCGCAGTGGCCACCAACTTCCCGCAGGCGGTGGTGATCGGCTCCGACCAGGTCGCCGACCTGAATGGCCTGTCGCTGGGCAAGCCCGGCAACCACGAACGCGCTGTCGTCCAGTTGCGCCAGATGCGCGGCCAGACCGTGATCTTCCAGACTGCCGTGGCGGTGGTGTGTATGCAAAGCGGGTTCGAGGAAGTCGATCTGGCGGCGGTCAAGGTTCGGTTTCGCAAACTGGGCGACGACGAGATCGAGAATTACCTGCGGGCTGAGCAACCCTATGACTGCGCCGGAAGCGCCAAAAGCGAGGGCCTGGGCATCGCCCTGCTGGAATCCATTAACAACGACGACCCCACCGCCCTGGTGGGCCTGCCGCTGATGCGCACCTGCCGCATGCTCCGCGCCGCCGGCATCACGCTGCTCTCCCTTCCAGGAGCAACACCATGACGGGCCAGGCCAAAGGCCGGCTGTACCTGGTGCCGGCGCCGCTGGACTTCGGCTGCGATGTGCAGGCGCCGCTGCTGGACGTGATGCCGCTGGGCACGCTGCAGATCGCGTCAACCCTACCCTGCTGGATTTGCGAAAACGCCAAAAGCACACGCGCCTACCTCAAACGTGTGGGCGAGGTTCAGCCGTTGTTGCAGCCGATGCAGGCCCTGCAGATCACGGAACTGCCGCGCGAGGTGCATAAAAAAGGTGATCACGGCGGCGGTTTCGATGCCAAACCGTTGCTCAAGGCCGCGCTGGAGGGCCGCGACATCGGGCTGGTCAGCGAAGCCGGCATGCCGGCCATCGCCGATCCGGGCTCGTCGGTGGTCCGCGCAGCGCATGAACTGGGCATCCAGGTGCTGCCGCTGAGCGGACCCATGTCGCTGGTGCTGGCGCTGGCGGCCAGCGGGCTCAACGGCCAGAACTTTGCGTTTGTCGGTTACCTGCCGCAGGACGGTGGCGAGCGCAGCCAGCGCATCCGGGAGCTCGAATCGCTGGCACTGAAAACCGGCCAGACCCAGATCTTCATCGAGACGCCTTACCGCAACACCGCCCTGCTGCAGGCACTGCTGCAGACCCTGCAAGCCAATACCCGCTTGGCCCTGAGTTGTGGCCTGAGCCTGCCAACGGGTTGGTCGCACAGCGCACTCGCCAGCGCCTGGAAACGCGACAAACCGGCGGTGCCGCTGGCCTTGCCAACGGTGTTCTGCATCGGGCGGTAAGCCTGGACGACGGCCACAAAAAAAGCCTGCATCAAGCGGGCTTTTTTCATGGGTTTCTAAAGGCTCACCGAATCGAGGGGATCGCCTTCAGACTGCGGATCGCCCCGTCGCCAATCGCCGCACCAAACCGTTTGGCCAGTCGCTCGGCGACGTTTTCCCGGCGCGTGTAGTCGATGATTTCCTCGGTCTTGACGATCTCGCGCGCCACGTATTCGAGCGAACCGAGGTTGTCGGCCAGGCCCAGTTCGATCGCCTGCTGGCCAGTCCAGAACAGGCCGCTGAACATCTCCGGCGTTTCCTTCAGGCGCTTGCCGCGCCCGGCTTTGACGACGGTGATGAACTGCTGGTGGATCTGGTCCAGCATGGACTGCGCATAAACACGCTGCTTGTCGGTCTGCGGGCTGAAGGGGTCGAGGAAGCCCTTGTTCTCGCCGGCTGTCAGCAGGCGACGTTCCACGCCGACCTTGTCCATCAGACCGGTGAAACCAAAGCCGTCCATCAGCACGCCTATGCTGCCGACGATGCTGGCCTTGTCGACAAAAATCCGGTCGGCCGAGGCGGCCACGTAGTAGGCAGCGGAAGCGCAGGTTTCCTCGACCACGGCGTATACGGGCTTCTTGTGTTTGGCCTTGAGGCGGACAATCTCGTCGCTCATCATGCCGGCCTGCACCGGGCTGCCGCCGGGCGAGTTGATCAGCAGCACCACGGCCTTGGCCCCCTCGTCTTCAAAAGCGGCACGCAGCGCGGCGTTGACGAACTCGGCACTGGCGTCGGCACCGGCGGCGATCTCGCCCTTGATCTCGACCACTGCGGTGTGCGGCGTGGTCACGCTGGCGGTGGTGCTGCGGTGCATCGCAAACCAGACCAGGAATACAAAGAACGCCAGCCAGGACAGACGCACAAAGGTTTTCCAGCGGCGGGTGGCTTTTTGCTCGTTCAGGGCCGCAAAAGCCAGTTTCTCCAACGTGGCGCGCTCCCATCCCGGCTTCAGATCAGCCGCAGTCTCACGCCCCGCTATTTTTTCAGACGCTGCTTGCGCAGACCCGGCGGGGGCTGGAGGCCGAGTTTCATCGAAACCCGGTTCGGTGGTCGGGTCGGTGCGGTTTGAATCATTCATAAGCAGTAGTTTAGAACTCGATGACCTTCAGGTTGTAGGAGGTATGCCAGAAAACAAGCCCGTCGCGCTCGGAAAGATCTATTTTTACCAGCCCCCCGTGGCAGGGCCCGCCGCTGCAGGCGCCAGTGTCGGGACGGTAGGCCGCGCCGTGGCTGGCGCACAGCAGCCATTGCCCGCTGTTGTCGAAGATCCGGTTGGGCTGCCAGTCCAGCTCCATCGCCACATGTGTGCAGCGGTTCAGGTAGGCGTGCGGTCGCCCCTCGAAGCGGATAGCGAAGGCTCGGCAGGTCTGACCGGCGTAATGCACATCAAAGGGCACGGCCTCGCCGCCGTCGGCCAGGTCGCTTGCCCGGCACAGCGCAATCGGCAAATCACTCATTACAAAACTCGTCGAGTTCGGAACGCGTGGCGCCAAGGGCAGGAGTTTCCTCTTCACCAGCCGCGGCCGCGGAACCGGCTTTGCCGGGGCGCAGGCGCAGCGCCCCCGAGGGGCTGGAGACTGCGGCTCCAAACCTGTTTGAGCAGGTTTGGACAGTCGACAGAAGCGAAGCCTCTGGCGAGCGGCGGCCTGCAAGGCCTCGTGCATTACACGAAGTGACAAGGGCTGGCCGGGCGTATACAACCGGCTCGTTCGCCTCGGGGGGCAGCGCATTACACGAAGTGACAAGGGTGGGGGCCATGTCCTAGGCCTTGAGAAGCAGCCAGTCGTGCAGCTCCTGCACAGAATGCGCGATGAAACGCGGCCTGAGCACAGGAAAAGCAGCACTCTCGTGTGCGCCGTAACTGACGCCCACACTGGCGCAGCCAGCATTGACCGCCATCTGCAGGTCGTGCGTGGTGTCGCCGATCATCAGCGTGCGCGCCGGGGTCACGCCGAATTGGTCCATCAACTCGTGCAGCATGCGCGGGTGCGGTTTGCCGGCGGTTTCATCGGCGGTTCGTGAGCCGTCAAAAGACCCCTTGAGCTCCACCGCCTGCAGCGCTTCGTCCAGGCCGTGCCGGCTTTTGCCGGTGGCCACCGCCAGCCTGTGGCCACGTGCCTTGAGCGCGGCCAGCAGGGGCAACACGCCGTCGAACAGGCTGATGTCGTTCTGGTGGCCGATGTAGTGGTGCCGGTAACGCACGCCGAGTTCGGGGTATTTGCTCTCGGGCACGTCGGGCGCGGCATGGGCCAGCGCCTGCATCAGCCCCAGGCCGATCACATACCCTGCGGCCTCGTCACTCGGCACGGTGCCGCCTACGTCGCGCACCGCAGCCTGGATGCAGCGCACGATGATTTTGGTGGAGTCGAACAGCGTGCCGTCCCAGTCGAAGGCGATCAGGTCAAAGTTCAGGGTAGGGCGTGGCATGGGCGGTAAAACTCTCGAGATCAGGAGGAAGCGCGGCCAGCAAGTCGATGCGTTTTCCGCTGGAGGGATGGGTGAACTTTAACCGCCAGGCATGAAGAAACATGCGTTTGAGCGCGGGGCCGGTGGCTTCTTTTTGCAGGGCCTTGTTCAGTTCGAAATCGCCGTACTTGTCGTCGCCCGCAATCGGATGGCCTTCGCTGGCCAGGTGAACGCGGATCTGGTGGGTGCGGCCGGTCTTGATGGTGACCTCCAGCAGGGTGAAAGCACCCGATGGCGAAGGCGACTTCACCTTGACCAGCGTCACGGCCCGCATGCCGTCCGGGTGGTCCTTGTCCACGACTTTCACACGCCGCTCACCATCGGAAAGCAGGTATTTTTGCAGCGCCTTGTCCAGCACCTTTTTGTTGGCGGGCCAGGCACCTCTAACCAGCGCCAGGTAAATCTTGTCGGTTTCGCGCTCGCGAAACTGCTCCTGCAGGTTTTTCAGTGCCACCCTTTTTTTGGCAACCAGCAGGATGCCGCTGGTCTCACGGTCCAGCCGGTGCACCAGCTCCAGAAAGTTCCAGTCCGGCCGCGCCATGCGCAGCTGCTCAATGACGCCGAAGGCCACGCCGCTTCCGCCGTGCACCGCCACGCCGGCCGGCTTGTCGATGGCCAGCAGGTGTTCGTCCTCGAACAGGATGGGAAATTCGCGCGACGGGGCACACCCACCGATGCTGGACGCCGCACCGTGCCGGGCCACTTCGACGGCCATGGCCTGGGCCTTCTGCTCGGCCCGCTCCGAGGTCCGCACCGGCGGCAGGCGCACCACGTCGCTGGTCTCCACCCGCGTGTCGGCCCGCGCCCTGCCCTTGTTGATGCGCACCTCGCCGCTGCGGATGATGCGGTAGACATGGGTTTTGGGCACGCCCTTGAGCTGGCGGATCAGGAAGTTGTCCAGCCGCTGGCCGGCCGAGTCCTCGTCGACGGTTACAAATGTGGCCTGCACTGCGGCCGTGTCTGGAATGGGGGCCAGGGTTTGCGGCCCTGCCGCAGGCACGGCATGGCCTGCTGCTGCGTTGGCCGGGGGTTTACCCGGGCGCCCTGTTTTGGCTGAACCTGCGCCTATAATGTGTTTCACTAGCGATAAGCTGTAAGTGGTTGATTTGTCTGGGAGTTTAGTCCACACACCCATCAACCCACTGCAACAGCCTTGCTGGAAGGTCGACGCCACTGGCAGCAATTGCCCGCAAGCGCACGGTGCCAGGCACCCCGCGGCAGGAAAATGTTGTGCAGACGAGTCGACGTTTTGCGAACACAACCACGGAATACCATGTGTTCAGCCCAGCAGGCTGGACACGGATAGCAGCGAAATCTGGTCTTTGAATGGGTAGCCTCTTGACAACACTGGTCGTACTGATGAACTTATGCCTGCGGCGCTTTTTAGCCTTGCTGTTCGGCATGAATCAGCCGCCAGCCCTTGTCCTGCGGGCGCAAGCAGCTACTTATTTTGTAGCAATCACCTGTCTGATCCCGCTTCGCCCCATCCACGCGCCTACGCCCAGACAGCGCAGCTGACCGGCTCACCCCGGTTCGCTGTCGCGCCGTCAAAGGCTCTCCGGCAATTCCCCACGTTCGCACTGCGTCTGCTCCCGGCGTCGTTTGCCCATTTTTCGGGCAGTGATGTTTGAGACAGAGAAGAACGAAGGAAACCCCATGAAACGCATGCTGGTCAATGCCACCCAATCGGAAGAACGCCGACTGGCCATTGTCGACGGACAAAAACTCCTCGACTACGAAATTGAAATTGAAGGGCGCGAACAGCGCAAGGGCAACATCTACAAGGCCGTCGTGACACGCGTCGAGCCCTCGCTCGAAGCCTGTTTTGTCGACTACGGTGAAGACCGCCACGGCTTTTTGCCATTCAAGGAAATCTCCAAGCAGTATTTCGCCCAGGGCGTTCCGGTCAGCCAGGCGCGTATCCAGGACGTGATCCGCGAAGGCCAGGAAATCCTGGTCCAGGTCGAAAAAGAAGAGCGCGGCAACAAGGGCGCGGCCCTGACCACCTTTGTCTCGCTGGCCGGCCGTTATGTGGTGCTGATGCCCAACAACCCGCGCGGTGGTGGCGTGAGCCGCCGTATCGAGGGCGAGGACCGGGCCGAGCTGAAAGAAAACATGGACCAGCTGGAATACCCGGCCGGCGCCAGCATCATCGCCCGCACCGCCGGCATTGGCCGCAGCGCCGCCGAGTTGCAGTGGGACCTGAACTACCTGATCAAGCTCTGGACCGCCATCGACGGCGCCGGCAAGGAGGGCAAGGGCGCCTTCCTGATTTACCAGGAATCGAGTCTGGTGATCCGCGCCATCCGCGACTACTTCAACAGCGACATCGGCGACATCCTGTTCGACACCGACGACGTTTACGAGCAGGCACGCCAGTTCATGGCCCACGTGATGCCCGAGCACGAGCACCGCGTCAAGCGCTACCGTGACGACGCGCCGCTGTTCTCGCGCTTCCAGATCGAGCACCAGATCGAATCGGCCTACGCCCGCACCGTGCAGCTGCCTTCCGGCGGCGCGATTGTGATCGATCACACCGAAGCTTTGGTGTCCGTGGACGTCAACTCGGCCCGCGCCATCAAGGGCGGCGACATTGAAGAAACCGCCACCCGCACCAACCTGGAAGCCGCCGACGAAGTGGCGCGCCAGATGCGTTTGCGCGATCTGGGTGGCCTGATCGTCATCGACTTCATCGACATGGAAGAGTCGCGCAACCGCCGCGATGTTGAAAACCGCCTGCGCGATGCGCTGCGGCAGGACCGCGCGCGCGTGCAGTTCGGCACCATCAGCAAGTTCGGCCTGATGGAAATGAGCCGCCAGCGCCTGCGCCCTGCGTTGAGTGAAGGCGCATCGATTCCGTGCCCGCGTTGCGGCGGCTCCGGCCACATCCGCGACACCGAAAGCTCGGCGCTGCAGATCCTGCGCATCATCCAGGAAGAGTCCATGAAGGACAGCACGGCCTCGGTGCTGTGCCAGGTGCCGGTCGATGTGGCGTCTTTCCTGCTCAACGAAAAACGCTCCGAGATCGCCAAGATCGAGATGAAGCAGCGCATCAACGTGCTGCTGGTGCCCAATAAAACGCTGGAAACACCGAACTACAAGCTCGAGCGCCTGAAGCACGACGACCCGCGCCTGGACAACATCGAAGCCAGCTACAAGATGGCCGAAGAGATGGAAGACCCGACCACGGTCACGCGCCGCAGCCAGGAAAAACACAACAAGCAGGAGCCGGTCATCAAAGGCGTGCTGCCCGATGCACCCGCACCGCAGGCCATCCCGAAACCAGCGCCTGTGACCGCCGCACCTGTCGCGGCGCAGCCGGCCCGCGCCGTGGCAGCTGCCCCTGTCGAGAAAAGCTTCTTTGCCAAGGTGAAAGAATTTTTCGTCGGCGCCGACACCGCCCTTGTGGCCGCACCAGCCAGGGAAGAGAAAAAAGACGAACGCGGCGAAGCTCGCCGTGACGGACGCGGTGAGCGCAACGACCGTGGCGGCGAACGCGGCGGTCGTGACGGACGCCGTGGTGGACGCGGCGGACGTGGTGAAGGTCGTGGCGGTGAAGGCCGCACCGAGCAGCGCGGCGAAAGCCGCAGTGGCGAACGCCGTGAACGTGGCGGCGAAGTCCGCAGCGAGCGTCCAGCCACGGAAGGCCGTGTCGAAGGCCAACGCCAGGACCGCCCGGCTGGCGAGCGCAACGAGCAGCCGCGCGAACCCCGTGAGCCGCGTGAGCCGCGTGAGCCACGCGGCGAGCGCCCGGAGCGTTTAGAAGGCAGTGCCGAGGGCCGCGAAGGTCGCAACCGCCGGGGCCGTGGCGGTGATCGCGGAGAACGTGGCGAGCGCGGTGACCGCGCGCCGCATGACGCCGAACAGCAGGACCTGGCACTGGCCAACCAGGCTGCCATGGCCGCAGCCATGGCAGGCGATGCCTCGCCGCGTCAGGAACGCGCAGTCGAAGCCGGTTCTGACGGCGAACGCCAGGACGGCAGCCGCACCAACGAAGCCCGCGCCGAAGGCCAAGGCCGCCGCGAGCGTGGCGGAGAACGTGGTGAGCGCGGCAATGGCCGACGTGGCGAACGCCGTGACGACCGCGGTGACCGGACGGATGGCAGCATGGCACCCGCCGCGGCTGCCCAGGCCGACAGTTTCGACGCCGCCCATCCCGCCGTCGTGGCAAGCCAGGACGAAGCAGGCAACCCGGTCGTGCCCGCGTCTTCGACCGATGCGCCAATTCAGACCGACGGTGAAGAAGGCCAGGACCGTCAGCCGCGTGATCGCCGCAGCCGCGACCGTTATGGTCGTGACCGCCGCGAGCGTTCAGAGCGCCCTGACCAGCCTGCCGATGGCATGACCGAAGGCGCCGCAGCGCCCACCGCAGTTTCTGAAAACTTCGAGTCACATCAGCCTTCAGCCCTTGAAAAACCGGCACCAGCTGCTACTGAATTCGTGGCGCAGACCGAGCCCGTACGTGCGCCCCAGATGACGCCGCAAGCCGCACCTGTGGTCGCCGCTCCCATCGTGACCCCGGCGCGCGCCGTGGCCGCGCCGGCAGGCCGCTCCCTGCCAAAAGTGCAAACCTATGACCTGCCGCTGCAGGACCTGGCCCAGGTGGCCCAGTCCTCCGGTCTGCAATGGGTTAACTCGGATACGGCGAAGATCGCCGAAGTCCAGGCCGCCATGGCCGCCGAGCCCAAGCCCATCCACGCTCCACGCGAGCGCCCACCGGCCGCGCAACTGGACGCCAGCCCGCTGGTGCTGGTCGAGACCAAACGCGATCTGCGTGATATGAACTTGCCGTTTGAACAAGCTGCTACGCCGGCAGCGGGTGAGCGCGCGGAGTAATTGCTCTGTTTGTGCCAGTCGGCACGAGATCAAAGGCAGCTTTCGGGCTGCCTTTTTTTCGCCTGTATGGTGGCCTTGCGCTGCCTGCGCTTGGTGAAGATATCGCTTGACCGGGCTGAAACAGCTTGCTGGCGTGCAACAAACATCAGAAGCAAAGAAGGCGCCAACAACCCCAGCCCGAATGGGCAAAAAAAATCAGACTTCCGCCGCCCTCTTATAAGCCTGCGCAGCAGCAACAGCATCCTCGCGCTGCTCTGCGAGAAGAGCCAGCGCGCGCCACGCATTGCGGTGCAACGTGGCGTCCTGCAAGGCCATCGCGGCCTGCGACAGCAATTGCTGGGCCTTGCCCCAAAGCTGTCGTTTCAGGCAAGCCATGCCCGCCAGGTACTGCAGGTTGGCGTCGCGCGGGCGCTGCTGCTGCGCGGCCTCAATCCGCGCCAGCCAGGCCGCGTCGATGGAATCGAGGCCCTGCTCGAGCACGTGGATCAGCTTGACGCGCAGGTTGTCGCTGATCTCCGAGCGCGGCTGCATCACCGGCTCCCAGACCTGCAGCAGCCAGGAGCGCGCCAGGTCCGCGTCACCGTGCAGCGCAATCAGGCGGGAGGCGGCGTGGATCACCAGCTCGGGCATCGCGCGCTCGGCTGCGTCCAACGACTGCCAGACGTTTTGCAATTGCGCTGGGTCGTGCGCACCGCCGAGCAGTTCGAGTGCCAGGCCGCGCACAATGCTTTGCGCCGCAGCCGGCGAGAACGCCCGGTGTTTGGCCAGCAGGCGCGCGGTGTCCAGTGCCTGCGAGGTCTGCCTGGCCTGGCGTGTCGCGCGCAGGCGGGTGCGCAGGGCCAGCGTGCGTCGCGCCGCGCCCTGCGGCAACTGGCCCAGCAGCTCCAGGGCGCCGTTCGGATCGCGGTCGTCCAGCGCCCAGCGCGCAGCGCGCAGTTGCACACCTTCGCGGGTTTCCTGGGCAATGCGGTGCGGGCTGATCTCCAGCGCCTGCTGCAGGTGTTCTTCGCGCATCGCCTTGTTTTGCAGAGAATGAGCGCTTTCGGCGGCCAGCAGGTGGGCCAGAAGCCGCAGTTGCGTTGCCCGCGCGGCGTTGTAGCTGCTCACGTCGCTGGACGTGCGCGCCAGCTCGCTGAGGCTTTTTTCCTGGATGACGGCGTTTTGCGCGAGCTTGGCCGCACGGATAAACCGTCCGGCCATCAGGTGCGATAGCGCGTCCATGAAGGCAGCGTACATCGCCCTTTCCTTTTGCTGCGCACGCCAGCGACGGGCTTCAGCCGGCAGCGAGAAAACGACTGACGAGGCGCGCAGCGCCACATACAGCAGCATGAAAAGACCCGCCAGCAGCAGCACCAGCAGATTAAAGGAGATGTCAATGCGGTGCGGCGGCCAGAACAGCGTGACCACCGCCTGGTTGTTGCCGGCCACCAGCGCCACCGCAACCGCGATGCCGAACAGGGCCAGGAGCCAGAGTGCGCCGCGCATGCTGTGCCTAGCGGCCAGCGGCCGCGGTGGCCAGCGCAGCCAGGGTCTCATCCAGACGCGGCAGCTCGCTGGACTTCATCTGGGTTTGCACCTGCTGCAGAAGTTGGCTGGCTGCCTGCGTCCGGCGCGACGCCGGGTCGAAGTACTTGGCCAGCACGGCCGACGCGCTGGTCAGATCGGTGCGCGCGCTGGAGGTTTGCCGCGACAGCAGGCCCAGCCGCGCATTGAGCAGCTTGAGCTTGAGGTTTTCACGCAGGAAGAACGATTGTTCTGGCGCCAGCAGGGCCGCGTCGGGCTGGTCAATGCGGCTGACGCGCAGCAGGTTGCGCGCTTCATCACGCACGCCCTGCCAGGTGCGCGCCCACCAGGCCTGCAGGGCAAGCTGGTCAAACAGAAAAGGCGCCGGGTTGACCGAAGGCGCGGCGGCGGAAGCCGGGCGTGCGGGTGCGACTGCGGCTACGCCGATGCGCGTATTGGCAGCCACCGGCATGGCGTTGGCCAGTGGCAGCTCGTCCACCAGCCGCGTCAGTTCGTCAAGCTTGAGCAGCAGCCCGGGTACATCGGTCACGGTGGTCGCCTTGATGCGCTCCACGTCGCGCGCAATGGCGCGTTGCAGGGGATTGAGGCGCGGCTGCGCGGCACGCGACAGGCGCTGATCGGCCGACTTGAGCGCCGCCAGCATGGGCTCGGCGCTGCCCGTCAGTTGCGCCTGCTGCTGAGCCAGCCGCAAGGCCGACTCCACATCAACCACCAGGTTTTCATCGCGTGAGCGCGACAGGCTTTGCATCAGCTCTTCAAGCTGCGTGCGCTGCAGGCTGACTTCGCTGAGCCGGGTTTCCAGCAGGGCCAGCCGCGCTGTCAGCTCGCGTGTGCCGTCCTGGGCCTGGCGCGCCAGCGTACGGGCCTCAATGGACTGCGCAGTCGCATCGGTACTGCGCCGGGCCAGCTCTTCCTGCATGTTGCCGAGTTTTTGCCACAACATGGCGCTGAGCAGCACACCGGCCAGCGCCACCACGGCGGTCACCATCAGCACCGCGCGCAGGGTCGCGCCGCCCGCGCGCGGCGTGGCCGGCACGTCAGACGCGGACGTCGACAGGGGGATCGCGGGAACGGATTCGTTGTCGCTCATGGTTGTATGGATTCTATCGAGGCCACGATGTCCTCCAGCGTCGGGCGTGACTCGGCTACAACACCCCAGCCGGCGGCGCGCACGGCCTGGGCAATGCGCGGGTGCGTGGCCACGGCGCGGGCCTGTGACCAATCTTGCGACGGCAGGTGGCCCACCGCTTCGGAACTGCTGAACAGCCAGACCGAACCGTCGGTCGCAGCTTGTTTCATGGTGAGCCGCTGCTGTGCCGTGAAGAGCGGCGCACTGCGCTGGTAGACCGCCACAAACGTGACCTGCGCGCCGGCCGCCACCAGTTGTCGCGCCAGCCAGTCACGGCCGTTGGCACCGGCCGCCGCATCGCCTCCCGCACTGTGTCCGCGCACAATCAGCACGCGCAGACCCCGCCAGACGCGGCCGCCCACCAGCGCCCACAGGGCTTCGGAGTCGAACTGGCCGGCATCTGCCGCAGGTGCATCAATGCGTGCGGCGGGCACACCGGCAGCCCGCAGGGCGGCCACTGTGCCGGGACCGGGTGCCATCCAGCGCAGGCCCTCAATCGCTATTGAATTAATAGCTGCTTGCCTACATTCGGCGGGGGCTGAGGTCTGATTTGATGCAAAAAAAGCCTCTACCGCATTGCCACTGACAAACATCAGCGCGGCATACGAGCTGATCTCGCGCCAGGCCTGTTGCAGCGCCGGCGAATCCGCCAGCGCCTCAATCCGGATCAGCGGCAGCGCCTCGGCCCGCAGGCCGCGTTGCGCCAGCAACTGCACCCAGCGCAGGGCATCGCGCTCGGGCCGGGTCACGATGACGCGCGCAGGCGTCAAGAGTTGGCGGCCCACACCGCGCCGCCGGCGCGTAACGAGGCGGCGACCTGCTCGCCCAGCGCTTCAGCTTCTGCGAAAGTGCTCACCAGCGCCTGATGCCCGGCACGCACCAGCGGCTGGCCGCTTCCCTGGCCGTCGGCGCCGGGCTCGCCCCAGGCTGCTTGCAGATGCATGCCGCCAGCAGCGCCGGGCTCACCGATGAAAGCCGCCAGCGGCATGGAGCAGCTGCCGCCCATGGCGCGCGAGACCGTGCGTTCGGCCGTCACCGCCAGCCAGGTCGGCTGGTGCGCGAGCGTAGCCAGCGCGGCAAGAAGATCCTGGCGGTCGGCACGCACCTCGATGCCGAGTGCACCCTGGCCGGCCGCCGGCAGCATCTGCCCGGGCTCGAAGGCCTGGCGGATGCGCGAGGTCAGACCCAAGCGTTTCAAGCCGGCCGCTGCCAGCACGATGGCCTGGTACTGGTCTTCGTCGAGCTTGCGCAGGCGCGTGTCGAGGTTGCCGCGCAGCGGCTCTATCTTCAGGTCGGGCCGCAGGCTCTTGAGCAGCACCAGGCGGCGCAGGCTGGAGGTGCCAACAACGGCGCCTGGCGGCAACTCGTCCAGCGATAAAAAGTGGTTGGACACCAGCGCATCGCGCGGGTCTTCGCGCTCAAGCACGCAGGCCAGCGCAAAACCCTCGGGCAGGTCCATGGGTACGTCCTTGAGCGAATGCACGGCCAGGTCGGCCCGGCCGTCCAGCAGCGCGGTTTCCAGCTCCTTGACAAACAGGCCCTTGCCACCGACCTTGCTGAGCGAGCGGTCCAGGATCTGGTCACCCAGCGTGGTCATGCCCAGCAGGCTGACCTGCCAGCCAAGGCGGGCTTGCAGCAGCGCCTTGACATGTTCAGCCTGCCAAAGCGCCAGTCGGCTTTCACGTGTGGCAATGACCACGCGAAGGGGAGTTGGGGAATCTGCGCGCACTCGTAACCTGTTCGTATCTTGGGGGTGTCACGGATGCTAGCATGCTGCACTGCAGTACAAGAGCCCAACAAAAAGGTGAACCCATGGTGACGACAGCGCGCACGAAACTCCTCAAGGAACTGCCCGGGGGAGCGTTCGGCAACGGTGAGCGCCCGCGCGCACGGACCAAGGACAATGAGCGGCCACTGGTCGAGGACATCCGCCTGCTCGGGCGCATCCTGGGCGACGTGATCCGTGAGCAGGAAGGCGTGGCCGCCTACGAGCTGATCGAGCAAGTGCGCAAGCTGTCGGTGACCTTTCGCCGCGATGCCGACGCGGAGGCCGACAAGTCGCTCAAAAAGCTGCTCAAGAGTCTGTCGGGCGACCAGACGGTCAGCGTGATCCGCGCCTTCACCTACTTCAGCCATCTGGCCAACCTGGCCGAAGACCGGCACCATATCCGGCGCCGCGCCATCCATGAACGGGCCGGCGACACCCAGGAAGGCAGCATCGAGGTGGCACTGTCGCGCCTGCGCTGGGCCGGCATCTCGCCCAAAACCATCTCGAACACGCTGGCGCATGCCTATGTCTCGCCGGTGCTCACCGCCCACCCGACTGAGGTGCAGCGCAAAAGCATTCTGGATGCCGAACGCGACATCGCGCAACTGCTGACGGCGCGCGACGAGATCAAGTCGCACGCGCTCGCCGTCAATGCGGCCCGCGACGCCTTGACCCCGCGTGAGCTGGCCGCCAACGAGGCGCAACTGCGCGCGCGCGTGATGCAGCTCTGGCAGACGCGGCTGCTGCGTTTTACCAAGCTCACGGTGGCCGACGAGATTGAAAATGCACTGAGCTACTACGAATCAACCTTTCTGCGCGAAATCCCCAAGCTCTATGCGGACCTGGAGCGCGCCCTGGGCAACCAGCCGGTGCACAGCTTCTTGCGCATGGGCCAGTGGATAGGCGGCGACCGCGACGGCAACCCCAATGTCAGCGCCGACACGCTCGAGTACGCGCTGCGCCGCCAGTCCGAAGTCGCGCTGCGCCACTACCTGACCGAGGTGCACTACCTCGGTGGTGAGCTCTCGCTGTCGGCCATGCTGGTGGGCTTCACGCCCGAGATGCGCGGCCTGGCCGAACGCTCACCCGACATCAACGAACACCGGCTCGACGAGCCTTACCGCCGCGCGCTGACCGGCGTGTATGCGCGGCTGGCCGCCACCCTGAAAGACCTGACCGGCCGCGAAGCCGCGCGCCATGCGGTGGCGCCGCAAAACGCCTACGTCGCCGCCGAGGACTTCCTGGCCGACCTGCACACCATCGAAGCCTCGCTACTCGCCAACCATGGCGGCGCGATGGTGGCACAGCGCCTGCACCCGCTGATACGCGCCGTCGAGGTCTTCGGCTTTCACCTGGCCACGGTGGACCTGCGGCAAAGTTCGGACAAACACGAGGAAGTGATTGCCGAGCTGCTGGCCGTGGCGCGCATTGAGCCGAAATATTCCAGTCTCGACGAGCCGGCCAAACGCGCGCTGCTGCTGTCGCTGCTCAAGGACGCCCGGCCGCTGCGCGTGGTCGGCGCCGCCTACTCGGACCATGCCCGCAGCGAACTGGCGATCTTTGAATCAGCCCGTGTCATGCGCCAGCGTTTTGGCGCCCAGGCGATCCGTCACTACATCATCAGCCACACCGAAACCGTCAGCGACCTGCTCGAAGTCCTGCTTCTGCAAAAGGAAGTCGGCCTGATGAAAGGAACACTGGACAACAGCGCCTCGCACGACCTGATCGTCGTGCCGCTGTTCGAGACGATTGAAGATTTGCGCAACGCCGCACCCATCATGCGCGAGTACTACGCATTGCCCGGCATCGCCCGGCAGATCAAGCGCAGTGGCGGTGAGCAGGACATCATGCTCGGCTACTCGGACAGCAACAAGGACGGCGGAATTTTCACCAGCAACTGGGAGCTGTACCGTGCCGAAATCGCGCTGGTCGAGTTGTTCGACCAGATGGCCGGTCGCGGCGCCGGGCCGTCCCAAGGCGCGAACGCCCCCCCGGGGGGCAGCGACAGACCTGCAGGGCTGAGCGTGGGGGCTCATGGCGTGCATGACATCCAGCTGCGCATGTTCCACGGCCGCGGCGGCACCGTCGGGCGCGGCGGCGGCCCGAGCTACCAGGCCATCCTGGCACAACCGCCCGGTACAGTGCGCGGACAGATCCGCCTGACCGAACAGGGCGAGGTCATCGGCTCGAAATACGCCAACCCCGAGATCGGCCGGCGCAACCTCGAAACCCTCGTGGCCGCCACGCTCGAAGCGACCTTGCTGCAACCCACCAAATCCGCGACCCGGGCTTTTCTGCAAGCAGCGGCTGAACTGTCGCAGACCAGCATGGCGGCCTACCGCGCGCTGGTCTACAACACGCCGGGGTTTACCGAGTATTTTTTCAGCGCTACACCCATCCGCGAGATCGCCGAGCTCAACATCGGCTCGCGCCCCGCGTCGCGCAAAGCCACACAAAAAATCGAGGACCTGCGCGCCATCCCCTGGGGCTTCAGCTGGGGCCAGTGCCGCCTGACCCTGCCCGGCTGGTACGGCTTCGGCTCCGCCATCGAGCAAATGCTCGGTCAGGGCGGCACACCGGCCAGCCGCAGGGAAGCGCTGGGCCTGCTGCAGAAGATGTACAAACAATGGCCGTTTTTTCGCACCCTGCTCAGCAACATGGACATGGTGCTGGCCAAAAGCGATCTGGCGCTGGCTTCGCGCTATGCCGAGCTGGTGGTCGATGTCCGGTTGCGCAAGAAGATTTTCAGCGCTATCGAAGCTGAATGGCACCGCACGGCCGAGGCGCTGAGCCTGATCACCGGCGACAAGCAGCGCCTGACCGGCAACGCCGCGCTGCAGCGCTCCATCCGCCACCGCTTTCCCTACATCGACCCGCTGCATCACCTGCAAGTCGAGCTGGTGCGGCGTTATCGCGAAGGCAAAGCCGATGAGCGCGTGCAGCGCGGCATCCACATCTCGATCAACGGCATTGCGGCGGGCCTTCGCAACACCGGCTGAGCGGCAGGCCAGCGCAGCCGGAGGTGGTCTTGTAGGCCCCGTCCTAGGGCAAGTCCAGCATCGTCCGATGGCGCGAGCGGCGGGCGCGTCCTAACATCAAGTTGAACATCCACCATCGGCAAGCACCTCAGAGCGACCCAGCGCCGCCACAGGGCCGTCTTGCCCATGCCCGTCCCTGTCCAGGAGCGCCTCACCATGTCAGCCCTGAAAATTGCCGAAGCGGCACCGGCCTCTGCCGATTTTGTATCGACCGACTCCGCCGACCTGGCGTCGCACATGCACCACTGCGCCATCTCGCACAGCCGCCTGTTCCCGATGTATACCGCGCTGGAATCCGCGCACGGGGTGGTGAGTGTGCGCATCGTGACCGTTGCCGCCATCGCGGTGATCGCCCTCGGCCTGCTCATCGCAGCCTGACGGCGTGGGCCTGGTCGTCCTCCATCGCCTGGAAAGCCTCAGCACCTTCGCCAGGGCCCTGCTTCTCGCCCGCGAGGGCGACATCCAGCCACCCATACGCGCTGAACTTTTTGGCGCCCAGCGTTTTGAGCAACACGGCCGCAGCCTGGCCAAAGCCCAGACGGTCCGCCCAGCTGGCAGCGACCACGGCCCCAGCTTTTTCCCGCGTGTCGAGGAAAACATCCAGGCCTTGCGGCTGGCCTACGACTACATCGCCCTCACCTCGCGCCGCGGCCATTTCGTCACGCCGGCGGCCGAATGGCTGCTCGATAATTTCCATCTGATCGAAGCGCAGCTTCAACAGATACGCGAGGGCGTTCCCCACCGCTACTACGCAGACCTGCCGAAACTGGCAGACAAGCCACTGGAGGGCCTGCCGCGCGTCTATGGCATCGCCTGGGCCTATGTTGCCCACGCCGACAGCGTCTTGGACCCGGTACTGTTCACCGCTTTCCTGCAAGCCTACCAGGAGGTCAGTGAGCTCACGCTGGGCGAACTCTGGGCTTTGCCCACCACCTTGCGTGTGGTGCTGCTGGAAAACCTGCGTCGCATGGCCGACCGCATCGCCTGGAACAAGGTGGCGCGTGAAGTCGCGCACGCCGCCTGGGATGCGGCCGATGAGCTGAGCCTGGAGGACCTTGATGCGCTGCGCACCTATATCCAGAGCCGTGGCCTGGAGCGCACCTACCTGACCCAGCTCTGGCAGCGCATGCCTGCTGAGCGCGCCGAGCCAGTGCCGCCGCTGACCGTGTGGACCGAACAGCACTGCGCGGACGGGCTGGGACTGATCGGCGAAGGGCAGACCGCCCAGGTCGAGGCCAACCTCACGGTCAGCAACATCATCACCACACTGCGGCTGATCGGCCAGGTCGAGTGGATCGAGCTGATCGAGCCGGTCAGCCATTCCCTGCAGGTGCTGCACCGCCTGCCGAGTTTTTCCCGCGAAAGCGAGCTCACACGGCAACAGATCACGCGAGCGATGGAAAGGCTGGCCCAGCAAAGCGGCTGCTCCGAGCGCACCGTCGCCGAAGCTGTGCTGGCGGCCACGCAGCAGCCTGGGCGTTCAGAGGTGGCACAGACGGCGGGTTACTACCTGATCGGTCCGGGCCGGCGCGAGCTCGAAGCGGCGCTGCATCCGGCTGGCCACCCTGCCGCACTGGGCCGCGCGACCGTCAACTGGCGCGCCTGGCGCCTGCCGATGTATGCCGCCGCGTGGGTCGCGGGCACCGCGCTGGCCCTGAACGCAGCCGTGCATCCGCTGTCCGGCCTGCAGGGGCCGGCCTGGGCGCTTGTGCTGCTCATGGCCTGGCCGGCGTCCGAGGCCGTCGCCGCGCTGATCCACCGGCTCGTGGCAGAGTCCACCCGTATCCAGCCCCTGGCCCGACTGGACTTTGCCGCCGGCATACCGGCCGAACACCGCGTGCTGGTGGCGATCCCGTGCATGCTCAGCTCTCCCTCGTCCAACAGCGAACTGGCCCACCGCCTGGGCCTGCATTGGCTGGCCAGCCGGGAAAACAAGGCACAGTTTGCGCTGCTGACCGACTGGACCGACGCGGACCGGCAAAGCCTGCCTGGCGACCAGGCCCTGCTTGCCGACGCGCTGGAAAAAGTTCACGCACTGAACCGCAGCTACCCGGCTGCCGTCGGGGAGCCTGCGCGTTTTTTACTGCTGCACCGCCCGCGCAGCTGGTCGGCCACCGAACGGCGCTGGATAGGCTGGGAGCGCAAGCGCGGCAAACTTGAAATGCTGCTGCGGCAGCTTGCTGAGGGCTCGGCACCGGTATTTTTGGACGTGTCTCCTGGCATGCAACTGGCAGAGGGCATCCGTTATGTACTGACGCTGGACAGCGACACCGGCCTGCCTGCGGGTTCGCTGCGGGAGCTGGTGTCCATCGCGGCGCACCCGCTCAATGCGCCACACATCGACCCGGTGACCCGCCGCGTGACCGCCGGCTATGGCATCTTGCAGCCGCGCGTGGTGACGCCCTTGCCGGCGCGGGGCGAGCGCTCTCCGTTTCTGGCCCTGTTTGCCGGCCAGGCCGGGCTGGACCCCTACAGCAGCGGCGTCTCCGACCTGTACCAGGACCTGTTCGGCATGGGCAGTTTCACGGGCAAGGGTCTGATACATGTCGCAGCCGCTCACGCGGTGCTGGACGGACGCCTGCCCGAAGGCGCGGTCCTGAGCCACGATCTGCTTGAGGGCAGTATTGCCCGGTGTGGCTACGTCGGCGACGTGGTGCTGATGGAAGATCACCCCCACCACACCGGCGTTGCCGCTTCGCGCGTGCACCGCTGGACGCGCGGCGACTGGCAGCTGCTGCCATTGATGCTGCGGGCCCGGCGCTTCGGCATCGACGCGCTGGGCCTGTGGCGCATGGCCGATAACCTGCGCCGCTCGCTGGTGGCGCCTGCCAGCGTCCTGCTGCTGGTGGCAGTCATTTTCACAGCGGCGCTGCCGCTGGCAACAGCGCTGGGCTTTGTGCTGGCGGCGCTGCTCGCCGGACCGCTGATGGGCGCACTGGCCGGACTGGTACCCACGCGACGCGGCATCGCCTGGCTGCATTTTTTCGATGTAGGCATGCGCGATGTGTTGCGCGGCCTGGCTGCAACGGCCTGGCAATTCACCCAGTTGTTTGCCCAAGCGGCCCTGCTGCTGGATGCCACCTTGCGTTCGCTGTGGCGGATGGTCGTCAGCCGCAGGAAGCTGCTGGAATGGAGCACTGCCGCACAGGCGCAGGCCGCAGCGCGTTACAGCCTGGCAGCCTTCCTGCGCAGCCATGCGTTCACTTCGGCGCTGTGCCTGGTGCTGGCGCTGGCGGCCGGCTGGAGCCCGCACCCATGGGCCGGGCCTGCCATCTTCCTGCTGTGGGCGATAGCGCCCCTGACGGCCTGGTGGGCCAGCAAGCCGGCCCTCGCCGCGAATGTCCTCGAGGCCGATGACCAAAGCTACCTGGAGCAGCTGGCGCGCCACACCTGGCAGTTTTTTGAGCGCGTTGTCGGCTCCGAGGACAACCACCTGCCGCCCGACAACCTGCAGATGGAACCGGAGCCGACCCTGGCCCACCGCACCTCGCCAACCAACATCGGCATGTATATGCTGGCCGTGGCCTGCGCCCGCGAATTCGGATGGATTTCCACCGCCGAACTCATCGCCCGGCTGCAAGCCACCCTGGCCACGGTTGACCGACTGCCCAAACACCAGGGCCACCTGCTGAACTGGTACGACACCCGCACGCTGGAGGTGCTGACGCCGGCCTATGTATCCACGGTGGACAGCGGCAACCTGGCAGGCCACCTGCTTGCAGTCGCGCAGGCCTGCAGGGAATTAGCCCCCACGCTCGTCGCTTCGCGTACTTCGCTGCCCCCCGAGGGGGCTGATTTTCCTTGGGGCGGCCCAGCGGAAAATTCGGCCCCCACGCTCGTCGCTTCGCGTACTTCGCTGCCCCCCGAGGGGGCTGATTTTC
>NZ_JBDNGU010000156.1:0-4239 GCF_041689105.1 Polaromonas sp. | reverse complement strand
GGGTTTCTTTGCTGTTAGTAGTCATTGCCTGTTTTTGCGGAAGGCAGATAGTGAAGCCGTGGGCAAAGTCCACCGGGCCTAAGTCGCAAGCGGGTAAGGCGCGTGTCGCCCGCAACTCCTGGCGCGGCGGTCACCGGCAGCAACTGCGGGAGTTGTCCAAGGTGGTGAATGCCGAAATCAGGCAGGCGCGGGAGTTGGTGACAACACTCAGCAAATGAAAAACCCTTGATTAACTATGAAGTCAACCAAGGGTTCCATTTCCTGGCGCGAATGCTGAATCGCCCTATATCCCACGTATGAAGAAATTTGGCGAACCACCACACTCTCGCCCATGATTCAGTTTTTTGTCTAAATTAAGTCCGCACTCAATGTGGACTTGCTTGACTGACATCCAACTGTGGGCTGACCATGAACGAAACAATTCTACGTTGATAATTTCATCGAGAACTGGTCACCCACCTGCACCGCCTGAAAATAGCATAGCGTGCAAGGGGGGGCCTGAAAGTCTGGCGGCAGTGGCAGCGGGACACCCCACTGTTTCTCACGCGCAGAAAAAATCCCCCATTTGAAAACATTCAAATTAACACCACCCGGCTGAAAATTGGACAAGTGTCGTTCTTGCCCTTTGTCACCAAGTACGCGCGCGCGAAGCGTGAGGCAAACGGCCAGTCACTCACACGCTTGCGATGGCTAACCGGTAACGTCGTGCGACGTGTATTAACGGCAGTTTAGATTTGGTGTGCGCCAATTGCCGTTGTCACTTGTGGAGCACCCACCACCCGGGCCAGTTGAAAGACCGCCGCCGGGACCGGTAGACATCCCGCCACCAGGGCCCGTAGACATCCCACCACCTGGGCCGGTGGAGAGCCCGCCGCCGGGGCCAGTGGAAAGGCCGCCACCCGGGCCAGTGGAGCGCCCGCCGCCAGGCCCAGTAGATAGTCCACCACCCGGGCCAGTTGAAAGACCGCCGCCGGGGCCGGTAGACAACCCACCACCTGGGCCAGTGGAACACACCCCGCCTGGGCCGGTAGACCCGACACAGTTAGCGAACACATTTGCCGCCGATAACAGTAGGCCAGACATTAGGATTACTTTGATTTTTTTGTGCATGGATTTACCTTCGTAGTTGCGACGTCGTAGAGAATTGTTTGTGGCCGCTAAGCCGAAACTAACTTAACTCTTCCGGCGCCAGCGTCATTTCAACGGGTAACGATGCTGGGGTACGAGATGGCTTTGGGTTTCCAGTTGAGCGCGGCGGCTCGCGCGGCGGCGCGTTGCTCAGGTGATAAAGTGCGACCCACAATATCACGGTTTTCTACCGCTTGAGTCCCCTGTGCACTGGCCAGTAGCCACCAGAAATAAGCTGATTGTTCGTCCTTGGGAATCCCACGACCCTGGGCATACATCAAGCCTAGGTTGTACTGCGCATTGGCATGCTCTTGCTCGGCAGCTTTCCTGTACCACGCTACAGCCAGAGGCTCGTCTTTGGGCACGCCCTGGCCGCCGAGATACATCAAGCCCAGGTTGAACTGTGCGGAGGCATTCCCCTGCTCGGCAGCTTTGCGATACCACACCGAGGCTTGCTCGTTATCCTTGGACACGCCTTGACCGTCTTTATACATCACGCCCAAGTTATTCTGCGCAGCGGCGTGACCCTGCTCGGCCAGCTTTGCAAACCCCGCAAAAGCCGTGCGGTAATCTTTGCGCTCATGAGCCAAAGACGACTGCTCAAACGTCTGGGCCTGCACAAGCGGTGGCTCAACCACTACTGGAATCTGTGGCATGGGGCTTGGCGGCGGTGCAACTGCCACGACCGGCGCAGGTATTGGGGACTTCGGACGCGTAACTGTCGCGACATACCGATTTACGAATTTCGGCAATTCAGCCTGATATTGCTTGATGACCGCAATCACGTCTGACGCTCTTGGTGAATCGAGCTTCGTTGCAATATCTATTTTTTGCTCAGCCAACCACGCGACGAAGATGTCGCTTCCCTTGGTTTCATTCCAATCCGGATACGCCTTCGAAACAGCAAGGTCACGTTTTGATGCAAAAGCGATTTCATCACTACGTTGCTTTTCGGTGCGCCGTTCGTCGGCTGCAGCCATCGATTTTCCGCGTGCTTCCCTTGCAAGTTGTTCAGGAGACGGGGTGTAAACCAAGTCAAGCGGACTATTCTTGGCGATGATCATGACTGTCGATGCATCAATCGCGTCAACGCCCACTTTGCCCTTGGTCGCGAATGGAATTTGGATATTCTGTGCTTTCAGGAAATCCAAAAGAATTTTCGACTTAATTGCGTAGTTGATGCTCTGAGGTAGGTTGCCAGTGTTTTTAAAATACCTAGACGCATTCGCCGTTGCCACAACCACCCCGACAACTGAACCATTTTCTGTAACGAGTGGCCCGCCAGAATTTCCGCCCTGTATGGGTACTGAAATCTGAAACCAGTTCTCGTCGTTGCGTATCCCGGACAAGCTACTGATCAATCCATCAGTCACCTTGGATTCATTACCCTGAATAGAAACCTGGGGGTAACCAACTGCGATTACTCGCTGCCCTTTTGAGACTGCATCTGAGTGAGCAATCTGCAAGGCTGGAAACGCCGCATCCACTTTCAAAAGCGCAAGGTCACGGCTAGCATCTTTGGATATAACTGTAGCCTTGAAATATCTGCCCTTATAGTCACGAATAGCGAAGTCAGTCGCTTCATCAACAACATGATGATTAGTAATCAAATAACCGCCAGGAGCTACAAAAAAACCTGTGCCTGTGGTGGTCGCGTTGCGCTTCTTGTCAGCTTCCTCTTGCAACCGTTTGTCCTCGGCTACTCGCTGTTGTTGACGCACTGCCTCTTGGCGCCGCTCATGTTCAGCACGTTGTTCACGGTCAATTTGCGCTTGTCGATCCAACCTCTGGCGTTCCCGTAACGCATTGCGTTCCAGCCGTTCAAGTTCCAGCTTGTGCTGGTACTCCAACAACTGCTTTTGACGATCAAACTCTTGTTGTTGCTGCGCTTGTTCCGCTATTGCTCTACCAAAACCCTCAAGTGCCCCCGCCCAAGCATTAGCGCGAGCATTTGAAAAGGACAGAGAAAACAGTACAACGATTGCAACGCCGACTAGCGCCTTTGCAGGCCTATGCGCCGATGTCGCCGCAAGTCCAGTTAACTTCATTGCGCGCCTTTCGATTAGAGTGCCTTAGCGTCCGCTACCGCCCGACAAATTTTCCATCAGGAGTCATCACACGCTACCCCCCCCCCCACCAGCAAATGTCCCATCTGGACCCATCGTGGTTTTACTGCCACCGCCACCGACAAAAGAACCATCCAGAGCCATCGTGCATCGCCGTCCATTACCAACGAAGGTGCCAGCAGGGCACATGGAGTAAGGGCCTTGACTCACACGTAGCCCATTCGGACATAACGTTTGCGCAAACGACAGAATCGGTGCAAGCCCAGCAAGGGCGGTCAGTACCTTTTTCGTGGGCAACTCTTTGTAAATGGCAGTATGAACGTTAATCAACATTGACGCAAATCCCCCATTCGTGGGGTGTAAGCTCGACAATCTTGAAGTATTGGGCGGGATTCTGTGGCTTTGGTCAGTGGTAACGGCGTAGTACCGTCATTGCCAATCACCACCAAGCTGTCGCGCAGCAACGGCCACCAGCGCGGTCATGCCGTGCGGCCTGCCTTTTTGATTGCGTTGCGCTGCGCGCTGTGGGTCAGTCCACCCAGCATCACCGCTTACCCCTGTTCGATGCGTTGTAGCCCCAGTCAGTGGCCAAGGCGGAGTACCGCCCTGGCCAGACACCCGGAGTGTTTATCAGCGCCGCCGGAGGGCGGCAGGTAATAGTGGTGCATGCCCGCTACGGCCACCCGCTTCGCTTTTACATAAGGCCGCATTTTGGAAAGTGTGGCGCAGTCGTTCCGCTGAAGCTCCACTTGGTGCACCCCACCGCTGCGCGCCCTCACGGGTGTCCAAAACAGACCTTATGCAAAGTGGCCTTCGCTGGAGACGGTCACACAGCCGTCGGCGCTCCCCGGTCGCGGGTACACGCCCTACGCGCCGCCGTCTGCGCGCCCTTGTGGTGTGCCTGCACCGTGGCATCAGTCAGGCGCTGCGCGCAGTGTGCTTAGTCAGTGGCCTGCGGCCAGTCATGTTGTGTCTGCCCCCGCCAGCCCGTGGGCCTCGCCGCTGCGCGGCTTTGGCCCCGGCGCTGAACTGCCCGTCCGCCCCC
>NZ_JBDNGU010000155.1:0-10840 GCF_041689105.1 Polaromonas sp. | reverse complement strand
GAGCGAAAATCGGGCCCAGCGAGGACAGTTTTTGCCGGATTTGCAGACCCATAGCCCAGCTATGGGACAAAAAGACGGTGAAAAATGGACCGCTGCGGTCGATTTGCAGCCGACGATTCCCAAGTCCGACAGGCTCCTAGGCTACGCCGCCCTGCTGCTGACGCTTTTGGCAGGCTGCACGACGGCGCCGCCATCTCCGGCGCCTTCGCCCGACCGGGCGCTCGCTTCGCCTTTGACAAGGCCACCGCTCGCCCCCTTGAGCCCGGAAGAAGCGGGTTCGTCAGCCATGGCCCCGACCATTGAAGCCAGTCCGGCCGATGAGCAGCTTCTCGCAGGCGAAGCGGTCCACGCCTTCGAGCAGGGCGGCGCCTCCTGGTATGGCCCGCGCTTTCACGGCCGCCGCACCGCCAGCGGCGAACGATGTGACATGCATGCGCTGACAGCGGCTCATAAAACGCTGCCTTTCGGCACCATGGTGCGCGTGCGCAGCCTGGTCAACGGCAAAGAGGTGGATGTGCGCATCACCGACCGGGGCCCCTTCAGCCGGGGTCGTGTGATCGACCTCAGCCGCGCTGCGGCCGAGGCCATCGGCATGCTGGGGCTGGGCGTCAAAGACGTCTTGCTGCTGGTGCCCGCGTCCACGCCCCTGATGGCAGAAACACCGCCGCCGCTGATCAAGCGCCCACGTCTCGTGCGGCCCGCGCTGGCCCCCAGGTCGCGCTGAGCGGTTTTGGCAGGTGCTGATAAGTGCCGGCAGGCTCGGACGAAGACCCCACCGGTGGTTTTGCCCAGGGTGGGAGGCCCGTCAACGATTCAGACGAGGCGATCGGGCCGGTCATGGGTGAAGCAGTGGCCACGTCTTTCGATTTGCTGCTCGACCGCAAGACCTGCGAGACTTTTGCTGCGCACCGGCGCACTGCCCTGAGCCCCCCGCGCTTATACTGAAAAGTGGGCTGCATTTGCGGTGGCCGCTACGGAGTTTTCATGCTTGCACCATCCCTGCCATCCAATGAGCCCGGGCGCCTGGCGGTCTTGCATTCGCTGGAACTGCTTGATACCCCTGCCGAGGAGCGCTTTGACCGCATTACCCGAATTGCGCAGCGCCTGTTTGATATGCCGATCGCGCTGGTCAGCCTGATTGACCAAGACCGGCAGTGGTTCAAGTCGAACCAGGGCCTGGCGGCCTGCGAAACCTCGCGCGATATTTCGTTTTGCGGCCATGCCATTCATGCAGACGACATTTTTGTTATTGAAAACACGCTCGCCGACCCGCGCTTTGCCGATAACCCGCTGGTCACTGCAGCGCCCGACATCCGCTTCTATGCCGGTGCGCCGCTGGCGACTGCCGGTGGTTTTCGGATCGGCACCTTGTGTCTGATCGACAACAAACCGCGCGCCTTTCCCGACGCTGACCGGCGTGTCCTGCGCGACCTGGCCGACTGGGTGCAGGAAGAGGTGAGTCGGCGCCACGAGGAGCATTTTCGCAGCGTTAGCCAGGAGCAGGAGGCATTGCTGCGCGCCATTCTGAGTACGGCGGTTGAAGGCATCATCACCATCGACGAGCGTGGCACGGTCGAGAGCTACAACCCGGCCGCAGCGCGCATCTTCGGATATCCGTCCGAGGAGGTGATCGGGCACAACATCAAGCGACTGATGCCCGAGCCGTACCAGCGCGAGCATGACGGCTATTTGGCCCGTTTTCTGGAGACGCGCAGCCCGCGCGTGATCGGTATCGAGCGCGAGGTTGTCGGCCGGCGCAAGGACGCAAGCACGTTTCCGATGGAGCTGGCGGTCAGTGAGGTGGTGGTGGGCGGACGCCGCTTTTTCACCGGCATTGTGCGCGACATCAGCGCGCGCAAGGCAGTCGAGCAGCAACTGTACGCCGCCACCGCCTTGCAAACCGCTGTGCTCGACGGCGCCACGTATTCGATCATCTCGACGACGGTCGATGGCACGATCCTGATCTTCAATCGCGCCGCTGAACAGATGTTGGGCTACAGCAGCGCCGAGGTCATTGGCCGCCTGACACCAGCCCCGTTCCATGACCCGCAGGAAGTTGTCCAGCGCGCTGCAGCGCTGTCCGAGGAGCTGGGCGAGGCGATTGCGCCCGGCTTCGAGGTCTTTGCCGCCAAGGCCCGGCGCCACCAGGCCGAGGCGCACGAGTGGACCTATGTGCGCAAGGACGGCAGCCGCGTCCCGGTGCTGCTGTCGGTCACAGCGCTGCGCGATGCAGAGCAGAATATCACCGGCTTTCTCGGTATCGCCCAGGATATTTCCGAGCGGCAGAAAGTCGACCGGATGAAGAATGAATTTGTGTCCACCGTCAGCCACGAGTTACGCACGCCGCTGACCTCGATCCGCGGTGCACTGGGCCTGGTCGCGGGCGGTATGGCCGGGGCGCTGCCACCGGCGGCGGTCAAGCTGATCGAGATCGCCCACAGCAACAGCGAGCGGCTGGTGCGCCTGATCAACGACATTCTTGATATCGAAAAAATGGAATCGGGCCGAATGCAGTTCGACCTGGTGGCGCAGATGCTTCGGCCGGTGCTGCTGCAAGCCATCGAGGCCAACCGCGCCTACGCCGCTGCTTTGCAGGTGGGCATTGAGCTGGTTGATGGGGAGGTCGATGGCCTGGTGCGCATCGACAGTGACCGGATGATTCAGGTCATCACCAACCTGCTTTCGAACGCCGCCAAGTATTCTGCGCCGCAGGACAACGTGGTGGTCGCCGTGGAAAAACGCGGTGCATGGCTGCGTCTGAGTGTTGCTGATCGCGGGCCGGGCATACCGGATGAATTTTGTGCAAGGATTTTCCAGAAGTTTTCGCAGGCTGATGGTTCCGACACGCGGCGTCTGGCTGGCACCGGCCTGGGGCTCGCCATTACCAAGTCGCTGGTCGAGTCGATGGGCGGGCGCATTGGTTTTGACACCTCGTCCCAGGGAACCATTTTCTGGGTCGATTTGCCACAGATGGAGGAACTCAAACGACTGCCGACGCCGACGCCGACGGCCGATGAGCTGCAACGGCCGCAGGTGCTGATTTGCGAGGACGCCCCCGATGTGGCCAACCTGCTGAAAATCATTCTCGAACAGGGCGGTTACGACGTCGATATCGCACACGATGGCACTCGGGCCCGGGCGCTGCTGGCGCACCGGCGCTACAACGCGTTGACGCTCGACCTCGATTTACCGGGGCGCGATGGTGTGCCCCTGATCAGCGAGCTGCGCGAAGAGCCGCTGGCGCGCGATTTGCCGATCATCGTGGTGTCCGCGCTGGCCCGCGCCGAGCAAGCGGTGCAGCTCGGCGGCATTGAGGTGGCCGACTGGCTGGTCAAGCCTATTGCTATTGACCATGCGCGGCTGATGGCAGCGATGCAGCGCAGCGCGAGTCTGGCGGGAACGAGGCGGGCGCGCATTCTCCATGTTGACGACGATGCAGACGTTTTGAGCGTTGTCAGTGCCATTGCCGCCGATAGCGCCGATTTCGATCATGCTGGCGATCTGCACACGGCCCGCCAGTTGCTGGCCTCACAGCACTATGACCTCGTGATTCTTGACCTGGCCCTGCCGGACGGCAACGGCATGGAGCTGCTGCCCCTGATTGCGGCGATGCGCCCGGAGCCGCGCGTGCTGGTCTTTTCAGCCAGTGAGCTGCCGCGCAAGCAAACCGAGCGGTTTGCCGCATCCCTCGTCAAATCGGTGACTTCCAACGCGGATTTGCTCAACATCATTCATGTGCAGATTAAGCGCTGACTCTTGCTTTGAAAAAGCTTGAAAGATGAAGTCTGCAAACAGAGCAATGTTGAAGTTCTGTCATTGCCAGCTTGGACTGACAGACTAGAGGTCTGTCTGTCTGGCTTGCGCGTCGTCGGCTGCAAATCGACCGCAGCAGTGCATTTTTCGCCTTCGCTTCCCCCAAAAAGGCTGTTTTCGACCGCCAGCAAGAATTTTTTTAACTTACTATAATTTCAGTAATTCCTGAAAACTCAGTAAGTTGAACCATGAACCTTGCCCCCTTGACCCAGCGTTTTGTCCTGCATTTCGGTGAAATGGGCAGCCGCTGGGGCATCAACCGCACTGTCGGCCAGATTTACGCGCTGCTGTATGTCTCGCCGCGCGCGCTCAATGCCGACGAGATTGGCGAGGCACTGGCGTTTTCGCGCTCCAATGTCAGTATGGGCTTGAAAGAGCTGCAGTCCTGGAACCTGGTGCGGCTGCAGCACCTGCCCAACGACCGGCGCGAGTATTTCCAGGCGCCTGAAGATGTCTGGGCCATCTTCCGCACGCTGGCTGAAGAGCGGCGCAAACGCGAAATTGATCCCACGCTGTCCATGCTGCGCGACGCGCTGATGGAGCAGCCTGCGACGCAGGACGACATCCACGCGCAGGCACGCATGAAACAGATGCACGATTTGATCGAGCTCCTGACCGGCTGGCTGGCCGACGTGCAGAAGATGGATTCGGCCACGCTGATCAAGCTCATGAAGATGGGCGCCAAGGTGCAGAAGCTGCTGGAAGTGGCCGGCAGCGTCAAGGCTGGCTTGACAGGCCGCGCCGCCGCGCCCAAGCTGGCAGTGCCGCCGGCCGATATTTCTGAAGAAACCAACCGGAGCTGACGATGGACGGACTCGACGCTTTCCTGCTGGCACGCATCCAGTTTGCGGCCAACATTACTTTTCACATTCTTTTCCCGACCATCAGCATTTCGCTGGGCTGGGTGCTGCTGTTTTTCAAACTGCGTTTTGTCAAGACTGGCCAGCAGTACTGGATGGACGCCTATCAGTTCTGGGTGAAAATTTTTGCGCTGACCTTTGCGCTTGGCGTGGTCAGCGGCATCACCATGAGTTTTCAGTTTGGTACCAACTGGCCGGGCTACATGGAAAAAGTCGGCAACATCGCCGGGCCGCTGCTGGCCTACGAAGTGCTCACGGCCTTTTTCCTCGAAGCCACCATGCTCGGCGTGATGCTGTTTGCGCGTGAGCGTGTCAGTGAGCGCATGCATACCACTGCCACGCTGCTGGTGGCGGGTGGCACCACACTGTCGGCCTTCTGGATCCTCGCGCTCAACTCCTGGATGCACACGCCCGCCGGCTTCGAGATGATCAACGGCCAGGCCCATGTGACCAGCTGGCTGGAGGTCATCTTCAACCCCTCGTTTCCCTACCGCTTCACACACATGATGCTGGCCTCGGGGCTGACGGTGGCGTTTCTGGTGGCGGGTATCTCGGCTTACCGCTGGCTGCGCGACGACCGCAGCGCAGAAGTGATGGCCAGCCTGAAGACCGGCATCTACCTGGCTGCGATGTTGATCCCGCTGCAGATCATCGCGGGTGACCTGCACGGCCTGAACACGATGGAGCACCAGCCGGCCAAGCTGGCGGCGATGGAGGGTATCTGGAAAACGCAAAAGGGTGCACCGGCCGTCCTGTTTGCGCTGCCTGACGAAAAAACAAAGGAAAACCGCTATGAGATTGCCATCCCCAAGCTGGCGTCGCTGTACCTGACCCATTCGCTGGACGGCGAGGTCAAGGGGCTGGACCAGTTCGAGGGCAAACATCCGCCGGTGGCACCGGTTTTCTGGGCCTTCCGCATCATGGTTGGTATGGGCCTGTTGATGCTGGCTGTGAGCTGGGCCGCGACCTGGCAGCTTGCCCCGTGGAAAAAACGAGCCCCCACGCTCCCCCCTGAGGGTGGTTCGCTGCCCCCCGGGGGGGCGCTGCGCCTGCAGCCCGGCGAAGCCGGTTCTGCGGCCCCGGCTGAAAAAATCGGAGCCTCTGCGGTTGTTGCTTCACGCGCTACGCCGCCGGATTCGGGCCCACGGGAGCTGAAGCGCTGGCAACTGCGCATGCTGGTGGCCATGACGTTTGCGGGCTGGGTCGCGCTGATCGCCGGCTGGTATGTCACCGAGATCGGCCGCCAGCCCTGGCTGGTGACCGGTGTGTTGACCTCGGCTGAGGCGGCCTCGCAGGTGCCAGCGCCGCGTATTGCGCTGACGCTGGCCCTGTACCTCACGCTGTATGCCGCGCTGATTGTTGCCTATGTCTCGGTGGTGTTTTATCTGGCGCGTCACAAGAAACAAGCCGACAAGCCTTATGGCGACGACCACACCGCCGGCGACACCGAGAAGGAACTCAACGTCGTCAACTACCCGGAAAAAGAAGGAGGCGCCCGTGCTTGACCTTGCTCCCGACCTGACGCAGGCCGCCGGCTGGATGCCGATCGTCTTTCTGGTGGTCATGGGCCTGGCGATGCTGGCCTATGTGATTCTTGACGGTTACGACCTGGGCGTGGGTGTGCTGATGCGCCGCGCCAGCGACGACGACAAGGACAGCATGATTGCCAGCATTGGTCCCTTCTGGGATGCCAACGAAACCTGGCTGGTGCTTGGCGTGGGGATTTTGCTGACGGTGTTTCCGATGGCGCACGGCGTGATTCTGGGTGCGCTGTATTTGCCGGTGGCCTTCATGCTGATTGGCCTGACGCTGCGTGGTGTCGCCTTTGACTTTCGGGTCAAGGCGCGGGCGGCGCACAAGCCGCTCTGGAACCGCCTGTTCTACGGTGGCTCGCTGCTGGCGAGCTGGTCCCAAGGCTATATGTTGGGTTCGCTGATCACGGGTTTTGCATCCACGTGGTGGATCATTCTGTTCAACACCGTCATCGGTGCGGCGCTGGTGGCGGCCTATTGCCTGTTGGGCGCGGGTTGGCTCATCATCAAGTCCGCGGGCGATTTGCAGCTCCAGGCGGTGCGCTGGGCGCGCGGCAGCCTGTGGTTCACCATGGCTGGCGTGGCGGCCATCTCGGTGGCGACGCCGCTTGTCAGCCCGCTCATTTTTGCCAAGTGGTTTTCGTTTCCGAACATCGTGATGCTGATACCGATTCCTGTGGCCACGGCGGTGTTGTTCGCGGTGATGTATCGCAGCCTGCAGCGCTTGCCGGTGCGCCTGGGTCAGGGCAACGAGTACGGCGCCTGGGTGCCCTTCGGCGCCACCGTGGGCGTGTTTCTGCTGGCGTTTTACGGACTGGCTTACAGCTTGTTTCCATGGTTGGTGATAGACCGCATCACTATCTGGCAGGCTGCGACGGCGCCAGCAGCCATGGGCGTGATCCTGGTCGGTGCCGCAGTGGTGCTGCCCATGATCATCGGCTACACGGTGTTTGCCTACCGGGTGTTCTGGGGCAAGAGCACAGCGCTGAAGTATTAGGTGGAAAGCCTCTGGGGGCTATAAAATCCTGCTTTTTGACCATTGCAATCATGCGAGCGCAGAGCATTTACAAGGCTTCCCTGCAGGCGGCTGGCGAACTGACGGCTGACCAGCGGCAACTGGCCGAGCAAAAATTCATTGAAGTGCTTGAGCATGTGCTCGGCGGAGCGTCTGCGGTCTGCGGCGCTTATGTGGAGTGGTTGGCCGTGCGGTCACTGCGCGCGGAAAACCCGAACGACGCCCGTTCCTCCGCCGAACTTCACGCGGTGGCCCGCTGGGAGCATGCAGCCGACCACGCCACCCGGGCGGTTTTCAGGCAGATGAAGATCGCGACCCAGAACGCATTTTTTGAGCTGCATATCTGGAATTCGCGCACCCGCTGAGTTGCACGCGCCTCGCGCCCTCTGGGGCAGAGAGGTACACCCAGTGAACGTCTGTGGGGGTTCTTGCCTACCTTTCGTCGTAGCTGATGGAAACGCTGTCGCTCAGTGGCCTCGCCTGGCAGCTCAGTACAAAGCCTTTTTTCACTTCCCAGTCTTCCAGCGTGAAGTTTTTCTCCATGGCCACCTGGCCCGACAGCACCCTCGCGCGGCAGGTGCAGCAGACGCCGCCCTTGCAGCTGTAGGGCAGGTCCAGGCCCGCTGCCAGCGCGACGTCGAGCACACGTTCATGCGCAAACATGCGCAGCACATGCGCCTTGCCGTCAAGTTGCACGGACAGGCGGATGGTGCCGGTTGCGCTTTCGGATTCCAAGCCATTTTGGCCCCTAGCCCTTTCCGGTTGGTCGCTAGGTGCTCCTGAATTAATAGCATTGGTGGGCTGACCGGCGGTGGTGAAGCGTTCGCTGTGGATGCGTTCGCGCGGCACGCCAGCCGCCAGCAGGGCCTGCTCGCAGCCTTCGATCATCGCCTCCGGCCCGCAGATAAAAGTCTCGCCGATGCTGTCAGCCGGGATCAGGCCGGCCAGCAGCTCGCTCACCTTGGCTGTGTCGAGTCTGCCATTGAACAGTGCAACTTCCTGGGCCTGGCGTGACAGCAGGTGAATCAGGCTCAGGCGAGCCGGGTAGCGGTCTTTCAGGTCCTGCAATGCTTCGTTGAACAGGATGGAACTGCTGCGCTGGTTGCAATACACCAGCGTGAAGGTGGAGTCAGCCTCGCCGGCCAGTGTGCTGGCGATGATGGACAGCAGCGGCGTGATGCCTGAGCCGGCCGCCCAGCCCACGCGGTGCACCGCGCCGCTCAGGCGCGGCGTGAAGCGCCCATCGGGTGGCATCACGTCCAGCGTGTCGCCAGCCTGCAAGCGGGTGGCCCAGTTGGAAAAAACGCCGCCGTCGACCGGCTTGATGCCGACTTCCATCTCATGCGTCTCTGCCAGGTTCTGGGTGCTGCTGCAGATGGAATAACTGCGGCGCACCGGTTCGCCGTTGATCTGCGCCTTGAGTGTGAGGAACTGCCCCGGTGTGAAGGCATACAGGCCGCGCAGCTCGGGTGGAATCGCAAAACTGAGAGCAACGGCACCAGCGGCTTCCGGCGTGACTCGCTGGATGGTTAACGGATGAAAGTGAGGAACGGACATAGGTGAGTCTCAGTGATAGCGGCATTGCAGCGCCGTGTGCGAAGTGACAAGCGTGGGGGTTTTCTCTTTACCAGCCGGGGCCGCGGGGCCGGCTTTGCCGGCCCGCAGGCGCAGCGGCCCCCTCGGGGCTGTCGTCTGCGGCTCCAAACCTGCCTGCGCAGGGTTGGACAGGCGACAGAAACGAAGCCTCTGGCGAGCGGCGGCCTGCAAGGTGCAGCGCATTACACGAAGTGACAAACGTGGGGGCCCTGGTTTTTCCGCCGGGCCGCCCCAAGGAAAAATGCGCCCCCTCGGGGGGCAGCGAAGTACGCGAAGCGACGAGCGTGGGGGCCCTGGTTTTTCCGCCGGGCCGCCCCAAGGAAAAATGCGCCCCCTCGGGGGGCAGCGAAGTACGCGAAGCGACGAGCGTGGGGGCCATTTAATAAGGTTTGAAGTAGTCAAACGGCTCCAGGCAAGCCAGACACTTGTACAGGGCTTTGCAGGCGGTCGAGCCAAAGTGCGAGGTTTCAGTGGTGTTGACCGAGCCGCATTGCGGGCAGGCAACCGATTCAACTGCAGCCTTGTGGGGGGCAAAGTGGATCACCTTATCGCTGCCCTGCGTGGTGGTGTGCGGCGGCGCAATGCCGTAGCTGCGCAGCTTTTCTTTGGTGGCCGCGCTGATCCAGTCGGTGGTCCAGGCAGGCGCCAGCTGGATGCTGATGCGTGCACTGATTTGCTGCTGCGCCAGTGCCGTGCGGATGTCATCCTCAATCTGCCCCATGGCCGGGCAACCGCTGTAGGTCGGCGTGATGATGATTTCCACACCGGTGCTGGTCTGGCGTACATCGCGCAGTATGCCCAGCTCGCGGATGGACACCACCGGAATCTCCGGGTCGGGCACGGCATCCAGTGCGTCCCAGATCGCTTGCAGGGTGTTCACTGCATCACCTTGTCACCAACGCGCCTGGGGGTGGGCACGCGCCAGGCTTTGCATCTCGGCCAGCAGCGGCGCCAGGTGCTCGCTGTGCTGGCCGTTTTTGCCCTGTGCCGGTTTGGCCATGACACGCGGGCGTTGCAGGCCGGCTTCTTCCAGAGCGTCGTTGACCAGGTCGTCCCAGCGGGTTTGCAGCGTTGCCATGCCGACAGCAATCTCTGAGGTCGCTATGGTATGGATAGCTGCTTGCGCCCAGTACTCCTGGGTGTAGGGCATTAAATGGTTCACAGCTGCTTGCGTACGGCCATGGGATTCGGGTGTTCCGTCACCCAGGCGCACCAGCCAGTCGCGCGAGTGGCGAAAGTGGTAACGCACCTCTTTGAGCGACTTGCCGGCAATCGCCGCCAGTTGCGGGTCTGTTGATGTTTGCAGTGCCTCCCACAACAGCAGCATCAGTGCGCTGTAGAAAAAGTTGCGGGTGATGGTGCTGGCGTAATCCCGCGCCGAAACCTCTGACGAGTGGGGCAGTTCGAGCAGGGTGTAGTTGCGAAAGGCCGCCGCATCGCGAAAGTACGCGAGAGAGTCTTCCGTTGCGCCATCACCTGCAACCCCAGCCGCGTGCTGGTACAACATGCGCGCCTGACCGATCAGGTCCAGGCTCATGTTGGTCAGAGCGATGTCTTCTTCAAGTACCGGCCCGTTGCCGCACCACTCGGCATTGCGCTGGCCCAGAACCAGTGCGTTATCGGCCAGGTGCAGCAGGTAGTCCAGCGGCGCGGTGACCGGTGTTGCCAGCGCAGCCATCACATGTGGCCCACTTCATCGGGAATCTCGTAAAAGGTCGGGTGCCGGTAAATCTTGTCGGCCATGGGCTCAAAAAACGCGGGTTTGTCGTCTGGCTCGCTGGCGGTGATGGTGTTGGATGGCACAACCCAGATGCTCACGCCTTCCTGGCGCCGGGTGTATACGTCGCGCGCCATTTGCAGTGCCTGTTGCGCGTCAGTGGCATGCAGGCTGCCGCAGTGTTTGTGCTCCAGACCCTGTTTGGAGCGCAAAAATACTTCCCAAAGAGGCCAGTCGTTTTGCCTGACTCCCTCTCCCGCTGGGAGAGGGTTGGGGTGAGGGCTCTTCGTCATGCCGCCTCCTTCAG
>NZ_JBDNGU010000154.1:0-36356 GCF_041689105.1 Polaromonas sp. | reverse complement strand
CTGCCGCACGGTCAAAATCCAGCGCGCCATTGGTTTCGGCAAAGTGGTAATGCGAGCCGACCTGGATCGGTCGGTCGGCTGTGTTTTGCACCACCACGGTCAGGGTGCGGCGTCCGGTGTTGAGTTCGTGGTCAGGGCCGTCGGTCAGCAACTCGCCTGGAATCATGGTTGCCTCACTTGTCGCCGCGCGACAGCCAGATGGCCAGCGCCAGCACACCCGCCATGGCCACAAAACCCCAGACATCGGTGGCGTGCCAATGGGTGCCTGTCATGGCATGCCCATCATGGGCAAATATGGCTGGAGCCCACGTCGATATTGCGCAAGCAGCTATGATTTTGAGAGCGTGTTTTTGATTCATTGGAGTCTCTGGCAAGGCCTGTGGGTGGTTCAGACAATCGGCTGGTGCACGGTGACGAGCTTGGTGCCGTCGGGAAAGGTTGCTTCGACCTGGATGTCGGGGATCAGCTCGGCAATGCCGTCCATCACGTCGGCGCGGGTCAAAATTTTCCGGCCCTCGCTCATCAGCTGCGCCACGGTTTTGCCGTCACGCGCGCCTTCCATCACGGCGGCGCTGATCAGCGCAACGGCTTCCGGGTAGTTGAGTTTGAGTCCCCGCGCCTGCCGCCTTTCGGCCAGCAGGGCGGCTGTGAAGATCAGCAGCTTGTCTTTTTCTCTTGGGGTCAATTCCATGGTCTCTCCGGGGGCGGCTGCAGCAAGAATGAAGCGGGCAGAGTGCAAGAATGGTGCCACAGGAAGGGTGCCCGCGGCGCTGATTTTCCCTCTGTGGCATGGAATCTGCACTTGGTCAGGCTTCGCCCTATGCCGTATTGACACCCATGGACCCCACCGTCGCACCGCTGCCCCTGCCTGGCCCGGCGGTGCCGCTATGGGCGCCCGCGCGGCTGGTGGCGCCGGATGCCGAGGCGCCGGTGCAGCGCATCATCAAGGTCAGGCGCGACTACAACAGCTGGGTCGCCAGCGAAACCATGGAAGACTACGCGCTGCGTTTCACGCCGCAGCGTTTTCGCAAGTGGTCCGAATGGCGGGTCGCCAACACAGCCTTCGGCTCGGCTTCCTTCCTGATCCTGGAGGCGGTGGGCGCCACCTTGCTGGTGAAATACGGCTTTACCAATGCCTTCTGGGCGATTATCGCCACCGGGCTGATCATCTTCATGGCCGGCCTGCCTATCAGCATTTACGCTGCGCGTTACGGCGTGGACATGGACCTGCTGACGCGCGGTGCCGGTTTTGGCTACATCGGCTCAACCTTGACCTCGCTGATCTACGCCTCGTTCACCTTCATCTTTTTTGCGCTCGAAGCCGCAGTCATGGCCTATGCGCTGGAGCTGGCGCTGGGCATTCCGCCCAGCTGGGGTTACCTGATTTGCGCCCTGGTTGTCATTCCGCTGGTCACGCATGGCGTCTCGGTCATCACCCGCCTGCAGATCTGGACGCAACCCCTTTGGCTGGTGATGCTGATCGTGCCGTTTGTCTACGTTTTGGTGCGTGATCCGGGTGTTTTTGCGGGCATAACGCACTACAAGGGTGAGAAAGGCACGGCTCCCGGTTTTGATTTGCACTTGTTTGGTGCTGCTTTGACAGTCGGTATTGCCTTGATCACCCAGATGGGGGAGCAGGCCGACTACCTGCGCTTCATGCCTGTGCAGACGGCGGCGAACCGGCACCGCTGGTGGGCCGGCGTGCTGGCCGGCGGGCCCGGCTGGGTGCTGCTCGGTGTGCTCAAGATGCTGGGTGGGGCTTTTCTCGCTTACCTGGCGATCCAGCACATGGTGCCGCTGGAGCGCGCGGTCGATCCCAACCAGATGTACCTGGCGGCTTACGAGTATGTATTTCCGCATTACGGCTGGGCGGTCGCCGCGACGGCGCTGTTTGTCGTGATTTCGCAGCTCAAGATCAATGTGACCAATGCCTATGCCGGCTCGCTGGCCTGGTCCAACTTCTTTTCGCGCCTGACGCACAGCCACCCCGGGCGTGTGGTCTGGGTGGTGTTCAACACACTGATCGCCTTCATGCTGATGGAGATGAACGTGTTCCAGGCGCTGGGGGACGTGCTGGGGCTGTACTCCAACATTGCCATCGCCTGGATGATGGCGGTGGTGGCCGACCTGGTCATCAACAAGCCGCTGGGCCTGTCGCCCAAGGGCATTGAGTTCAAACGCGCGCACCTGTACGACATCAACCCGGTCGGCGTCGGCGCGATGGCGCTGGCCTCGGTGCTGTCGGTGGCGGCGCACCTGGGCCTGTTCGGCGCGCTGGCGCAGGCTTTTTCGGCGGTGATTGCACTGGGCACGGCTTTCGTCACCTCGCCGCTGATCGCCTGGGCGACGAAAGGCCGCTATTACATCGCGCGCCAGGGCGAAGCCCCCGAGACCGATGCACAAGGCAACGACAAACCGTATGCATTGAAGCGCTGCGTGATCTGCGAGCGCGACTACGAGGGCCCGGACATGGCGCATTGCCCGGCCTATCAGGGCCACATCTGCTCGTTGTGCTGCACGCTGGACGCGCGTTGCGGCGACTTGTGCAAGCCGCAGGCCAGCCTGTCAGCCCAGTGGTCGGCCACCTTGCGCTGGCTGCTGCCGCGCCGCATCTGGCCGTATCTCGACACTGGCCTCAGCCACTTCCTGCTGCTGATGCTGGTGATTGTTCCGCTGCTGGCCAGCGTGTTTGGCCTGCTTTACCACCAGGAGATGCGGGCGCTGCTCGACCTGGAAGTGGCGTCCGAATCGGCCTTGCGCTCGGGCTTCCTGAAGGCCTACATGGCGTTGCTGGTGATTGCCGGGCTGGTGGCCTGGTGGCTGGTGCTGGCGCAAAAGAGCCGCCAGGTGGCGCAGGAAGAGTCGAATCGCCAGACGCACCTGCTGATGAAGGAAATCGAGTCGCACCGACAGACCGACGAGGCGCTGCAGCAGGCCAAGCGCGTCGCGGATCTGGCCAACCAGGCCAAGAGCCGCTACATCAGCGCCATCAGCCATGAGTTGCGCACGCCGCTCAACAGCATCCTCGGGTACGCGCAGCTGATGGGCGAAGACAGCTCGATCCCGCCGCACCGCCAGCAGGCCGTCGGCGTGATCAGGCGTGGCGGCGAACACCTGCTGTCGCTGATCGAAGGCACGCTGGACATCGCCCGCATCGAAAGCGGCAAACTCACGCTCAACGTCAAGCCGATGCATTTTTCCGACTTCGTGCAGGAGATGACCGGCATGTTCGAGCTTGAGGCGCAGGCCAAGGGCCTCGCGTTTCATTTCGAATCGGAAGGAACGCTGCCTGTGGTGGTGCGTGCCGACGAAAAACGCGTGCGGCAAATCCTGATCAACCTGCTGGGCAACGCCGTCAAGTTCACGGCCAAAGGTCGCATCAACCTGCGCCTGAAGTACGCACGCGAGATGGCCAGCATTGAGATTGAAGACACCGGCCCCGGTCTGTCCGCGCAGGAAATCGAGCGCATCTTTGAGCCCTTCACGCGCGCTGCCACGCCGGGCCCCGCCGCGCCGGGCGCGGGCCTGGGCCTGACGATTGCCAAGATGCTGACCGACCTGATGGGCGGCGAACTCACGGTGGCCAGTACGCCCGATGTCGGCTCGGTGTTTCGCGTCAAGCTGTTTTTGCCCGAAGTCCGGCTCGCGCCCGGTGCCGCGCTGCCCGTGCCGTCCTCACGTGCGCGCAAGGCGCGTTACGGCTATGCCGGCGCGCGCCGGCGCGTGCTGGTGGTGGACAACGAAGAGGCCGACCGCGAGCTGCTGGTCAATGTGCTGCAGCCGCTCGGGTTTGAGATACGCACGGCTGCCAGCGGCCACGACTGCCTGGACCTGCTGGCCGCAGGCTACCAGCCCGAGGTGATTTTGATGGATCTGGCCATGCCTGGCATCGACGGCTGGGAGACCCTGCGCCGACTACGCGTGCTCGGCCACACCACCCCCGCCGCCGGGCCGCCCCAAGGCGGGGACGCCCCCTCGGGGGGCAGCGTATTACACAAAGTGAAAAGCGTGGGGGCCCATATCGCCATTGTGTCGGCCAACGCCTTTGACAAGGGACTGGACAACGATATTGGCATCCGGCTGGAAGACTTCATCCTCAAACCGGTGCGCCACAGCGAGTTGCTGGACTGGCTGGAGCGGCGCCTGCAACTGGTCTGGCTGGATGCGCCGGTGCAAGCCCTGGCCGCTCCGGCTACGCCCTCGATGCCACGGATTTACCCGCCGGCCGCGCAGCTCGATGCCTTGCGCGAGGTGGTCAACCTCGGTTATTTTCGCGGCATCATGAACACGCTCGACGAGATCGAAAAATCACAGGCGCAAAGCGCCACTTTTGCCGCCGAGATGCGTGGGCTGGCGCGCCAGTTCCAGTTTGAAACCATGAGCCAGCAACTCAGCCAGGTGCCGACATGAACGACCGCGTCCTCGCCCACACGCTGGACCGCGCCAACAGCGACGTGGTGTTGATCGTCGACGATGTGCCCGACAACCTGTCGGTATTGCACGATGCGCTCGACGAGTCGGGCTTTACGGTGCTGGTTGCCACCCATGGCGAAGCGGCCCTGCAGCGCGCGGCCCAGGCCTTGCCCGACATCGTGCTGCTCGACGCCATGATGCCCGGCATGGACGGTTTTGAGGTCGCCAGACGCCTGAAAGCCGACGCCCGCACGGCGCACATCCCCATCATCTTCATGACCGGCCTGACCGAGACGGAGTATCTGGTCGCCGCGCTGGACTCGGGCGGCGTGGACTACGTGACCAAACCCATCAAGCCCAAGGAAGTACTGGCGCGTATAGGCGTGCATTTGCAGGGCGCGCGCGAAAAACGCCAGGCACGCAATGCGCTGGACGCCTTTGGTTACGCCACCATCACGGTGCGGGTCAGCGACGGCAAGCTGATGTGGCAGACGCCGCTGGCGCGTGATCTGCTGCTTCAGTATTACGCGACCAGCGCGCCGCAAACGCCGGAGCCGGTGCTGATCTGGCTGCGACGCAACCTGGCCGATGCCGAACGGCAGATCGAGCCGCCGCGCCTCAGTTGTGAACACGCGGCTTCCGGGGCCCGCCGCCTGACCTTTCGCCTGCACCAGCAAACCGGTGACGACGACTGGCTCATCATCATGCGCGAGGAGTCCGATGAAACCGTGATTCAGGCCATGAGCCTGAGCTTCAGGCTAACGGCGCGTGAGGCCGAGGTGCTTTACTGGGTGGTCAAGGGCAAGATCAACCGCGACATTGGCGACATCCTGGGAACCAGCCCCATGACCGTCAAGAAACACCTCGAACGGGTGTTTGTCAAACTCGGCGTGGAAACCCGCACCGCAGCCGCAGGCATGGCGATGAGCCGCATCCGGCAATTGCATCCGCAATTCGAGGCTTGAGGCGGTCACCGGGCGGCTTGACCGAATTGTTACGCCATTTTGACCTCCAGCCCTTGACTGGCGGGCATAGGCAGCTATCTATTCGATAGCAAAAGTTGATTCAACCTTGGTCCGGCTGGGTCAGCTCGGCATCGCGCCGGATGGAGTCGCGGTCCCTGCTGTGCTTCAGGCGGTCCAGCGTACTGTCCAGCGCGCGTTTAAGCTTGCCTTCGGCGCCGCGGAAAGCTTCGTCAATGCCTGCAGCATGGTGGGTCACCGCAATAGGCTGATGGTTGGCCAGCCGCGCTTCCATCAGACAACGTTTGTCGTCGCTGCCGGCCTTGCCGCTGTTTTCATCGCTCAGGTGCACTTCCACACGCGTGATTTCATGTTTGAAACGCTCCAGGGTCTGACCGAGTTCGTCCTGCGCCCAGCGCTCCAGCGCTTCGCGGCCCTCGATGCTTTGGTTGGTATTGACTTGGACTTGCATGTGGTGCTCCTTGTGTCAGGGGCGAAAGGCCGTTTCCGGACCCGCCCGTATAAAACCGTCTGCGTCTGCCGACGGCGCTGAACCTTCAGTGTGGGCGATCCCGAGTGCGGAGGGTGTAGGGGTTTGCCGATAACCGGGCGTCGCCGACCCACGGCTTGCCGGGGATCTGCAGAAAACCCCTTTCGCGGTTACAATAAGAGCTTCGGTAACGCATCAGCTTTTTAATTTGAAGTCCCATTACTCTGGCTTCCTTCTCAAATGCGGCGCTTCTCAGAGCCCGAAAAATCCAGAAATTTGACAGTGCCTTCAGTGCCCCCACAGCATTGAACCCTCCCCCCGCACTGTTCCATTTCCTGGCGAGCACTTTTCCCAACGGTGCCCACTCAAGGCTCACCTGACCAGCCCTTCCAGGCCGGGCAGGCAGAACCGGATACCCGTTGGCTTGCTCGCAAGCCGTTTACTTCTCTTTTTATCAAGCCGGGAACCATACCCGGCACGGACTCTTATGACGATTGATCACAACAACATAGCGGTGGGCAAATACCTCGTCTCCCCGCTGGCCAAGCCCCAGGGCGAGGGCCAATACGCCGCCTCCGTGTCCATCCGTTCCGGGCGCGGCAGCGCCACGCATGACCGCGTGATGCGCTTCAGCGGACTTTTTGACAGCGCGGCAGCCGCCGTGCACTACGCCACCGAGCATGCGCTGGGCTGGATTCACGAACGTTCGGCACCGGTTTGCGCCTGAGCTTCAGGCGGCCAGCACAGACATTTTTTCAAATTTCCAAGGAGTTACATCATGGCCAAAGAAGAACTGATTGAAATGCACGGGCTGGTCAACGAGGTGCTGCCCGACTCGCGTTTCCGCGTGACGCTGGACAACGGCCACAAGCTTGTGGCCTACACCTCCGGCAAGATGCGCAAGAACCACATCCGCATTCTGGCGGGCGACCAGGTGTCGCTGGAGCTGTCGCCTTACGATCTCAGCAAGGGCCGCATCACCTTCCGGCACATTGCCGGCCGGGGTCCCGGTCCGTCGCGCCAAGCGCACTGAAACAAGCAACGGGGCCATGTGCCCCGTTTTTTATTGGCCTGCTTCTACAGCTTTTATTGCAACTGCATCGCCGCAGGACTCGCCGCGAGCGGGCCCATGCTGCCTTCCAGCTGCTCATCGGCATCGCCTTGCGAGAGAGGGTCAAGGTGACCGGTTGGGGTTCCCGGCGCCGGTGGCTGGCGGCCGCGCCATCCAGGCGATCAGTGAGGAGCGCATGGCTTCCTCGACCGACATGGCAATCGGCTGTACCCATTCCACCGGCACAAACACGGTGTAGCCGCCAATCATGTACCCCATGGGCAGGTACACCGCCACGCGTTCGCCCGGCAGGAAGCCGGCGGGCAGGTCGGCAAAGTTGCGCCGCGTCACCAGACCGACGATTTCCAGTGCATGGCCTGGCATGCGCAGAATCACCACGCTTTGCTCACTTTGCGCGCCTGAGGGTGAGAAGTAGTCCGCAAAACTCTTGAGCGAGCTGTAAATACTTCTGACCACTGGCAGGTTGGTAAATGGAAACTCGGCAAAAGACAGCAACTTGCGCACAGTGGGTTTGGAGACTGTGTAGCCGATCAGCACGATGATCAGCACGCCGAACACCAGCCCCATGCCCGGCAGGTAAAAGCTGCCGATCAGTGGGCGCAGCACCCACAGCGTGAGTTTTTCGGTCCACGCCAGGAAGATGTAGAGCAGGTACAGCGTGAGCGCCACCGGCAGCACGGTGATGAGCCCGCGAAAGAAATATTTGTAGAGATTGTTCATGGACAGGTCATGCAAGCGGGTTTGACGAAGGGAGGAAAAGGCAAGAAAGGGCGGGGTGGCCGTGTGCCCGAATATAACCAGTGCACATGACGTGGTGCGGGGTTCAAGCGCCCCCGGGGGGCGCACGAGTGTAGGCGTGGCCCTACCCCGGCTCTGGGCCACCTCCGGCAATCCATTTTGGATGACGCGTTTAACTTTGAGGCTCTTGAATCAACCTTGGAGAAAACTAATGCCCATCATTGCCTGGCTACTCGGTGTCCCCATCAGCGTCATCATTCTTCTGATGTTGTTCGGCGTTTTTTAAGGCGTCTTTTGCATGCTACGCAAACTGATTGTCCTGGCCATTGCTTCGGGGCTGGCAGCCAGGCTTTACCGCAGCTGCGCCGGCACACGCGCCGAAACGGATGTGGCAGCCTCGCCGCTGGCCACGCGCCGCCGCCGCGCGGGCACCGGGGCCAACGGCCAAGGCTGAAGCAGGTCCACGGGCCGGAGACAGGCCCTGGGCCGGCCCGCGACTGACGGTGGTCTTCATCCGTCACGGCACGCGCTGGAGCGGGCCAAAACAGGCCTTGAGCGCAGCCGCCTGACACACCAGCATTTTGTCCCCGCGCGGGCTGAACTGCACAAAGCGCGTTGTCTGGTCGCCCGGCCCATCGAGCATCGCGCCGGCACAGTCTTTCTTGTCGTTCTGGCGCTCCACCGTTTCTACCAGTTTGTAAAAGCCGTTGGCGTCGGCGGTAGCGTCAATCTTGTATCTCTTTTCGGCGACCTCCTGGCCGCTGGTGCTGAGCAAGGTCCGGTTGTGCCTGAACTGCCAGGTTTCCATGCAGGTCCCGCCAAAGGTGACCCAGCTCCAGGTTCCCACAATAGCGTGGCCGAAGGAGGGTGCAGGCGCGCTCTGCGCATGCACCTGCGGGACGATGGCCAGCAGGGGGGCAACAAGAAAAAGTGTTCGCAAATGGCTCATTCGGATCGGTGCATGGAGGGATGTCAGGCATGAATGCTACTCCCAGCCTGCTACGCCCAGCCTGTCAGGCCTGCATCACTGGCTCCCCCTCGGGCGGAAGCGTCACTATAGTGGGGGTTACTTGCAAGGAACCCCCATGAAACACAAATTAGTCCTGATGTTTTTGCTGCTGTGCGCGGCGATCACGCTTGCGCGTGCCGAGAGCATTGGCGAAGTGGACACCGTGTTCAAGTTTTTCGGTCCTGATCACAAGATCGTCGTGGACGCGCATGACGATCCCAAGGTCAAGGGCATCACTTGTTACGTCTCGCGCGCCAAAACCGGCGGCATGAAAGGCGCCGTCGGGCTGGCTGAAGACCGGTCGGAAGCCTCCATCGATTGCCGCCAGGTCGGGCCTGTCTCTTTTCTCAAGCCCTTGCCCGTACAGGAAGAAGTTTTCAGCGAGCGGATTTCGCTGATCTTCAAAAAGATACGCATTGTGCGCATGGTCGATGCCACGCGCAATACGCTGGTATACCTGACCTATTCCGATCGGGTGATTGAAGGTTCGCCGCAAAACAGCCTGGCGTCCGTGCCGATTGACCGCACAATGAAGATTCCTCTACAGTGAGATCTGGCGAGACATGCGTGGACGGCGATTCATGGTGTCCCACAGCCATCAAGGACTTATCTCTATACCGTGCTGTAACAAAAAGTGCGACCATCCCACAGACTTGGCTGGACATGATGCGCACGCTTTTTCACAAGGCGTGCCTATCTCCCAAAGAAAGGCGAAAGGCAGGCAGAGCATGACACAACGATTTGCCGGCGTTTTGGTAGCCGTTGATCATCAGCCATTGAGTTGCCACACGCTGCGTGATGGGCACGCATGTATTCATCCGGGAGGCCAGGCGTGAAAGTCGACGAGGCCCAACGCCAGGCGCTTCAGCGCCTGCAAGCAGAGGCGCTTGAACTCGCCCGCGCCAACAACAGCCTCCAGCTGGAACTCGCCGGGAAAAATCGCGAGATCGAGTCACTCAGCATCAGCGCGCAAACCCTGCGCAGCCTGGTTGCCATATCGGCTGACTGGCACTGGGAGCAGGATGCCGAACACCGCTTTGTCAATTTCACAGCCGAGCACGGTGCAGTGAAGGTCGATATCGAGCGCGACAAGAACCTGGGAAAGTGCCGCTGGGAGTTGGCGGGTGCGGTGCCGCTCAGCAGTTCCTGGGAGGCCCACCGGGCTCTACTGGACGCCCACCAGCCGTTTCGAAATTTCGAATACATGAGAGTGCTTGGCGACGGGTTGACGCACTACCTGTCGGTGAGCGGCGTGCCGGTTTTCAACACTGAAAACCGCTTTCTGGGTTACCAGGGAACGGTGCATGACATCAGCGCGATCAAGCGTTCGGAAGAAGCAGAGCGACAAGCTGCCCGCTTTGTCGATAACGTCGTCGACAACATACCGCTCGCCTTTCACCTGAAGTCGGTGCACGACGGGTACAAGGTTGTTGCCTGGAACAAGGCCGCCGAACTGCTGTATGGGGTGCCTCGGGAGGCAGCCCTGGGCCGCACCATGCACGACCTGTGGCCCAAGGCAGACGTGGACCGTATGCATGCCGCCGACCTGGAGCTGGTGGCGGCCGGTGTGCCCCAGGACCTGCCCGACCGGCTTGCCGTAACAAGAAATCGCGGCACCATCCATGTCCACATGCGCAAGGTGCCGATGAAGGACGCCAGTGGTGTGGTGACCCACATCCTGATCACCGCCGGGGACATCACGCAACGACTCGCAGCTGAATCCCAGTTGCTCCACAACCAGGAGCGTTTTCGCAGCCTCACCGAACTTTCTGCGGACTGGTACTGGGAAACCGACAAGCAGTTTCGTTTTACCGAGCTTTCGGGGGGGGAGACCCCCGAGGAGAGGGCCACGATTGACGGCTACCTCGGAAAAACCCGCTGGGAGATCGATACCAGAGCGGCCAACCGCACGCTGTGGGACAAGCACAAGCGCCAGCTCGAACAGCGCGAAACCTTTCGCGAACTCGAGTACGAGCGCGTCGGGCCGGACGGCACGCTCGAGGTGTTGTGCATCAGCGGTGCGTCATTTCTCTCTCCTGCGGGCCAGTTCGCCGGCTACCGGGGCGTAGGGTCCAACATCACGGCGCGCAAGTTGACAGAAATCGCGCTCCGCGCCAGCGAAACGCGTTTCCGCGCGGTCGTGGCTGCGCTGGCGGAAGGCGTGGTTTTGCGCGACGCCAGCGGACAGATCATCGACTGCAATGCCAGTGCAGAGCGCATCCTGGGCAAGACCCTGGTCCAGATCAAAGGGCAGACGATTGTCGCGCCGGAATGGGAGGTTCTGCGTGAAGACGGCTCGCTGATGCCGCCCGACGAGGTGCCCAGCGTGAAGGCCAGGCGTACCGGCAAGGCCCAGCCCAACGAGGTGATCTGTTACCGCAAGCCTGATGGCAATACCCTGTGGGTGCAGATCAACGTCCAACCCCTGTTCGAAAACGGAACCGGCGTGCCGACAGGTTATGTCACGACCATCACCGACATTGGCAAACGCAAGCGCGATGAGCTCGAAATTGTCCGGCTCAATGTGGACCTTGAAAACCGGGTGTCGCGGCGCACGGCCCAACTTGAAGCGGTCAACAGGGAGCTGGAGGCGTTTTCTTACTCGGTGGCGCATGATCTGCGCTCCCCGCTGAGTTCCATCGACGGTTTCAGCGCCCTGTTGCAAAAAGCCCTGGCATCGGGGAGCAATGAGCGGGCCAACCACTATCTGGCGCGCATACGCAGCGGCGCCCAGCGCATGGGCGAGCTGACCGACGGCTTGCTGTCCCTGGCCCAGCTGTCGCGTACCAGCCTGCACTGGAAATCCCTGGATATCAGCGCAGAGGCCGGCCAGTTGCTGCGCCAGCACGCCGAAAGGGATCCCGGGCGGCAGGTCCAGACAGTGGTTGAGCCCTGTGTGCAAGTGCGGGGGGACACGGCGCTGCTGCGCCAGGTGCTCGACAATCTGATCGGCAACGCCTGGAAGTTCACCTCGAAAACTCCCAAAGCGCAAATCCTTGTCGGGATGCAAGGGGGTACCAATCAGCAACCGGTCTATTTTGTGCGTGACAACGGCGCTGGTTTTGACATGGCGTATGCAGACAAGTTGTTTGGCACCTTCCAGCGACTGCATTCGCCTGAGGAGTTTTCCGGCAGCGGCATCGGTCTGGCGACGGTCAAACGCATCATCACCCGTCACGGCGGCAGGATCTGGGCCGACTCCGCAGTCGGAGAGGGCAGCACTTTTTACTTCACGCTTGGCAGCGAGCAGCTCAAGGCCAAGCCTGGTGACGATGCTGGCTTTGCGCTGGTCGGGCCGCCGCGCGCCAGCCATCTGCCCGGCAGCGCAGGCCCAACCGGCGCTGCTTCGGCGACCAGCCTGTCCGGCAACGACAACGACGCCTTTACCTTCAGCGACCAGCAGTTCAGCAATGCCTTTGACCACTCGGCGATCGGCATGGCGTTGGTTGCGGTGGACTCGCGCCGTCTGCGCGTGAACAGCGTCTTCTGCCAGATTCTGGGCTACTCCGAGGCCGAGATGTTGTCGCGCACGATTTACGATGTCACCCACCCCGACGACATCGAGTACGACGTGTTGCAGCGCAAGCGGGCATTGGCCGGCGAGATCGAGACCTACCAGTGGGAAAAACGTTACTTCCACAAATCTGGCCGCATCGTCTGGGCGCACCTGAGTTGCTCGCTGGTACGTGACGCCGATCGGCGGCCGCTGCATTTCATCTCGCAGATACAGGACATCACCGAGCGCAAGCAGACCGAGCAGATCCTGCGCGACAACGAGGCGCGTTTTCGCGCGCTCACCGAACTGTCTTCCGACTGGTTCTGGGAGCAGGACGAAAATTTCCGCTTTGTGCAGATCTCCGGCAGGACAAGCAACATGAGCGGCCTTGACGACGACGGCGTCATCGGCAAGACCCGATGGGAGCTCGTCGATCTGGTCATGAAGCCAGACGCCTGGCTGGCCCACCAGGCGCTGCTCGAACGGCACGAAGCTTTTCGGGATTTCGAGATTGTCCGTAAGGACAGCGATGGAAAACTCCGTTATGAGAGCATCAGCGGCTTGCCGATATTCGACGCCTCTGGGCGTTTCAGCGGTTACCACGGTACAGGCCGGGACACCACCGAAATACGCCAGGTCCATGACGCGCTGCGTGCCAGCGAGTCGCAGCTGCGTGACATCACCGACACCCTGCCGGCGCATATTTCCTATGTGGACAGCAGCCAGCGTTTCCGTTTCCATAACTGGGCCTATGCCGAGGGCCTGGGCCTGTCGCACGACCAGATCCACGGCCGGCAGATGCGCGACGTGCTGGGCGAAGAGGGGTATGAACTCGCGCGACCCTCGGTCGAAGAGGTGTTGTCGGGTTACCCGGTGGTGTTCGAGCGGCACCGTAAGACGCCGCAGGGCGACATGCGCGACTTCATCGTCAACTATTTCCCGCGTTATGGCGACGGCGAGGACATCGGCCGCGTCATCGGCTTTTATTCGCTGGGGACCGACGTGACCGAGCTCAAACGCATCGACCGCATGAAAAGCGAGTTTGTCTCCACGGTCAGCCACGAGCTGCGCACGCCGCTCACGTCTATGAGGGGCTCGCTTGGACTCATTTCAGGCGGTCTGGCCGGACAGTTGCCCGACGCGGTGAAGACCCTGGTCGAAATTGCCAGGAGCAATTGCGAGCGCCTGATCCGCCTGATCGACGACATCCTGGACATTGAAAAAATCGAGTCCGGCAAGATGCGTCTCGACTTGCAGGTGATCGAGCTTAAACCCTTGCTGGTACAGGCGCTGGCGGCCAATCAGGGTTTTGGCGCCACGCGGCAGGTCGGCTTGAACCTGGTTTTTCCCGATGGTCATGACCTGCGGGTCAATGCCGACAGCGACCGGCTCAACCAGGTCGTCACCAACCTGCTGTCCAACGCGATGAAGTTTTCGCCACCGGGCGCGCTGGTGGACGTGCGTGTGCTGCACACCGGCGCCCGTGTGCGTGTCGAGGTGAGCGACCGCGGACCTGGTATTCCCGAAGAGTCCCACAAGCGGATCTTCCAGAAATTCTCCCAGGCCGACTCGTCCGACACGCGGCAAAAGGGTGGCACCGGGCTGGGCCTGAATATCGCGCGCGCGATCATCGAGCGACTGGGCGGCAGCATTGGTTTTGACACCGAGCCCGGCGTTGGAACCACCTTTTTCTTTGAGTTGCCGCAGTGGCAGGAGCCCGCCATCCCGACTGCGGATACGGCGTCGCGGCCGGCTTCCTGCCCGCCTGGGGCGGCGGGTGCGTCGCTGCGTCCGAGGGTCCTCATATCCGCGAGGACGCCCCCGACATCGCGCGCCTGATCGCCATGATGCTGGACAAGGGCGGTTTTGACGCCGACCTGGCCTACAGCGCCGCGCAGGCGCAGGCGCAGGCCCGGCTGGGACCTGCTGGCCGACATCGAAGCGCTGACCTTGCCGCCGTCCGTGGTGGTGTTCTCGGCCAGCGAGGTGGACCGGCCCCAGAGCGCGCGGGTCGCGGCCGTGCTGCTCAAGGCCCAGACCTCCAACGACGAACTGCTGCAGGCCCTGCAGCGCGTGCTCGGTCAGTCGCATCCGCCGGGGGCCTGAAGGCGCCAGCCGCCTGTTTGGGGCATCCAATCGCCCTCCAGCCCTCGTCAGTCGGGCGCAAGCAGCTATAGTGTTGATAGCAATTCCAGGCGGCAGGCCCCACATTCACGCCGTGAGTGAAGGAGTCCTTGCGTGTTCCCTGACGTTGCCCGCAGCCGCCGGAGCAGCAGAGTTTCCAGGCAGTGAATTGTCTTTTGCCGGTACTGCGGCCATCCACGGGTCATGCCTCTGCGCGGGACGGGTGCCCCAGAAGTACGCCGGCCGCGCATGACACAACCGGCCAGCTTGTCAGCCACCAGGCCGCATCGCGTTTAGACCTCGCCCAGGTCCTGCAGCGCCGGCGCTACGCACTTTCTTAACGGCTTTTTTCGCCGCTCAGCGCGTTTTCGAATTCGGCGCGCGACAGCGAACCGTCCTTGTTGGTATCGGCCTCGTCGAAGTAGCGCGCCACGCCACGAAAACCGGCGGCTTCCGCGTGGCTGAGCTTGCCGTCCTTGTTGGTGTCGATCAGGCCAAAGGCCTGGGCGATTTGCGCGACTGTGTATTTGGGTTCGGCAGCAGGCACTTTTGACGCGGCGGATGGCGGCGCAGCCACCGGAGCGGCCGGCGGCGTTTGCGCGTGGGCGCCTGCGCCGGCCAACGCTGCTGCCAGGCCCAACGCGACTATGGCGGCCCCTGTGCCCGGGTAGGCGACGAGGGGACGGTAGGCGGCGGAGGGAACTGCAGAAAATATCGTCATGGGCGAATGAGTGAGGTGTGGGTGAGATTCAACAGCTTCGCCGGAGGCGCCCAGCTACCGCCTACGTCTATGGCGCTTGTTCTTGTAGGACAAAGGGGAGTGCTGCCCTCATGTCGAAAAATCAGCGCCCTGCACCTGTGGAAGCCGCCATTTTGCCGATACCATCGGCTTGCACGCCGCCCTTCAACGCCAAGGCCTTCCACCATGAAACTCTCCAGCATCGTCCCGACCTCTGCGCTCGAAAGCAGGTTTTTCCTGCTGCTGCTGCTTGTGGTGTCCGTCGCTTTTGTGTGGGTGTTGTGGCCGTTTTACGGCGCGGTGTTCTGGGGCGCTATTTTCGCGCTGATGTTCACGCCGCTGTTTGTGCGCCTGCTCAAGGCCATGCCGGGCCGGCGCACGCTGGCCGCGCTGGCCACGCTGGCCATCATTTTGTTGCTGGTGATTCTACCGCTGGGCCTGATCGTTGCCTCGCTGGTGCAGGAGGCCTCGGCCGTGTACCAGGGCATGCAGTCGGGCAAGTTCAGCCTGAGTATTTATTTCCAGGAGGTGTACAGCGCGTTGCCGGCCTGGGTGATCGGCATGCTGGACCGCTTCGGACTCTCCAGTACCGGCGTGATCCTGGAGCGGGTGTCCGCCAGCCTGTCCAAAGGCAGCCAGTTTCTGGCCACGCAGGCGATCAACATCGGCCAGAACGCCTTTGACTTCATCGTCAGCTTTTTTGTCATGCTGTACCTGGTGTTTTTTCTGCTGCGCGACGGCAGTGCGCTGGCGCGCCGCATCCGCGACGCCGTGCCGCTGGAGTCCGGCATCAAACGCGAGCTGTCTGGCAAGTTCGTCACCGTGATCCGCGCCACCGTCAAGGGCAACGTGGTGGTGGCCATGCTGCAGGGCGCTTTGGGTGGGGTGATTTTCTGGATGCTGGGCATCCATGCGCCGGTGCTTTGGGGCACCTTGATGGCCTTTCTCTCGCTGCTGCCGGCCGTGGGCGCGGCGCTGGTCTGGGGACCAGTGGCGATTTATTTTCTGGTCACTGGCGCTGTCGCCAAGGGACTGGTGCTCACCGCTTTCGGCGTGCTGGTGATAGGCTTGGTCGACAACATCCTGCGCCCATTACTGGTTGGCAAGGACACCAAAATACCCGACTACGTGGTGCTGGTCACCACCCTGGGCGGCATGGCGCTGTTCGGTCTGAACGGCTTTGTGATCGGTCCGGTGGTGGCGGCCATGTTCATGGCGGTGTGGGATCTGTTTGCGAAGGCGCGTGAGGAGGCGGCGCAGCTGCCCGCCGAGCCCCAGCAAGTCCTTCCTGCCAAAAATTCAAACGAAAAAGGCCTGTAGCCCTTGTCCGGTGGTCGTAAATAGCTATGAATTTTGTAGCAATATAGTAGACACTCGCTGCGCTGTTGCGCAGAAGCGGGCCACACTTGCCCGGTGCGCCGGTGCCGCGCAAGCTGATTTACGACCGAATGCAGCATCATCGACACCTTATCGATAGTTGGCTCGCACGGCCTGCTCTGGTTGCTGTAGTCCCCATCCTACATACGCCACCCGGCGTATAGCCCAATCCCCGGCCGGTCCCCAGAATCGCCTCATCGCTTCGAAAGAGCCGCCTGTAGCGGCTTCTGCGCAGCGAAAAGTGATCTACCACCTACCGGAGAAGCTGAACATGCAACGTCGTTTTACCCTCAAGGCGCTTACTGCCGCCGTCGCCCTGGCGGGCCTCTCTGTCCTGCCAGCCCATGCCCAGTCGGGTGGCACCATCAAGGTGGGCATTCTGCACAGCCTGTCGGGCACTATGGCCATTTCGGAAACCGTGTTGAAAGACACCGTGCTGATGGCGATCGACGAAATCAACGCCAAGGGTGGCGTGATGGGCAAGAAGCTTGAGCCCGTGATTGTGGACCCGGCCTCCAACTGGCCGCTGTTTGCCGAAAAGACCAAGCAGTTGCTCGGGCAGGACAAGGTTGCCGTGATTTTCGGCTGCTGGACCTCGGTGTCCCGCAAATCGGTGCTGCCCGTGGTTGAAGAAATGAACGGCCTGCTGTTCTACCCCGTACAGTACGAAGGTGAAGAGCTGTCCAAAAACGTGTTTTACACCGGTGCAGCGCCGAACCAGCAGGCCATTCCTGCTGTCGATTATTTGATGAGCAAAGAAGGTGGCGGCGCCAAGCGCTGGGTGTTGCTGGGTACCGACTATGTGTACCCGCGCACCACCAACAAGATTCTGCGCGCCTACCTCAAGACCAAAGGTGTGGCCGACAAGGACATCGACGAAAAATACACACCGTTTGGCCACTCCGACTACCAGACCATCGTGGCTGACGTGAAGAAGTTTTCTGCCGGCGGAAAAACCGCTGTGGTGTCCACCATCAATGGCGACTCCAACGTGCCTTTCTACAAAGAGCTGGGCAATGCCGGCCTGAAAGCCAAAGACGTACCAGTCGTTGCTTTCTCGGTCGGTGAAGAAGAGCTGCGCGGCGTGGACACCAAGCCGCTGGTCGGCCACCTGGCTGCCTGGAACTACTTCCAGTCGATCAAGAATCCGACCAATACCGCTTTCATCAAGAAGTGGTCTGACTACGCCAAGGCCAAGAAGATTCCGGGCCACATGGACAAGCCGCTGACCAACGATCCGATGGAAGCCACTTACATTGGCATCAACATGTGGAAGCAGGCCGTTGAAAAAGCCAAATCCACCGATACCGACAAGGTGATTGCCGCCATGGCTGGCCAGACCTTCCCGGCACCGTCGGGCATCATCTCGAAAATGGACGAGAAGAACCACCACCTGCACAAGTCGGTGTTCATCGGCGAGATCAAGGCTGACGGCCAGTTCAACGTGGTCTGGAAGACGCCTGGCCCGGTGAAAGCCAAGCCATGGAGCCCGTACATCGAAGGCAACGACAAGAAGCCTGACGAGCCGGCAAAAATGGCAACCAAGTAAGGTGACGACCCCAAGGCCCTTCGGGGCCAGGCGGTGCAAGCCGCACCTGGTTTGTTGAAAACAGGTGCGGCTTTTTTGTGGTCTGGCTCACTTCTTGCACTACTCCCGTGCATTGTCGGAGGATGGTTTTCCAGGAAATTGCAGCCTGGGCATAGCGGCAAGCAAGCGTTGACTGGCTGCTGTGCCCACCCTACAGGTTCTTCTCATGATGATTCGCACACTTTTCCTAAGCGCTACCTTGTTGCTGGCTGTCAGCGCCCATGCCCTGACTCCGGAAGAAGTCAAAGGCATGGCCTTGGGCGACACCATGGAGCGTGTGGATGCGCTGAACAAGGCCGCCGCGGGTGCCGATGAAAAAACGGCCGCCTTCATCCAGGCGCTCGCCGACGACGCCGTCAAGACCGCCGCCGGCAAGGTGTTTGTCATCAAGGACGACAAGGGCTACGACCCGATCAGCGGCGTCGAGCTGGCCGTGCCGCCAGACGCTGAAGATGTGATCAACAACAACATGATGCGCGGCGAACTCGATACCGCGCTGGCTGCGCTCAAGCTGTTTTCCAAAGACGAGAAGGTCAGGCGCGATGCGATCAAGACGCTTTCCGGCGGCAGCGAGGAGTCTCGGCTTCCGTTGATTGAAAAGGCCTACGCGGCAGAGAAGGTGGCCGACCTCAAAAGCGACCTGGCGCTGGTGCGAGCAGCGATTTTGCTGGGCAGCAGCGACAAGGCCAAACGGCTGGACGCTGCCGCGCGACTGTCTGGCAGCGACAGCCGAAACAGCAAAACCGTGCTGATCGAACGCTTGCGTTTGGAGACGGATCCCGAGGTCAAAACGGCGCTGCAGGCCTCGCTGCGCAAGGTCGAGGAGGCGCTGGCCTGGGGCGACAAGCTGGGCGCTGTCTTCAGCGGGATCAGCCTGGGCAGCATCCTGCTGCTGGTCGCCTTGGGCCTGGCGATCACCTACGGGCTGATGGGCGTCATCAACATGGCGCATGGCGAACTCATGATGATAGGCGCCTACGCCACCTATGTGGTGCAGGGCCTGTTCCAGAAGTACCTGCCCGGCCTGTTTGACTGGTATTTGCTGGCGGCGGTGCCGGTGGCCTTCATGGCATCCGCGCTGATGGGTGCAGCGCTGGAGCGCGGCGTGATCCGCTTCCTCTACGGCCGCCCACTCGAAACCCTGCTGGCTACCTGGGGTATCAGCCTGATGCTGCAGCAGTTGGTGCGCTCCATCTTCGGCGCGCAAAACGTCGGTGTTGAAAACCCGGTCTGGATGAGCGGCGGCGTGCAGGTGCTGGGCAACCTCTCGCTGCCCTACAACCGGCTGGTCATCATCGGCTTTGCGATTGCCGTGCTGCTCGGCATGGCCTGGCTGATCAGCAAGACACGGCTCGGCCTGTTTGTGCGCGGCGTCACGCAGAACCGGCCGATCGCCTCCTGCATGGGTGTGAACACGGCGCGTGTGGACACTTACGCCTTCGCGCTCGGCTCGGGCATCGCCGGGTTGGCCGGCTGCGCGCTGAGTCAGGTTGGCAACGTCGGCCCGGACCTTGGCCAGGGCTACATCGTTGATGCCTTCATGGTGGTGGTGCTCGGTGGCGTGGGCCAACTGGCCGGCACCGTCTACGCCGCCATGGGCCTGGGCATCCTGAATAAATTCCTCGAAGGCTGGACCGGTGCGGTGCTGGCCAAGATTGCGGTGCTGGTGCTCATCATCATCTTCATCCAGAAGCGGCCGCAAGGCATCTTCGCGATGAAGGGGCGCTCAGCGGAGGCATGACATGAACACGCCTATCCATACCATTGACGAATCGCTGCAGGCCGAGGCCGGCGTGGCAGCCTCCACCGCTGCCCCCTCACCCCAGCCCTCTTCCCAGAGGGGCGAGGGGGCTATTCGGGGAGGCGTCGTGTTGCCCGCCAAAGGCCCCATGCTCACGGGAACCGGCTGGAGCACTTTTCTTGTGGCGCTACTGCTGGTCTGCGCGCTGGCTCCGGCACTGAACCTGCTGGTGCCCGAGACCAGCATGTTCCACATGAGCACCTACGCGGTGGCGCTGGTCGGCAAAATCATGTGTTACGCCATCGTGGCGCTCGCCATGGACCTGATCTGGGGCTACACCGGCATCCTGTCTCTGGGGCACGGCTTGTTCTTTGCGCTCGGCGGTTACGCGATGGGCATGTACCTGATGCGCCAGATCGGGCGCGACGGCAACTACAAAAGCGACCTGCCCGACTTCATGGTGTTCCTGGACTGGAAAGAGCTGCCCTGGCACTGGACCTTCAGCGACAGCTTCATCGCCACGCTTTTCCTGATCGTGCTGGTGCCCGGCGCGGTGGCCTTTGTTTTTGGCTACTTCGCGTTTCGCTCGCGCATCAAAGGGGTGTACTTCTCCATCATCACGCAGGCCATGACCTTTGCCGCCATGCTGCTGTTCTTTCGCAACGAGACGGGTTTTGGCGGCAACAATGGCTTTACCGACTTCAAGCGCATTCTTGATACGCCGATTGCCACGCCCAACATGCGCATGCTGCTATTTGTGATCACTGGTATGAGCTTGCTGGGTTTCTTTTTGTTTGCCAAATGGCTGGTGCGCAGCAAGTTCGGCCGGGTGCTGCAGGCGATCCGCGACGCCGAGACCCGTGTGATGTTCTCGGGCTACAACCCGATTGGCTACAAGCTGACCATCTGGACCATCTCGGCCGTGATGTGCGGCATTGCTGGCGCGCTTTATGTGCCGCAGGTCGGCATCATCAACCCGAGTGAGATGAGCCCGGCCAATTCGATTGAAATGGCAATCTGGGCTGCGGTAGGTGGGCGCGCCACGCTGATCGGCCCCATCCTGGGCGCCTTCATCGTCAACGGCGCCAAGAGCTGGTTGACGGTGGCGTATCCCGAATACTGGCTGTACTTTCTTGGACTGCTGTTTATCGCGGTGACGCTGTTCCTGCCGAGTGGTGTGGTGGGGCTGATCAGGAAGCTCCGCAAAGGAAAGGCCAAATGACGCCCGACCTTCTTGAGCAAGGCGCACGCCGCATTGAGGAGCGGCGCGCGGCGCTGGAAGCCGGCCGGACCAACACCGAGTCCGGGGGGCGCAGTGCGAGCGGCAGCCGCATCGCTACCCCCGGCGAAGTGGACGTCACGCACGGCCGGATTCTTTACCTTGAAGACGTGAGCGTGAGTTTTGATGGCTTCAAAGCCATCAACAAGCTGTCGCTGGACATCGCACCAGGCGAGTTGCGTTGCATCATTGGCCCCAATGGCGCCGGCAAGACGACGATGATGGACATCATCACCGGCAAGACCCGACCCGACGAAGGTACGGTGTTTTTCGGCAGCACGATTGACCTGCTGCGCCACACCGAGCCGCAGATCGCCCAGCTCGGTATTGGTCGCAAGTTTCAAAAACCTACAGTGTTCGAGCAGCTCACGGTGTTTGAAAATCTCGAACTCGCCCTCAAGACCAACAAGGGCCATGAACGCGATGTTTGGTCGTCCATGTTCTTCCGGCTCGATTCCATGCAGAGCGACCGCCTGGCCGAGATCCTTGTCACCATCCACCTGGCCGACAGCGTGAACCGCATGGCTGGCAACCTGAGCCACGGGCAAAAGCAGTGGCTGGAGATCGGCATGTTGTTGATGCAGGACCCCAAGCTGCTGCTGCTGGACGAGCCCGTGGCCGGCATGACGGATGAAGAAACTGCACGCACGGCCGAGCTGTTTCTCACACTCAAGGGCAAACATTCGCTGATGGTGGTGGAGCACGACATGAGTTTCATCAAGACGATTTCGGAAATCGTCACGGTGCTGTGCGATGGGTCGGTGCTGGCGCAGGGGACTCTGGACCAGGTGCAGGCGGATGAACGGGTGATTGAGGTGTACCTTGGGCGTTGATCTTCTTCACGGCCTAGTGAAGGTTGTCGAAGCCTGTACAAGCTTGCAGGACTGTTACGCTTCGAACAAGCCGGGTCTCGCCCCGGCGGGCGAGGCACTTTTCTTTGCGTCGCCAAAGAAAAGTACCCAAAAGAAAGGCGACCCGATGGTCCGGGTCCCCTGCGCTGCGCTCCGGGGCAACCTGCGCTGCTCGACCCCGGCTGGACCGAGCAGCGCAGGTTGCCCCGCAGCGAAGCGGAGGGGACGCAGACAGCAGGGTCGCTTTTTTCTTTGCTTACTTTCTTTTTGGCGACGCAAAAAGAAAGTGAGTTGCCGCCGGGCAACCCCCGGCTTGCAGGCATATCCACGGCTTTCGTTCAACGAACGAGGCGTGAACTCTTCGACAAGCCTGACGAGAAACACCCTATGCTGAACGTCAAAAACATTAACCAATACTACGGCGGCTCCCATATCCTGCGCGACGTCAGCCTTGAATCTCACCTTGGCAAGGTCACCGTGCTGCTCGGTCGCAACGGCGTCGGCAAAACCACGCTACTCAAATCATTGATGGGCTTGGTACCCATCAAGACCGGCAGCATTGAGTTCGACGGCAAGCCCATCCAGGACGCCACACCTTATGAACGTGCCAGAGCGGGCATAGGCTTTGTACCGCAGGGCCGCGAGATCTTCGCGCGTCTGACGGTCGAAGAAAACCTGCGCATGGGCCTGGCCTACAAAAGTGCCGCCACACCTATACCGGCGGAGCTGTACGAGCTGTTTCCGGTGCTCAGGCAGATGCTGAACCGGCGCGGCGGCGATTTGTCAGGCGGGCAACAGCAGCAACTGGCGATTGCGCGGGCGCTGGCTGCCAAACCCAAGCTGCTGATCCTTGACGAGCCGACCGAGGGCATCCAGCCCAGCATCATCAAGGACATCGGTCGCGTGATCCGCATGCTCGCTGACCGCGGTGACATGGCCATCCTGCTGGTCGAGCAGTATTACGACTTTGCCGAGGAACTGGCCGACGATTACCTGGTGATGGAGCGCGGTGAGTTCATTGCGCGCGGCCAGGGCAAGGACATGCAGGCCAACGGCGTGCGGCAACTGGTTGCGATCTAGCGCCGCGCCGCCTGGTACAGCGGCATCACCGTGGGCAGCAGCGCCTGGATTTGCGCCACGCGGCTGCTGTCGCTGGGGTGGCTGCTGAGGAAGCCGCCACCACCCGCGCTACCGGCGCTGGTCATTTTTTGCCACAGGGTCACGCCGGCTTGAGGGTTGTAGCCAGCCCGCGCCATCAGCTCCAGGCCGATACGGTCTGCTTCGTTTTCATGCGAGCGGCTGAACTGGGTGGCCACCAGCGCCTCATACGCCGCGCCCGTCAGTTGCGAGGTTCCGCCGCCCAGCCCGAGCAGCTGGGTGCCGATGCTGATGGCTGTCTGGGCGGCGACCGCCTGGGACACCTGCTCACGTGAATGCTCGCGCAGTGCGTGAGCGATTTCGTGCCCCATCACAACAGCGATTTCTTCGTCGCTGAGGTTGAGCTTTCGAATCAGCCCGGTGTAAAACATGATTTTTCCGCCTGGCATGCAAAAGGCGTTGACCTGTTCGCTGGTGATCAGGTTGACCTCCCATTGCCAGCGCGGCGCGTCGGCGCGGAAGACAGCAGTTTGCGGCTGGATACGGGCCGCGACTGCGCGCACACGCGCCAGCATGGCTGCGTCGGTGTTGAGCACCCCTTTCGCCGCGGCTTCGGCCTTGAGCTTGTTGTAGCTTTGTACGGCCATCTGGTCCAGCTCTGCCGAGGACACCAGCAGCAGCTGGGATCGAGATGCGCCTACGGCGCCGCTTTCGGTGGTGCTGGAGCAGCCGACAAACACCAGGCTCAAGGCCATCACGATGGGGGTCAGGACAGTTTTCATGGAATCTCGCAGGAGGTCAGCCGCAGCCGGGAATACCCATTGTGTGCGGGCTCGCCGGTTTGCAGGTAGGACGCTCCGGGAAACCGCTGTAGGCGGCTTTCCCACAAGGCCTTGGCCAAAGAACTGGGCTACACCAGTGACAGGAACGACGGCGCAGTCATGAACATCCGGCTGCACGATCTGAGCACGAACAAGCTGGCGGAGAACAGTGACAAAGTGCCGACCGACCTGAAGGGCTGAGGCGCTAAACCGACCAGATACGCGGGCTCGGTGCGGTCTGGTTCCACAAATGCTGGCGCCAGGCTTTCCAGACCTGCTTGAGCACACCCATCGCCGGTTCGACCAGCGGTGCCAGCACGCGAACCACCACGATCTGCGCGTCCGGGCTGGTGGCTCCGGCATGCTGGCTTGAAGGGTGTGCCTCCATCACCTGCCGTGCCACATCCAGAGCCAGTTCGCGCCGCCTGCGTTCGAGCTTGCTGCCGCTTGCAAAAAACAGGGTGGCGATGCATCGCTGACCGGCCAGGCCCAAGGGGCTGTCCATCAGCAGCTGGTCATCCGCCCGGATGCGCGCGCGCTCCAGCCAGATGCCGGGCAGCTCGATATGCTGGCAAAAGCTGCCTTCGGCAAAGGGCTGACCGGCGCTGGGCAGGCCCAACGCGGTCACGTCCCAGCCCATCAGTTCGGCGCCTGGCGCGAGGTCCAGCGTCAGGTGGTTCTCGGCCAGGCAGCCGCTGTAACACAGCGCTTCCATCGGCAGCCACTCGGCACGCGCGCCGGCTTCGAGCTGCAGGCGCGCACGCTGCAGGGCTTTTTCACCGAGTGACTTGTAAAAACGGGTGGCCCCCGGTGTGGTGATCAGGCCATGGCAGCCGCTGGCAACGGTAACTGCAATGTCGAGTGTGTCGCCACCGACCAGCCCACCCGGTGGATGCACCAGCACGTTGTGGCAGACCGCATCGCCTTCAGGGTACAGGCTTTGAAGGATGCGCAGCGGGCCGTCATGGCGGAAGTGCGCAATCGTTTTGCCGGCCTGCAGTGAGTAGTCGAGAGAGAGCGTCGCGTTCCAGGCCATCGGTCCAGTTTAACCCGGTGCGGGTGGTGCCTGGTCTTGGTTTCGCTATTGAAATAGTAGCTGGCTACGCCTGGTTGGTAGGGGCTGGAGGGTGTTTTTTCATGAGATCGACGGGATTTGCCTTGTGAAGTGATTCCAGCCCTCTGGTGTGCCAACAAGCCGGGACTCGCCCCGGCGGGCTACCCCCGGCTTGCTGGCAAAACCTGACTCTCAGATCAACGACGAGGCGTTCAGGTTGACTTGCACTCAGGCCACCGCGACCTGCTTCACGTCGCGTGCTTCTTTCACCCGCTGCTCCAGGTGCGCCAGCGCCTCCTGCACCTGGTCGACCAGGATCAGGCACAGGTCACCGGGTTGCAGCCGTGCGAGCGCCGTGTCGATGGCCACAAACTCGCCATGAATTTCGTCGATGCGGGTGGTGCGGCTGGCGTCCGCCAGGCCTTCGCGCAGCAGCGCCATGACTTCGCCGTCGGCCCGGCCGCGCTGGGCCGCGTCCTGGTACAGCAGGACGTCGTCGAAGGCCTTGCCGAGAATGATGGTCTGGTCGCGGATGTCGCTGTCGCGCCGGTCGCCGGCGCCGCTGATGACCACGCTGCGCGTCTGGCCGGGCGTGGCGGGCATGGCGTCCACCGCAGCCACCAGCGCGCGCATGGCGTCAGGGTTGTGGCCATAGTCGGCAATCACGGTGGCGCCCTGATAATCCATCACGTTGAATCGGCCAGGCGCGTTGTGCGCGTCGCTGACAAAGCTGGCCAAGCCGCTTCTGATGGTGTCCCATTTCACGCCGACGGCCCATGCGGCCGCCAGGGCGGCCATCACGTTCTCAATCTGGAAGCCAATGGTTCCGCCGCGCGTCAGCGGAATGTGCTTTAAGGACACGCGTTCACGCCAGGCGCCTTCGGCAGCGATCAGCGCATTGCCATCCTGGTACACCGTGCGTTTGCCTTGTGCGCGATGCGTGGCCATCAGCGGATGGTGCCGGTCGGCGGCGAAGAAAATCACGGCGCCAGGGCAGGTGGGCGCCATGGCCGCGACAATCGGGTCGGCGGCGTTGAGCACCGCGTAGCCGGTAGACGCCACGTTTTGCACGATCACGCCCTTGACTACGCCCAGTTCTTCCACGGTGGTGATGTAGTTCAGGCCGAGGTGGTCGCCGGTGCCCACGTTGGTCACGATGGCGACCTGGCAGCGGTCAAAGCCCAGGCCCTCGCGCAGGATGCCTCCGCGAGCGACTTCAAAAACAGCGGCGTCCACGTCGGGATGCATCAGCACGTTGCGTGCGCTTTTCGGGCCGCTACAGTCGCCGCTATCGGTCTGCCGGCCGTCGACATAGACACCATCGGTGTTGGTCATGCCGCAGCGCAGGCCGTTGGCGGTCAGCAGGTGCGCCACCAGCCGTGTCACGGTGGTCTTGCCATTGGTGCCGGTTACGGCCACCACGGGGATACGGCCATCGTCGCCGGACGCAAACAAATCGTTGATCATCGCGCCGCCGACGGCGCGGCCCTTGCCGTAAGAGGGCGACAGGTGCATGCGCAGGCCGGGCGCGGCGTTGACTTCAACCACGCCGCCGTTCTGCGTTTCAAGCGGTTTGAGGACGCTTTCGCAGACCATGTCCACACCGCAGATGTGCAGGCCTATCATTTGCGCGGCAGCGACTGCGCGTGCAGCGACCTCGGGATGCACGTCGCTGGTGACGTCGGTGGCGGTGCCACCTGTGCTCAGGTTGGCGTTGTTGCGCAGGATGACGCGCCGGCCGCGCGCCGGAATCGATTCGGGTGTCAGTTCCTGAACGCCCAGACGCGCGACGGCAATGTCGTCAAAGCGTATCTTGGTCAGCGAGGTGGCATGGCCTTCACCGCGCCGCGGATCCTGGTTGACGATATCGACCAGCTCGCGCACGGTGTGCAGCCCGTCGCCCAGCACCTGGGGTGGCTCGCGGCGCGAGGCGGCCACCAGCTTGTTGCCGACCACCAGCAGGCGGAAGTCGTCGCCGGGCAGGAATTTTTCGACCAGTACGGCGCCGTGTTCTGCCGCCGCGCGAAAAGCGATGTCGAGGTGGTCGCGCGTGACGATGTTGACGGTGACACCTTTGCCCTGGTTGCCGTCCAGCGGCTTGACCACGACCGGTAAGCCGATCTGCAGGGCTGCGGCCCAGGCGTCGTCGGGATCCGTGACGGGTCGGCCTGTGGGCACGGGTACACCGGCGGCAAGCAGCAGTTTTTTGGTCAGGTCCTTGTCCTGGGCAATCGACTCAGACACGGCGCTGGTCGCGTCGAGTTCGGCGGCCTGGATGCGACGCTGGCGCGAACCCCAGCCGAACTGCACCAGGCTGCCGCGTGTCAGGCGGCGGTAGGGAATGCCGCGTGCTACTGCTGCATCCACAATCGCACCGGTGCTCGGCCCGATGCGCTCGTCCTCGTCAAGGTCGCGCAACTGCGCAATCGCTGCATCCACGTCGAAGCTGGTTTCATTGAGGGCAGCATGTACCAGCGCCTGGGCCAGCTCCATCGCGAGGCGGCCAACCGCTTCCTCGCTGTATTCGACCACGGTCTGGTAGACGCCATCCTCCAGTGTGGCGGCGGTGTGGCTGAAGGTGACCGGGCAACCGGCATGGGCTTGCAGTGCGAGCGCGGCCGACTCCAGTACATGGGCCAGCGACACGGGACCGAGGTAGCCGCCGGGACGCAGGGCGCCTATGGCCGGAAACAGCGAGCGCGCGCGCGGCTCGAAGCCGGGCAGGTTGTCGATGGCGCACTCGGCTTCGGTGCAGGTCACGACGGCTTCGAGCGCTGTGTGGCGACTCCAGAGGTTGGGGCCGCGCAGGGCGCGGATGCGCGAGACGTTCATTGGAGGTTCTTTCCGGGCTGGGCCGCGCTGGACTCGAAGGCTTCGATGCCCGCGCCGATCAGGTTGAGCGGGATGCCGAGCGCCCAGGCGGCGCCAACGGCGGCAAGCAGGCTTTCTTCGGCGGTGGGGGCGTGGCGGTCTTGCCAGATCGCGAGCTTGTCAAGGCCAGGCAGAAAAACCTCGCTGGCGCCGGTGGCCAGCACGACCTGGCCTTGGCGCAGGAAGACCGCGCGGCCGCCCTTGTCCCGATGGTCGCCGATGGCGGCCAAAGTTGGGTCCATGGCGTAGAAGACCACCTCGCCGTCGCACAGGCTGGCCATGTCGACGATGGCGGGATGGGCAGCGTTGAGCACCGCCACACCATCGGGCAGCACCACATCGACCTGTGAGCGCATGACCTTGAACATCGGCTCGTCGTCAAAGATGTCGAACTCGCCCAGTGCGCCCGAGCCACCCAGGTCGGTGACCACGCCGACCTGGCAGCGGTCGTAAGCCAGTCCGGTGCGCAGGATGGTGTCAGCACCGTTTTCAAACACCGCTGCCTGCACCGCGCGGTTGATCAAGAGGCGCTGGCCGGCTTCCCAGTGGGTGCCGTCGCTGGCGTCCAGGCAGCGGCCGTCCAGAAACAGGCCGCTGCGGCAGGCCAGACCGGTGTGACGCCCGGAAAGCTGCAGCAGCCAGGCGACCAGGCGGGCAATGCTGTGGGTGCCGACCGAGCCGGTGATGCCGACCACGGGAATACGCCCGCAGGCACCCGCGTCTGGCCTGATGGGAAACAGGTGCTCGCAGATGGCACGGCCAACCGGTCGTGGCGCGCCTTCTGCCGGCTTGAGGTGCATCAACAGGCCGGGTCCGGCGTTGACCTCGACAATCGCGCCACCCTGTGCATGCAGCGGCTTTGAGATGTCCTGCGCCACCAGATCGACACCGGCGATGTCCAGACCCACCACGCGGGCCGCCAGCGAGACCATGTGCTCCACCTCAGGATGAACCTCATCGGTGCAGTCGATAGCCACATTGCCGTTGCGCTGGATCAGGACTTCATGGCCGGCTGCAGGGACCGAGGAAGGCGTGAGCCCCTGGCGCTGCAGGTCGAGCAGGATGGCAGTGTCGGTGGCGATGCGTATCGGGTTGAGCGGAAAGTCCTCGCTGGCGCCGCGCCGGGGATCGGTGTTGAGCTGGCTTTCAACCAGCTCGGCAACGCTGGCCAGGCCGTCACCGGTGATGGATGCAGTTTCGCCACGGGCCGCAGCCACCACCCGGCCACCGACCACCAGCAGTCGGTGCTCATGGCCGCGTACAAACCGTTCAACCATCACCTCGCTGCCGTGCCGGGCCGCCAGGTGAAAAGCGTCTTCAAACTGGGCCTGCGTCTTGAGGTCCAGCGAGACGCCGCGCCCGTGGTTGCCGTCGCTTGGTTTGACCACCACCGGCAGGCCGATCTCCTGCGCGGCTTCCCAGGCCGCTTCGACCGTGGCCACAATTTGGCCTTCAGGCACGGGCACGCCGCAGGCGGCCAGCAGGCTCTTGGTCAGGTCCTTGTCGCCGGCGATGCCTTCGGCGATGGCGCTGGTGAACTCGGTTTCAGCGGTCCAGATGCGGCGCTGGGTGGCGCCGTAGCCCAGCTGCACCAGGTTGCCGTCGTTCAGGCGGATGTGCGGGATGCGCCGCTCGGTTGCCGCAGCGACGATGGCCGCAGTGCTGGGACCGAGGTAACACTCGTCGACTTTCGCGCGCACGCGCTCGACGGCGCTCTGCAGTTCAGGTTTGCCATAACCCGGCTCATCGGTGTCGCTGTTCACGGCAGCCATCAGCAATGTGTGGCCCTCGGCCAGTGCGCTGCGGGCCACCTGTTCATCACGTGCGCGAAAAACCATGCGGTAAACGCCGCGCTGCGACGTGCTGCGGGTCTGGCCGAAGCCGGTCGGCATGTCGGCCAGGTTGAGCAGTTCGATGACCACATGTTCGAGCACATGGCCGAGCCACGTGCCCTCGTAGAGGCGCTCGATGAAACCCCCGCGCTCACCGACGCCGCAATGGTGCTCGACCAGGGCCGGCAGCAGGGCGACCAGCCGGTCGCTGAAACCAGGCAGCAGGTTGGAGGGAAAGTGCTCCAGGGCGCCCAGGTCCAGCCAGGTTTCCAGCACGGGCCGATAAGTCCAGATGTTGGGGCCACGCAGATAGTTGATGCGTAGAAGCTTGATGTCGTCCTTTTTGCTCATGTTTTCTTGGGTTCGGTCAACCGGCCGAGCCTGGGCGACGTTCTTTTCGGGCGGTGCCCCCAAACGGGCGTTTTTGGTTATTGAAGGCACGATCTCTGCCATGGGTGCGGAATAAGACATCAGCAGCCATCCCGGCTTGGGCGAAAATCGCCGTTCAGGCCCTGACAACCTTCAGAGCACCTGCTTTTACGGCTTCCACGATCACAATGCAAAATTCTCATCCGGTTGATGCCTCCAGCGAGGTTGACCAAGCGCGCACAGAACTGCGCTCGCAACTCGCAGCTCATGAGAACGTCTTATGTACGGTGCTGGTTGACCTGAATCCCCAACTTCGGTTTTCCCGGGGTTTGCTGGCACTGACCGACTCGCGCCTGATGGCCCAGGACCCTGAAACCGGGCACTGGGCAAGCTGGGTTTTTCCTGAAAAAGGCCAGGTCGGCGGTGTCCCGGCCCGTCCGGCCCTTGCCCTGCGCCACTTTGACCATGCCGGCGTCGGCACGCTGGAACTGCATGAAGGCAGCCAGCGCCTGGCCAGCTGGCGTTTTACTCTGGCTGCCAATGTGCAGGCGCTGCGGCTGGTCCGCCTGTTTGAGCAGCAGACTGCGCCCCAGGGGCCGGACGCTGCGGCCGGTATCGGCGATGAAGTGGCGCTGTGCCCGCTGTGCGACGCGGTGCTGCCGCCAGACACTGACGACTGCCCGGCCTGCGCCCGGGAGCTGCACACGGCGCCTTCCACCTGGGTGCTGCTCCGGCTGTGGCGTTTTGCCAGGCCCTACAAGGGGCAATTGGCCGCCGGTTTTGCCCTGACGCTGGCCTCTACCGCCGCAACGTTGGTGCCGCCTTATTTGACCATTCCGCTGATCGACGACATACTGATTCCCTTCCAGAACGGCCAGCAAATTGAGTCCTGGAAGGTGCTGGCCATACTGGGCGCCTTGCTGGCGGCTGCCCTGATCGGCTGGGGCCTGAATTGGGCCCGCACCTACCTGCTGGCCCTGGTGTCTGAACGTATAGGTGCCGACCTGCGTACCGCCACCTTCGACCACCTGCTGGAGCTGTCGCTGGACTACTTCGGCGGCAAACGCACCGGCGACCTGATGGCGCGCATCGGCTCGGAAACTGATCGCATCAATGTGTTCCTGTCGCTGCATGCGCTCGACTTTGCGACCGATGTGCTGATGATTGTCATGACCGCCGCCATCCTGTTTTCGATCAACCCGTGGCTGGCGCTGGTCACCCTGCTGCCGCTGCCCTTTATTGCCTGGATGATCCATACGGTGCGCGACCGCCTGCGCACCGGCTTTGAGAAAATAGACCGGGTCTGGTCCGAGGTGACCAATGTGCTGGCCGACACCATTCCCGGCATCCGTGTCGTCAAGGCCTTTGCCCAGGAAAAGCGCGAAGCCCAGCGTTTTCGCGACGCCAACGTGCACAACCTGATGGTCAATGACAAGCTCAACAAGGTCTGGTCGCTGTTTACGCCCACGGTCTCGCTGCTGACCGAAATCGGCCTGCTGGTGGTCTGGGCTTTTGGCATCTGGCTGGTGTCCAAACAGCAGATCACGGTGGGCGTGCTGACCGCCTTTATCGCCTACATCGGCCGCTTTTATACGCGGCTTGATTCCATGAGCCGCATCGTGTCGGTCACGCAAAAAGCAGCGTCCGGCGCCAAGCGTATTTTTGACATCCTCGACCACGTCTCGAACGTGCCCGAGCCAGCCAATCCGGTGGCCATGGCGCCACTGCAGGGCCGCATCGACATGAGCGGGCTGGGCTTTCGCTACGGCAACCGCGCCGTGATCCGCGGGTTGGATCTGGTGATTCAGCCGGGCGAGATGATAGGCCTCGTGGGTCACAGCGGCTCTGGCAAAAGTACGCTGGTCAACCTGATCTGCCGCTTTTACGATGTGACCGACGGCAGCATCAGTGTCGATGGCACCGACATCCGGCGCTTCAAGGTGGCCGACTACCGCCGCAACATCGGCCTGGTGCTGCAGGAGCCTTTTCTCTTCTTTGGCACGATTGCCGAAAACATTGCTTACGGCAAACCCGGCGCCAGCCGCGCCGAAATTGTGGCCGCCGCCCGGGCCGCGCACGCCCACGAGTTCATCCTGCGCCTGCCCCAGGGTTACGACTCGCTGGTCGGCGAACGCGGTCAGGGCCTGTCGGGCGGTGAGCGCCAGCGCATCTCGATTGCGCGTGCGCTGCTGATTGACCCGCGCATCCTGATTCTTGACGAGGCGACTTCTTCGGTCGATACCGAGACCGAGCAGGAAATCCAGAAGGCGCTGGACAACCTGGTGCAGGGCCGCACGACGATTGCCATCGCCCACCGCCTGTCCACCCTGCGCAAGGCCGACCGTCTGGTGGTGATGGACCGTGGTCAGGTGGTCGAGGTTGGCCCGCATGACGAGCTGATGGCCAAACAGGGCGCCTACTGGCGGCTCTACGAAGCGCAGGCGCGCCAGGTGGACAGCGAGGGCAATGTAGATGCCGAGGAAGGCCGCATTGCGCTGGCCACCTCACAGGTGGCGCATGCCGCCCAGCGGAGCGGCAATGTCTGAGTCAACACCCCTGATTTCTTTCCAGCTCGAGCGCCACGCCTCGGGCCGCCTGCTGCTGACTGACAGCAGCGGCCAGCAGCATGCAGGGGTTGTCCCGGTGCGCGCGTTTCCGATTGCTGCGCCGGATGAAGGCATCTCGCTGCTCAGCAGCGAAGGCCATGAGCTGGCCTGGCTCGAGCGGCTGGACAACTTGCCGCCGGCGCTGCGCAGCCTGCTTGAGGAAGAACTGGCCCTGCGCGACTTTGTGCCCGAGATCACAGCGCTCAAAAGCGTCTCCAGTTTTGGCACACCCAGCACCTGGCTGGTAGAGACTGACCGGGGTGAGACCTCGTTTGTACTCAAGGGCGAAGAAGACATACGCCGCCTGAGCCGGCAGTCGCTGCTGATCGCCGCCGGCCACGGCGTGCATTTCAGCGTGAAAGACATGGGCGCGCTGGACCGGGCGTCGCGGCGGCTGCTGGAGCGGTTTCTCTAGAAGCCTTTCGGGCTTGGTTTCGACAAAGCTGCAACCGCTGCACCGCGCAGAAATGAAAACCCGCCCAAGCCGGTGTAGACCCATCCGAATCTGCGGCAGCCAATCAGGCTGCCTGGCGAATCAACGGGGCGGGTCTTCACGCCGCGGTTCGCTGGTGCGGGTGGCTCCCTTGTCGGCCGGCCCCGGGATGGTGCCGGCGGGGTCTTCCGGCGCCACCAACGAGCCCGCAGCGGCCCCACCCAGTGCGCCAGCCATCACACCCACGGCGCTGCCGACCAGCACACCGACCGGGCCGGCCACCGCGGCACCAACGGCTGCGCCGGTAGCTGCACCGGCCACCACGCCACCGCCCATCAGTACCGAATTGGATTCGCGGGCGGACTCTGCAGCCGAGATGGGAATCTGTGCCGCAGGCTCAGGATCCTGCGACGGAATGCCGTGGCCGGGCAGCGCTTGCTCGGCAAGGTCTTTGTCTACCGGCTCGACGTCAAGCGGCCGGGTGGCAGGGGTGGAGGATGGATGCATGGGGCTCTCCTTGTAAGTTGGCTGACGAGGGGACGAGCGCTACGCTCGCCATCCCTTGGTTGTAACTCTGACACCTAGCCCATGAGCCGTCTGACAGGCCGCAACAGTGTCAGACAATGTCCTTGACCGATTCAACTTACACACGCCGATCACAGACGCAACGGGATAACTGCATCGATTTGGAGGTGCGCTGTTCTATGTCGGGCCTGCCCCAGACTTGATCCGGGGTGCGGGATGACAACGCGTGCGCTATCTATTTAATAGCTGCCTGCGCCCGTGGAATAAGGGCGAAATGCCGATTTGATGCATGAGGCCAGGCTGGACCGGTCTCAGACGTCCTGCGAGCCGCGGTGTGCCCAGCCGGTGGTGTGTTTTTCGATGTAGCTGAACAGCTCGTACATGATCATCGCCATCGCACCAATCACCACCAGCCCGGCAAAGGCCAGCGCCATGCGTTGCTGCGATCCGGCGCTGAGCATCAGGTAGCCGATGCCCGAGTCGCCGGCGGTCATTTCGGCCAGCACGGTGCCGACAAACGCCAGCGTGATCGCGATCTTGAGCGAGCCGTAGAAATAGGGCATGGAGCGCGGCAGGCCGACCTTGACCAGCACATCCCAGCGTTTGGCGCCCAGCACGCGCAGCACGTCTTCGAGCTCGGGCTCCAGCGTGGCCAGGCCGGTGGCCATGTTGACGGTGATCGGGAAGAAGGAGATCAGGAAGGCGGTCAGGATGCCGGGTCCGACGCCGATGCCGAACCAGACGATCAGGATGGGCACAATCGCCGCCTTGGGCACGGCGTTGAAGGCCACGAGCAGCGGGTACACCGCAGCATAGGCCAGGCGCGAAGAGCCGACCAGAAAGCCCAGCATCACGCCGACGACGATCGAGATGCCGAAGCCGACCATGGTGACCCAGAAGGTTTTCCAGGCGGCCTGGGCGATGGGGCCGGCAAATTCGGCCATGGACTGGGCGATCGCCAGTGGCGCGGGAAAGATGTATTCGGCGATGTCAAACACCATCACCACCAGCTGCCACAGTGCCAGGATAACCAGCAGCAGCAGCACGGGTGACCAGCGTTCAATCTGTTTTTTTGTCATGGCTTGTTGGCTTGTGTGCCTGCGGCGGCGGGCGCCGGGTTGATGACGGGCGAGCGGATGGCGCCAATGTGGCTGCGCAGCTCGTGCACGATGTCGGCAAAGGGCTGGGTGTAGGTGATTTCCAGGTCGCGCGGGCGTGGCAGGTCGATCTCGCGCTTGACGACAAAACGCCCCGGGCTCTTGCTCATCACATACACGGTGTCGGCCAGGAAGACCGACTCGCGCAGGTCGTGTGTGACCAGGATGACGTTGAAACGCTGCTCGGTCCAGAGGTCACGCAAAATGCACCACAGCTCCTCGCGCGTGAAGGCGTCGAGCGCGCCAAAAGGCTCATCGAGCAGCAGCATCTTGGGCTCATGGATCAGTGCCCGGCAGATGCTGACACGTTGCTGCATGCCGCCCGAGAGCTGCCACGGAAACTTGTCTTCATAACCGCCCAGCCCGACCTTTTGCAGCAGCTTGCGGGCGCGCTCCACGAACTCTTTGCGGCGCGCCTTGAACTGGCTGCGAAAGGGTTCGACGATCTCCAGCGGCAGCAGCACGTTGTCCACCGTGGTGCGCCAGGGCAGCAGCGACGGCGCCTGAAACGCCATGCCCGAAATTTTCAGCGGGCCCGTGACTGGCTGGTTGTCGATCAGGATGCGACCCTTCGACGGCATTTTCAGCCCGGTGGTCAGCTTCATGAAGGTCGATTTACCGCAGCCCGAGGGGCCGACGATGGCGATGAACTCGCCTTCGCGCACTTTCAGGTCAATGGCTTCGACCGCAAAGTGGTTTTGCGCGAGCAGTTCGTCGTTGTAGGCTAGCCAGACATCGCTGAAGTCAACAAAATGGCTTGCGTTGTTTGCTTGCATGTGGGGTTTTTCGTGGGTCACTCAAGGGGCGGCCAGCCTTGCCAGGCTGGCCGCTGGTTCAACCATCGCTGCCGATGGTTGGTGCTTCCTATTTCTTGACGGCAGGCAGGACGTTCAATTCAGCCACCGTGGGCAGAAAGGAGCCGTTCCACACACTGTCGGGATTGACGCGGGTCTTGGTGTTGAAGGCGTCCGACACCTGTGAGGCCATCAACGACAGACGCGGCCCTTTCACCTGGCCAAAACCATCGGCACGCGCGTCCGGGCTGTTGACCACGGTGTCGATGGCCAGTTGCAGGCGGCGGGTTTCCAGCGGCACGTTGATGATGCCGTCGCGTGCCTTCACGTCTTCAATCGCCAGCGCTGGCTTGGCAATCACTTCTTTCACCCCTTTGGTGAAAGCCAGTAAAAAGGCTTTCACGGCGGCGGGGTTCTCCTTGATCATTTTCGGCGAGGCGATGATCACATTGCCGTAGAGCTTCACGCCGTTGTCGGCATAAGGCAGCACCACCACATCTTCGGCTTTCACGCCGCGCGCTTCCAGGTTGAGCAGCGATGTGAAGGTAAAGCCGGTGATGGCATCGACATCGCCGCGTACCAGCATGGTTTCGCGCAGCGGCGGGTCCATGGCGGTCCACTGCACGCCGCTGATACTGTTGGCTTTTGCAAAAATCGGGAAGGCGCGGCGGCCAGCGTCAAACACCGGTGCACCGAGTTTTTTGCCGTTCAGGTCGGCCACCGTCTTGATGCCGGATTTTTTCAGGGCCATCACCGAAGCCGGCGTGTTGTTGTAAACCATCATCACGGCCACCGGCTTGTTCGGCGCATCCGGGTTGTTGGCATGAAACTCCATCAGGGCCGCCAGATCGGCAAAACCCATGTCATAGGTGCCCGAGGCTACGCGGGTGACAGTGCCGCCCGAGCCGTTGCCAGCG
>NZ_JBDNGU010000153.1:0-11745 GCF_041689105.1 Polaromonas sp. | reverse complement strand
GGGAGCAGGAGTCGGTGTCCCCTGCGTGCGACCCCCGCAAGCGGGAGAGGGAGCAGGAGTCGGTGTCCTCTGCGTGTAACCCCCGCAAGCGGTAGAGGGAGCAGGAGTCGGTGTCCTCTGCGTGCGACCCCCACAAGCGGGAGAGGGAGCAGGAGTCGGTGGCCTCTGCGTGCGACCCCCGCAAGCGGGAGAGGGAGCAGGAGTTGGTGTCCTCACCGTCCGGTCCCATCTTCCGTGTGCAGGAGAAGGAGCGAGAGCGAGAAGACTCTTTGTCTGACTCCCTCTCCCGCGAGCGGGAGAGGGCAGGGGTGAGGGTACGTTCCCGTGCCCTGCGCCAGGGGCAAACCGATGCGGAGGCCTTGCTGTGGTCGAAACTGAGGAGTCGACAAATCAGCGGGCTCAAATTTCGCAGACAGCACCCCATCGGCCCCTATTTCGCGGACTTCGCCTGCATCGAAATAGGCTTGGTCGTTGAGCTGGACGGCGGCCAGCATGGAGAAGATGTGGTGGCCAAGCGTGACAACAAACGCAGCGATGCCATGGCTGCCTTGGGTTTCCAAACCCTTCGGTTCTGGAACAACGATGTGCTGCTTCAGACAGAAGCGGTGCTCGAAAAAATACTGCATGTCGCAGCCACCCTCATACCAGCCCTCTCCCGCAAGCGGGAGAGGGAGCAAGACCAAATCATCAAAGGAAACACCCCATGAGCAAACAAGTCCAGGAAGCCTACATCGTTGCCGCCACACGCACGCCCATCGGGCGATCGCACAGAGGCTTTTTCCGCAATACCCGCCCTGACGAGCTGCTGGTGCGCGCGCTGCAGGCGGCGCTCGCCCAAGTCCCCTCGCTGGACCCCAAGGCGATTGAAGACATCATCTGCGGCTGCGCCATTCCTGAAGGCCCGCAGGGCCTGAACATCGCGCGTATTGGCGCGGTGCTGGCTGGCCTGCCGACCAGTGTGGGCGGCATCACGGTCAACCGTTTTTGCGCCTCGGGCCTGTCGGCGGTGCAGATGGCAGCCGACCGCATCCGCGTCGGGGAGGCTGACGTGATGATTGCCGCTGGCACCGAAAGCATGAGCATGGTGCCCATGTCGGGCAACTCGCCTTCGCTCTCGCCCGACATGTTCGTCAACGACGAAAACATCGGCATTGCCTACGGCATGGGCCTGACCGCCGAGAAAGTGGCCCAGCAGTGGAAGGTCTCGCGCGACGCGCAAGACCAGTTCGCGCTGGAGTCGCACCAAAAAGCCATCAAGGCGCAGCAGGCCGGCGAGTTCACCGCCGAAATCACACCGGTTGAGGTGACTGACCGCAGCGCCAACCTGGACACCGGCGAGGTGATTGAGAAAAAACGCACGGTCAGCCTGGACGAAGGCCCGCGCCCCGACACCTCCATTGAAGGCCTGGCCAAACTCAAAACTGTTTTCGCCGCGCGCGGCTCGGTCACGGCCGGCAACAGCTCGCAGACGTCCGACGGCGCCGGCGCACTGATCCTGGCCAGTGAAAAAGCCGTCAAGGAATTCGGCCTCAAGCCGCTGGCGCGTTTTGTCAGCTATGCCGCCAAAGGTGTGCCGCCGCACATCATGGGCATAGGCCCGATTGAGGCGATCCCGGCGGCGCTGCGTTATGCGGGCCTCAAGCAGGACGACATCGACTGGTACGAACTCAACGAAGCTTTTGCCGCGCAGTCGCTGGCCGTCATCAATACCCTGGGCCTGAATGCAGCGAAGGTGAACCCGATGGGCGGGGCGATTGCGCTGGGCCATCCGCTGGGTGCCACCGGCGCGATCCGCGCCGCGACCGTGATCCATGCGCTGCACCGGCATCAGCTCAAGTACGGGATGGTGACCATGTGTGTGGGGATGGGGCAGGGCGCAGCAGGGATTTTTGAGCGGGTTTAACTGAGTTTCTCCCTCTCCCTCCGGGAGAGGGCGGGGGTGAGGGTAGCGCCGCCACGAACCCTCACCCTAACCCTCTCCGGGAGGGCGAGGGAATATGACAAGGAGAAAAGATATGCAAATGCAGATTCTCGATTCGGGTCCTTCGCCACTGTCACTGCGGGGCTACGACGCCGCCACCCCGGCGCGCGCCAGAGCCTTTGGCCGCGCACGGTGCAGATTACGAACGCATGTTGCCACTTGCCTGCCCCGGCTGGCGTCACCGGCACGACTGCCTGATACGCGCAGCAGCGGCATACTCCGGCCATGAGCAGTCTCCACCCCTTTGACACTGCCGTGGCCCTGCAGCCCCAGGCCGATGGCACATTTATCGGCCACACCAGCCCCGCTTACGCCAATATGGTTGGGCCCTTCGGTGGTGTCACGGCGGCGCAAGCCCTGAGTGCGGTGCTGCTGCATCCCCAGCGCCTGGGGGACCCGATCTCGCTGACCGTCAATTTTGCCGCTGCACTCGCCGACGGCCCGTTCACGGTCACGGCCCGGCCGGCGCGCACCAACCGTTCCACGCAGCATTGGGTGATCGAGATGCAGCAGAACGGCGAGACGGTGCTGACCGGCATGGCGTTTTTCGGTTTGCGGCGCGACACCTGGGGCGCCGACGAACATGCCATGCCCGAAGTCCCCGCAGCCGGCGACATAACCCGTGCCAGCGGCCCGGCGCGGGTCGAATGGGTCAAACGTTATGAAATGCGTTTTGCCGAAGGCGCGATTCCTGTCGAACGGAACGGTGCCGACGCGGGCATCAGCCGCACCCGCCTGTGGCTGCGCGATGATCCGCCGCGGCCGCTGGACTTTGCCTCTCTCACCGCCTTGTCCGATGTATTCTTCCCGCGCGTCTGGCGTCGCCGCCCCGTGCTGGTGCCGATTGGCACGGTGTCGATGACGGTGTACTACCATGCCGATGCCGCCCTGCTGCAGGCGACCGACAGCGGCTATTTGCTGGGCCAGAGCCAGGCCCAGGCTTTTCGCAATGGGTACTTTGATCAGACCGCCCAGTTGTGGAACGAATCCGGCAATCTGCTGGTGACCACACACCAGGTGGTTTATTACAAGGAATGAATACGGCCCCCGCAATCCCCAACACCCTGCCAGCAGCACCCTGCGGGCAACACCGGAGAAATTTCAATGAACGCGCCTTTTAAAGACATCCTGACCCACACCGAAGCCGGCGTGATGACCATCACCCTGAACCGGCTGGAGCGCAAGAACGCCATCACTTCGGCGATGTATGGCGCCATGGCCGATGCACTGGCCGCCGCCCAGACCGATGCTGCCATCCGCGTCGTGGTCCTGCAAGGCCACGAAACCATCTTCAGCGCAGGCAACGACATCGGTGATTTCCTGAATAAACCGCCCGCAGGGATGGACTCACCGGTGTTCCGCTTTCTGCACGGCATCGCGGCATTTTCCAAGCCGCTGCTGGCGGCTGTCTGCGGCCCGGCGGTGGGCGTGGGCACCACCATGCTGCTTCACTGTGACTTGGTGTATGCCGGTGACAACGCCGCTTTCTCCATGCCTTTTGTCAACCTCGGCCTGTGCCCGGAGGCGGCCTCCAGCCTGCTGGTGCCGCAGATGATGGGCTACCACCGCGCCGCAGAGGCCCTGCTGCTGGGTGAGCCCTTCATGGCCGAGGCTGCGCTGGAAGTCGGCCTTGTCAACCGCGTCGTGTCGCCCACCGAGGCCAGCAACCTGGCGCAATCGGTGGCACGCAAACTCGCCGCCAAGCCGATCACGTCCCTGGTGGAGACCAAACGCCTGATGAAAAAGGGCCAGCAGCAACTGGTGGCGCAGCAGATGGCCGAGGAAGGCGCGAGCTTCGGGCGCATGCTGCAGGAGCCCGCAGCCAAGGAGGCTTTCGGTGCTTTCATGGAAAAGCGCAAGCCGGATTTCAGCAAAAGCTGAAATCTACCGCCCGGCAGGGTGGACCGGCGAAGCCGGGGCGCCGCAGCTTCTACCAAAAACGCAAATCTGAGGTTTGGTCGGCGGCCATGCCATGGCCAGAGGTTGCTGTTTCATCGACTCATGTCGCTTGTGACTGCAAAGGCGTGGACTTGATCGACGCAGGCTTAATCCTGTTCAATCGCAAAGCTGAGCCCGGCCCGGGCTTGCAGGCGTGAGGCCAAAGTCAGGCCCATGGCTGCGCCCGGCGTCCACACACCGCCCGGGGTATCGCTGGGGTCGATGTCGCGGCTCAGGCACAGTGCAGCTTCTGTAATGAGTTTGCAGGTAGAACCGTAGCCGGGGTCGCGGTCCCCCTTGACGCTGGCGGCCAGGCGTTGCCCGTCGGCTGTTTCGCCGATAAAAAGTACTTCATAGCGCCCGTTTTCGCGCTCGTGGGCGTTCGGGCCCTCGCCCGGCTTTGGCAGGGCGAAGCGGCGAATCAAAGCCCGCGTGGGGCCGAACCCCAGCAACAGGTTTTGTACCCTGGTGTTGCGCGCGAGTGCCTTGGCACGCGCTTCCCCTTTGGGCCCTTTGCCGGTCAGCATGCGCTCGCTGTAAACAAAGTCCTGGCCCCAGGGGTGGCCGCGCAGCGCATTCGTGCGGTGGACGTTCTTGGTGTTGATGGGGGCCATGACAAAGGGGCCGCTCCAGGCGCCAGCCCATTCGTCCCATTCCGCCACGCTGTCATCGGCCTGCGCGGGCCCCTTGAAACCGGGCGTCAGGGCGAATGGATTGGCCAGGGTGGCCGCCAGGGTCGGGTCGCGACCCATGGCTTCCAGGGTGGCCAGCAGGCTGGCCGCTGTGCCACCAGAGAAGCCGCCCTTCATGACCTTGACGCGACCATGCACGCGCTTCAGCGGTGCGCCAAAACGTTGCTGCGCCTCGTGCTGGAGATAGGCCACACCCAGGTCGAAGGGAATGGAGTCAAAGCCGCACGAGAAGACGATGCGGGCCCCGCTTGCCGCCGCAGGGGCCTGCAGCTGCGGAATCATCCGGGCCATCCAGCCGGGCTCGCCGCAGAGGTCGACATAGTCGGTTCCGGCCTCGGCGCAGGCTTTGACGAGTTCATTGCCATGCAGCTGGTAGGGCCCCACGGTGGTGATGACTACCCGGGTCTGCGCTACCAGGGTCTTCATGGCTGCAGCGTCGGATGCGTTCACGACCAGCACTGGCAGCTCGGTCCCCAAACCCAGCTCGCCGCGCACCTGCTCGAGCTTGCCGAGGTTGCGCCCGGCCATGGCCCAGGCCACATCGCCGCCCACGCCGTAGGTGGTGTGGAGGTACCCGGCGACGAGGCGACCGGTAAAGCCGGTGGCACCAAAAACGGTGATGTCAAAAGGTTTTGTCATGGCCCATGGTCGCATGAAAAGCTGTCGAGGCGACCGGGCTGACCCCGATGAAGAGGCCGATCTGTAGAGATTGCGACAGCAGGCCCTATTTTTACAAAGCAATTGCTTGCTGAAAATAGAGCAGCCTGCTAAGGTCGGGCCTTATGAACACGGTCAGCCCGGAACTTGTCTACCCCGAAGCCCCGCGCCGCGCCCGTGGCCGGCCGCGCAAGACCGCCGACGAGCGCGACGACGGTAACCGACGCGTTGAACTGGTTCATGCCGCCGCGCGCCTGTTCCGGCGCAAGGGGTTTGACGGCACCAGCACGCGGGACATTGCCACGGCTGTGGGCATGCACAGCGGCTCGCCGTTTTATCACTTCAAAAGCAAGGGTGCGCTGCTGCATGCGGTGATGGACGAGGGCATGCGTTCGGCCATCCTTCGGCAGACACTGGCCCTGCAGGGGGCTGCGCAGGCGCGGCCAGACGCGGCGGCGCTGCTGCACGTGCTGATCCGTAGCCACTTTGACGTGCTGCTGGGGCCGGGCAGCGATTTCATCTCCGTGATGCTTTATGAATCGCGCTCCATCACGGCCAAGCAGCGCAGCGCGCTGGCGCAGCTGCAGGGTGACTACGAAGCGGTCTGGGAGCCGGTGCTCCAGACGCTGCATAAACAGGGCCGTCTGCAATGCCCGGTCAAGCTGGCGCGCCTGCTGATCTTCGGCGCGCTGAACTGGTCGGTGCAGTGGTTTGATGCCAAAAAGGGCGCGTCGCTCGATGAACTCGCCGATGCGGCGATGGCGCTGTTCATTGGCGAGGCGCCGCCCGTCCCGGCAAGGAGAGTCCGTTCATGAGTTACCGCTCCGTGTTCAGTGCCGGCCTGTTTGCCGGCAAGGTGGTGGTGGTCACCGGCGGAGGCTCGGGTATCGGCCGCTGTACCGCACACGAGCTGGCCGCGCTGGGCGCCCACGTGGTGCTGATCGGGCGCAAGCTTGAGAAACTGCGCGCTGTGGCCGGCGAAATCGTCGCAGCTGGCGGTCGTGCCAGTTTCCATCCCTGCGACATCCGCCAGGAAGACGCCGTGCAGACCACCGTGGCTGCCATCGTGCTGGCGCATGGCCGCGTCGATGCGCTGGTCAACAACGCGGGTGGCCAGTACATCGCGCCGCTGGAGAGCATCAGCGCCAAGGGCTGGGAGGCGGTCATCAACACCAACCTGACCGGCGGTTTCCTGATGGCGCGCGAGTGTTACCTGCAGTCGATGGCAGGTCATGGCGGCAGCATCGTCAACATCGTCGCCGACATCTGGGGCTCCATGCCCTCCATGGGCCACAGTGGCGCGGCACGCGCCGGCATGGTCAGCTTCACCGAGACGGCGGCCGCCGAGTGGGCGCACAGCGGCGTGCGTGTCAACGCGGTGGCGCCTGGCTACATCGCCTCCAGTGGTATGGACCACTATCCGCCAGAGGCTGGCGCCATGCTGCGCGAGATGCGAAACACGGTGCCGCTGGGCCGCTTCGGCACCGAGGCGGAAACCTCGGCCGCCATTGTGTTTTTGCTCAGTCCCGCGGCCAGCTTTGTCAGCGGCACGGTCTTGCGCGTGGATGGCGCACGCCCACAGGTCCGCATGGGCTGGCCGATGCGCCTGCCCGATGCCCATGCGCAGCAGCGTGATGCGGTCAAGCCGTTTGATGGGTTTCACCTGGCCACGACACCAAAGGTATTTCAGTCGTGACCATTTTCCAGTCGTCCTGGAACGCGCAGGGTGCTGTTGCGCTGCAGCGGCGCGAAGCCATGCTCGCGCGTATCGCGGTGCTGCGGGCGCTGGAAGAACGGGCATCGCTGGCATCGGCCAGATCAAAACCGGTGTTCGACAAACGCGGGCAGCTGCTGCCGCGTGAACGTGTGGCCCTGCTGCTGGACCCAGGTGCGCAGTATCTGCCGCTGTGTTCGCTGGCGGGTTTCATGCAGGACACCCAGGACAAGGAACGTTCCGTGCCCGGCGGTGGCATTGTCGCGGGCATAGGATTTATCGAAGGCACCCGCTGCATGGTGGTGGCCAGCGACTCGGGCATCGAGGCCGGCGCCATTCAGGCCATGGGCCTGGACAAAATTCTGCGCGTGCAGGAGATCGCGCTGCAAAACAAGCTGCCCTTCATTCACCTGGTGGAAAGCGCCGGTGCCAACCTGATGAAATACCGCGTTGAGGGCTTCGTCAACGGCGGCGCGCTGTTTCGCAATCTGGCACGTTTGTCGGCGGCGGGCATTCCGGTCATCACCGTGCAGCATGGCTCGGGCACGGCGGGTGGCGCCTACATGCCGGGCCTGTCGGACGTGGTGATCATGGTGCGCAAGCGCTCGCGTGCCTTTCTGGCCGGCCCGCCCTTGCTGATGGCGGCCACCGGTGAGGTGGCAACCGAGGAAGAACTGGGTGGTGCAGAGATGCACACCAGCGTGTCTGGCCTGGGCGAACAGCTGGCCGGGGATGATCGCCATGCGCTGGGTCTGGCCCGGCAGGTGGTGGCCCGGACTGCATGGTCAAATCGGCCTCCAGCCCTTATGGAACGGGCGCAAGTAGCTATAAATTCAGGAGCAGGTCAGCCCTTGTATCCAGCCGACGAACTGCTCGGGCTGATGGCCGGCGACCTGCGCCAGCCGGTCGACATGCAAGAGGTGATCGCGCGGCTGGTTGATGGCTCGGACTTCCTGCCCTTCAAGGCCCTGTATGGCGCGGCCACCGTCTGTGTGCAGGCTGCCATCAACGGCCATGCCGTTGGCATCATCAGCAACAACGGCCCGATTGATGTGGCCGGCGCGAACAAGGCCACGCACTTCATCCAGCTGATGTGCCAGCTCGGCCACCCCCTGATTTACCTGCAGAACACGACCGGCTACATGGTCGGCAAGGACAGCGAGCAGGGCGGCATGATCAAACACGGCTCCAAGATGATCCAGGCGGTAAGCAACGCCACGGTACCGCAGATCACCATCCAGTGCGGCGCTTCTTTTGGCGCCGGCAACTACGGCATGTGCGGGCGCGCTTATGCGCCGCGTTTCCTGTTCAGCTGGCCGAGTGCCAAAACTGCGGTGATGGGCGGCGAGCAGGCGGCGCGCACCATGCAGATCGTCACCGAAGCCGCCATGGCACGCAAAGGCATGGTTGTGGACGCAGCGCAGTCGCAGACGCAGTTCGACAAGATCGTGGCGATGTTCGAGGCGCAGGCCGATGCCTGCTACACCTCAGGCCTGCTGCTCGACGATGGCGTGATCGACCCGCGCGACACCCGCGCGGTGCTGGCGCAGTGCCTGTCCATGTGCGCTGACGCTGCGGCGCGGCAGCTCAGGCCCATGCAGTTTGGAGTGGCGCGAATGTGAAAGAGCAGGCCCTGTCATTGCGGGCTTGACCCGCCATCCATGTTGGTGTGCCAGCAATGGATACCGGATCAAGTCCGGTATGACAAATGCAGAACCAAAGGAGACCCTCATGCAATACACCCACGAACACCTCGAAATCCAGAAGACCCTCAAGCGTTTCATTGACGCCGAAATCAACCCGCATGTGGATGAATGGGAGGCGGCAGAGATATTCCCGGCGCATGAGGTCTTCAAGCAGCTCGGCAAGCTGGGGCTGCTGGGACTGACCAAGCCCGAGGCCTACGGTGGGGCCGGCCTGGATTATTCCTATGGCGTGGCCATGGCCGAGGCGCTGGGCCATATCGATTGCGGCGGCGTGCCGATGGCTATCGGCGTGCAGACCGACATGTGCACGCCGGCGCTGGCGCGTTTCGGCAGCGACGAGCTCAAGCGCGAGTTTCTTGCGCCGGCGATTGCGGGCGACATGGTGGGCTGTATCGGCGTGAGCGAGCCGGGCGCTGGCAGCGACGTGGCATCCATCAAGAGCCATGCACGCAAGGACAGTGGCGACTATGTGATCAGCGGCCAGAAGATGTGGATCACCAACAGCCTGCAGGCCGACTGGATGTGCATGCTGGTGAATACAGGTGAAGGGCCGCAGCACAAGAACAAAAGTCTGGTGATGGTGCCGATGCGCGACAAGGGCAAGCTGCGCAAGGGCATTGAGGTTGGCCGGAAGATCAAAAAGATCGGCATGAATTCGAGCGACACCGGGCTGATTTATTTCGACGAAGTGCGTGTGCCGCAGCGCAACCTCATTGGTGCAGAGGGCTCGGGCTTCATGTACCAGATGATGCAGTTCCAGGAGGAGCGCCTGTGGGCTGCAGCCAGCTGTATCCAGTCGCTGGGCAACTGCATCGAGTGGACGGTGGCGTGGGCGCATGAGCGCAAGCTCTTCGGCGCGACGCTGGCCGACCAGCAGTGGGTGCAGTTCAAGCTGGCCGAGATGAAGACCGAGGTGGAGAGTCTGCGCGCCATGACCTACCGCGCTTGCGAGCTCTATGTGCAGGGTCAGGACGTGACCGAACTGGCCTCGATGGCCAAGCTCAAGGCCGGTCGGCTGAACCGGCTGGTGCCCGACACCTGCCTGCAGTTCTGGGGCGGCATGGGTTATACGTGGGAGAACAAGGTGGCCCGCATGTTCCGCGACGGGCGACTGGCCTCCATAGGCGGCGGCGCCGACGAGGTGATGATGGGCATCATTGCCAAATACATGGGCCTGTCCAAAAGCCGTAAGCCTGCGGCCTGATGGACAGCGCCATGACCGGCAAGCTGCAGATCATCCGCTCGGGCGCGACCGAACGCTGGACGCTGAACGACCCTGCTACGCGCAACGCGTTGACGGGCGAGGTGGTGGTGGCACTGCGACTAGCCTGTGAGCGAGCCGCTACCGACAGCACCTTGCGTTTTGTGGTCCTGCAAGGCAGCGGCGGCTCGTTTTGCGCCGGGGGTAGTCTGGGCGGCTTTGCGCGGTCGATTGGCCAGGCCCTGCCTGCCGGCCAGACCGACCCATTGATCGCGATGAACGCCGGTTTTGGTGCGTTGCTGCTCCGCTTGTGCGCGTTGCCGCAGATGTTGCTGGTGGCCGTTGACGGGCCTGCGATGGGCGGCGGCCTGGGGCTGGTGTGTTGCGCTGACTTTGTGCTGGCCACGCCATCTGCCGTGTTTGCAGCGCCGGAAGTCACCTTGGGTGTGGTTCCTGCGCAGATTGCGCCTTTTGTACACAGGCGTCTGGGTGACAGGCTGGCACGGCAGCTGATGCTGTCCGGAGAGAAACTTTCTGCACAACAAGCCCTGGCACAAGGTCTGGTGGACGAAGTGGCTGACGATCTGCCGGCCGCCGTGGCCAGTCGCATCAGCGCACTGCGCCGCGCGGCCCCGGGCGCCGTGGCCCACACCAAGGCTTTGCTTTTCATGCTGAATCAGGTTCCAGCCCTTGATCTGCCTGCACAAGCAGCTATCAAATTTGTAGCAAATCTGCGCAGCCCCGAGGCCGCCGAAGGTCTGGCCGCGTTTGCCGGCAAGCGCAAACCTGGATGGGCGACATGACGAGCGCAACCATCACGCGCCTGCTGGTCGCCAACCGCGGCGAGATCGCGCGGCGCATCATCCGCACGGCGCAACGCATGGGCATCGCCACGGTGGCGGTGTATTCGGACGCTGACGCGCAGGCCCTGCATGTGCAGGAGGCGGGCAGCGCCGTGGCCCTGGGCGGCACGGCCTCCACCGACTCGTACTTGCGCATCGACAAGCTGCTGGCCGCCGCCCGGGCCAGTGGTGCGGATGCGGTGCATCCGGGTTACGGCTTCCTGAGCGAGAACGCAGACTTTGCCCAGGCTGTGCTTGATGCCGGCTTGATCTGGGTCGGGCCGCCACCGGCCGCGATACGCGCACTGGGCAACAAGGCCAGCGCCAAGCAGCTCGCGCGAGAGACCAACGTGCCCTGCCTGCCCGGCTACCAAGGACCGGACCAGTCTGACACACGCATGATGCGGGAAGCCGAAGGAGTCGGTTTTCCGCTGATGGTCAAGGCCACGGCCGGTGGCGGCGGCCGCGGCATGCGCCTGGTGCTGGAGCCGTCCGGCCTGCAGGCTGCGCTGGACAGCGCCCGGTCTGAAGCCCTGTCGTCGTTTGGCAGCGACGAGCTCCTGCTGGAACGCGCCCTCTTGAACCCGCGCCATGTCGAGGTGCAGGTGTTTGCCGATGCGCACGGGAACTGCATCCACTTGGGCGAGCGCGACTGCTCGGTGCAGCGCCGGCATCAGAAACTGATTGAAGAGTCGCCCAGCCCGGCAGTCAACGCTGACTTGCGCGAACGTATGGGTACGTGCGCGGTCGCGCTGGCGCAGGCGGCAGGTTATGTGGGCGCGGGGACGGTGGAATTTTTACTGGACGGCGGCAGCCCTCACCCCAGCCCTCTCCCAGAGGGAGAGGGAGCAAAGAGAGGCAGCGAGGACACGTCATTGACGGGCGTGGGGGCCAAGGTTTTTCCGCCGGGCCGTCCCAAGGAAAAATGCGCCCCCTCGGGGGGCAGCGAACCACACGAAGTGGGGAGCGTGGGGGCCCCGGCTTTTCCGCCGGGCCGTCCCAAGGAAAAATGCG
>NZ_JBDNGU010000152.1:0-31262 GCF_041689105.1 Polaromonas sp. | reverse complement strand
CCGTGGCCAGCGGAACCGCCAGCTACAAGGTGCAACTCACCTTGCCGCTGGCTGCGCTGGACAAGACCAAAGTGCAGGGCACGGTCAGCGTGCCAGGCAACGATGTGCAGTTCACACCAGACACGCCACAGTTCACACGCCTTAAAGGGGTGGTGAATTTCAGCGAAAACGGATTTGCCATTTCGGGGGGCCAGGGGCGCATGCTGGGCGGAGACATCCGGCTGGAAGGCGGTACCCGTGCCGCACTCCCTGCCGCTGGCCGTTCTGCGGCGGGAGGGCAGGACTTTGCCGATGCCTCCGTGGTCATTCGTGCACAGGGCACGATCAGCGCCGAAGGCCTGCGTCAGGCGAAAGAACTTGGCATGGCGTCGCGCCTGGGCGCACATGCCAGCGGCGCCACGGCATACACCGCCAGCCTGGGCTTCAGAAAAGGCATGACCGAGATCAGCGTGGCCAGCAACCTGCAAGGCATGGCCCTGAGCCTGCCCGCACCGCTGACCAAAAGCGCCGAGAGCACGCTGCCGCTGCGCCTGGACAATACTGCCTTGCGCGCGCCGGTTGGCGTTGCTCCGGTGCAGGACCAGCTGTTGCTCACGGTAGGCCGGCTGGCCTCGGTGCAGTATGTGCGCGACATCAGCGGCACCGAGCCGCGTGTGCTGCGCGGCGCCATGGCCATCGGCCTGGAGCCGGGCGAAAGCGCGCCCCTGCCCGAGAGCGGTGTGGTGGCCAACATCAATCTGGCCAGGGTGGACATCGACGCCTGGGAGAAGGTGCTGGACACCTCTCGCGATCCGGCGCCCGCCACGGCGACGGCCCCCAGCCAGCTGATTCCGGCCAGTGCCGTACTCGGCTACTTGCCGACCAGCATGGCAATCCGGGCGAAAGAGCTGCTGATAGAAGGGCGGACGCTGCACAACGTGGTGCTTGGCGGATCGCGCGATGGCCTGACCTGGCGCGCCAACCTTGACGCGACCGAGCTCAATGGCTACGTCGAATTCCGCCAGCCCAGTGGTGCCGGTGCCGGCCGTCTCTACGCGCGCCTGTCGCGCCTGAGTCTGGGCCAGAACACGGCCCGTGAGGTAGAGGCCATTCTCGATGAGCAGCCGGCCAATATTCCCGCGCTGGATATCGTGGTCGAAGACCTGGAGCTGCGCGGCAAAAAACTGGGACGGGTGGAAATCGAAGCGATCAACCGCGGGGCTGGCACGGTGGCCCGTGAAGGTGGCGTGCGCGAGTGGCGCCTCAACAAGCTCAACATCATCATGCCGGAAGCCACCCTGACCGCCAACGGAAACTGGGTGGCGGTCAATGCGCAGCAGGGCGCGGGTGTGGCAGCCAGTCAGGGCGCGCGGCCGGGTGCCGAGCGGCGCCGTACCGTGATGAACTTCCGGCTCGACATCGAGGACTCGGGCGAGCTGCTCAGGCGCTTTGGCATGGCCGATGTCATCCGCCGTGGCAAGGGCCGGCTCGAAGGCCAGATTGCCTGGATCGGCTCGCCCTTGAGCCTGGACTACCCCAGCCTGAATGGGCAGTTTAATGTGAATGTGGCTTCGGGTCAGTTTCTCAAGGCCGATCCGGGCATCGCCAAGTTGCTGGGGGTGCTCAGTCTGCAGGCCTTGCCAAGGCGGCTGACACTGGATTTCCGCGATGTGTTTTCCGAAGGCTTTTCGTTTGACTTTGTGCGCGGTGATGTCAGCATCACCCAGGGCCTGGCGTTTACCAACAACCTTCAGATGAAAGGCGTCAATGCCGCCGTGCTGATGGAGGGGACGGCCGACATTGCGAAGGAAACGCAAAACCTGACGGTGGTGGTGGTGCCGGAAATCAACGCAGGCACCGCGTCGCTGATCGCCACGGTCATCAACCCGGCCATTGGCCTGGGCACCTTTCTGGCCCAGTATTTTTTGCGGCGCCCGCTGATCCAGGCGGCGACCCAGGAGTTTCACATCGACGGCACCTGGGCCAACCCGAAAATCACCAAGACCGAACGCAGGCCGCTGGCCGGCACCAAGGCGAGTGAAGACACCGGAGAAAAGTAACATGCAGGTCGCAGCGCTTCAAATGGTTTCCGGCAACAGTCTCCAGGCCAATCTGGATACGGCCCGGCAGTTGCTGGAGCAGGCCGCAGCGCAAGGCGCCGAGCTGGCGGTGTTGCCGGAATATTTCTGCCTGATGGGCATAAAGGAAAGTGACAAGCTGGACATGCAGGAAACCGCAGGCCAGGGGCGCGTGCAGGACTTTCTGGCTCGTTCGGCCAGCGAGCTCAAGCTCTGGATCGTTGGCGGCACCGTGCCGCTGGGCGCCAGCCACAGGCAGCGCGTGCGCAACAGTTCCCTGGTGTATGCGCCATCGGGGCAATGCGTGGCGCGCTACGACAAGATCCATCTTTTCAGGTTTGACAACGGACAGGAGCAATACGACGAGTCGCGCGTCATTGAAAGCGGTGCGGCCCCTGTAGCGTTTGATCTGCCGTCCCGCGACGGCCACAGTTACCGGGTCGGCCTGAGCATTTGTTACGACCTGCGCTTTCCCGAGTTGTACCGCGCGCTGAAGGCCGACGTGTTGCTGGTACCCAGCGCCTTCACCTGGACCACCGGCCAGGCCCATTGGGAAGTTTTGCTGCGGGCACGGGCGATAGAAAACCTGGCCTATGTGGTGGCTGCCGCTCAGGGCGGTGTGCATGAAAACAAGCGCCGAACCTGGGGCCAGAGCCTGGTCGCCGACCCCTGGGGACAAATTCTGGCGCAGCAGGCCCAGGGCGCAGCCGTGGTCATGGCCGAAGTGCGGGCCGACCGCCTGGGCGCTGTGCGCTTGCAGCTCCCTGCGCTGACCCACGGGGTGTTGTGAGCCAGGCGATGGATGCAAGCGGCAGCCGCGTGGGGCGACGCTGGAGCCGGCGCTGGGCACTTTGGATGCTGCTGGTCGCGTTGCTGGTTGGTTTGCTGTCCACCCTGGTCTGGCTGGCCGGGCGTTACGAGGCCAGCCAGCTGCAGAGCCGCCTGGAGCAGGACGCGGCGCAGATGGTCACCGATATCCGTGCGGAGCTGACGCGCAATGTGCAGAGCTTTCAGGCCTTGCAGGCCAATAGCCCCAGCCCTGAGGCCTGGCGTATTGGCGCCGCGGAGCTCCTGCACGAAAACCGCGAAATGATGCGCCTGGAGTGGCGTGACGTGGCGCTTGGCATGATGTCTTACTCCGAGACGTCTTACCGCAGCTCGGTGTTTGAACGCCTGGGTCGGGACAGCGCACAGAGCGATGTCGGATTTGCCTGCGCAGCTGCGCGGCGTTTCAGTGGCCCGGCCTATTCGATCAGCTATTTCCTGCCGCAGTCCGGCGGACTGGGGCTGGAGGTGCTTGACATGTGCATGCCTGTCCTCGCGGCAGGCCGCCTTTCGGGCTACCTGGTGGCGACCTACTCCCTGCCAGACATCCTCTCGGAGCTGGTGGGCCGGCAGCTGGGGCGCGGCCAAGGCCTGGCGTTCACCGAAGCCGACGGCACGCGGCTGGCGATGTATGGCAACCCGACGCGCGGCAGCCAGGCCTACGTTGCACAACAGTTGCTCGACTTGCCGGGCAACACGTTGGTCCTGCGGCTGGAAAGCCGGCGCGGCACACCCGACCTGTTTCCCAACCTGCTGACGGCCCTGGTCACGGCCATGACGATGGCGCTGGTGGCGGTGCTTGCGCTGCTGGGCCGCGACATGCGCCGCCGGCTCAAGGTCGAGCACGACCTGGCCGATGCGCTGGCTTTTCGCAAGGCCATGGAAGACTCGCTGGTGACCGGCATGCGGGCCCGTGATCTACAGGGGCGCGTGACCTATGTAAACCCGGCCTTTTGCCAGATGGTCGGTCTGGAAGCCCGCGAACTGCTCGGGCTGGACACGCCGCCGCCTTATTGGCCGCCGGAGCAGGTGGAGGAATACGGGCAGCGCCAGGCCAGCCGATTGGCCGTAGGCGTGAACTTGCCGCGTGAAGGTTTCGAGTCGGTGTTCATGCGGCGCGATGGGTCGCGCTTTCCGGTGCTGATCATTGAGGCGCCGCTGATCAACGCCGTGGGCAAACAGACCGGATGGATGAGCGCCATCCTCGATGTCAGCGAGCAGCGGCGCGTTGAGGAGCTATCGCGAGCCAGCCAGGATCGCCTGCAGGCCACGGCGCGCCTGGCCACGGTTGGCGAGATGGCCTCGCTGCTGAGCCACGAGCTGAATCAGCCGCTGGCAGCTATTTCCAGCTACGCCACGGGGTCACTGAACCTGCTGCAAAGCGCAGCGACGGATGCGCGGCAGCCCTCCAGTAACCTGGACCTGCAACTGGCCATGCGGCGCATTGCCGAACAGGCCGAGCGCGCCGGCAAGGTCATTAAAAGCGTGCATGATTTTGTGCGCCGCCGCGAGCAGGTGCGCGAGCACGTTGCGCCGCGCGCGTTGCTTGATGCGGTGATGCCGCTGGTCAGCCTGCAGGCGCGCAAGCTCGGGGTGCAGGTGCTGATGCAGGTGGAGGCGAGTTGCGGGCCGGTGCTGTGCGACCGCACCATGGTCGAGCAGGTGCTGCTGAACCTGGCGCGCAACGGCATGCAGGCCATGCAGGGGCTCGATAAAAGCGGGCGAGCTGGCAAGGTGTTGACCCTGCGCGTGCGACCGGCGGCCTCCAATGCGTATAGCCGCTGGGTAGAGTTTGCCGTGATCGACCATGGCGAGGGCATCCCCGAAAAGGTGGCACAGCAGCTGTTCACACCCTTTTTCACGACCAAGGCCGAGGGCATGGGGCTGGGTCTCAGCCTGTGCCGCACCGTGATCGAGCAGCATGGCGGGTTTCTGGGGTTCGATGCGGCGTCGCCTCAGGGTACGATTTTCACTTTCACCCTGCCCGAAGCGGTCACCTCCGGCGCGTCCGCAGACGCGGCTGTGCTACTGACCTGATTGAGAGACCCTCAAAGGAATTGCGATGGAACCGATTCACAATGCCACCGTTTATATCGTTGACGACGATGCCAGCGTGCGCGAGGCGCTGGCCTGGCTGCTGCGCTCGCGGCGCCTGAACAGCGAGTCCTTCGAGAGCGCCGAAGCCTTTGATGAGCGCATCTCCGGGCGGTTCCAGGTGACCTCGCCCTCATGCGCGCTGCTCGACGTGCACATGGGCGGCATGAGCGGCCTGGCGATGTTTGAGAAACTGATTGCCTCCGGTCTGCTGCCCACGCTGCCTGTGATTTTTCTGACCGGCCACGCCGACGTCCCCACCGCCGTCGATGCGGTCAAGCGGGGGGCTTTCGATTTCTGCGAGAAGCCGTTTTCCGATAACGCGCTGGTAGACCGCATTGAGCAGGCGCTGGCGCAGTCGGCCGCTGCGCTGGCCCAGCGCAGCGAATATACCGGCCTGCGGGCCCGGCTGGATGGACTGACCGAACGCGAACGCGATGTGATGCGGCTGGTGGTCGAGGGTTTGCCCAACAAGCTGGTGGCCGACCAGCTCGACATCAGCGTGCGCACGGTGGAAGTCCACCGCGCCCGGGTGTTTGACAAAATGAGCGTAAAGTCGGCGGTGGAGCTGGCGAACCTGCTACGTAATTTATAGCGGATCACCCGGCTTTCCGGGGGGGGCATCGGGCGGGACATCGTCCTTGAGTTCGCCGTTCTTGCGGCCGGAGAACATCGTCCACCAGACGATAAAGATCAGAATCAGCAAGGCCCCCAGGGCTTCAAGTAAAAGTAAGGCCATGACTGTTTTTTCCCGGGTAACACACACCGCCGCCATTATCGCCTTCGCGTGTTTGCTTGCCTCTTGCGCCACCGCCCCCGTCCCCGCACCGCCGGCTTCGTTGCCGGCGCCTGCGGCCGACGCGGCGCGGCCCGGCGACAGCACAGGCCTGCCGGCGGCCAGGATGCAAGGCAAAAGCCGGTGGGTGCCCGTGCCCTGGACCGACTTGCCGGGCTTTGAGAGCGACGCCCTGTTTGAGGCGTGGAACGCCTGGCTCAAAAGCTGCGAACGGCCCGGACCGGTGTTCGCACCGCTGTGCGGCGAGGTGCGGCGCTTGAGCATCGCGAGCGGCCAGGAGCAGCGCGCCTGGATGACGAACCGGCTGCAGCCCTACCGCGTCGAAACCCCCCAGGGCGCGGCCGACGGGTTGCTCACCAGTTATTACGAGCCGGTGTTCAAGGCCAGCCGCCAGAGCGGCAACGGTTACGCCGTGCCGCTGTACCAGCCACCGATCGGCCTGGCCAGCCGCAAGCCCTGGTACACGCGCCAGGACATCGACACGCTGGCTGAAGCGCAGGCCGCGCTACGGGGCCGCGAGATCGCCTTCATGGCCGACCCGATTGATGTGCTGATGCTGCACATCCAGGGCTCGGGGCGCCTGACCCTGACCGAGGCCGATGGCTCCCAGCGCACGGTGCGCGTCGCGTTTGCCGGCTCCAATGAGCGGCCTTACCGCAGCGTCAACCAGTGGCTGCTGGAGCAAGGTGTGACCAAGATCAATCCCTGGCCCGACGCAACCAAGGCCTGGGCGGCGCAAAACCCGCAGCGCCTGCCGCAGCTGCTGTGGAGCAACCCGCGCTACATCTTTTTCCGCGAAGAAACCTTGACCGAACAGGATGCGTCTTACGGTCCGCGCGGTGCCCAGGGCGTGGCGCTGACACCAGGCCGTTCGATTGCGGTGGACCGCGAAAGCATTCCCTACGGGACGCCGGTCTGGCTGGCTTCGCGTGGGGCGGCTGCCGACCTGAAAAAACTGGTGATCGCGCAGGACACCGGCAGCGCCATCGTCGGGGCCGTGCGCGCTGACTACTTTGCCGGCACCGGGCCTGAGGCCGGCCTGCTGGCCAGCCGCGTCAACCAGCCGCTGCGCCTGTGGGTGTTGTGGCCCAAATGAACACCCGACAGGAGGCCCCATGAACAAAACCCTGTGTCTGCTCGCCGCTGCCGGGCTGGCGGGGTGCGTTGGCACCGGCGCGCCGTCCGGCCAGCAGTCCTACCGCTGTGAACACGGGATTGATTTCCGCGTGCGTTTTGTCGATGACAGCGCGCTGCTGGAAGGCGCGCGCGCCAATGAGGTGCTGTTTCGCGACGCAGGCGGCCAGGGTCCGCAGCAATCGGTGTACAGCAACGCGAAGATGCGCGCCGAGTTCGGGCTGGGCGCCAGCGGTCGCGAGGCGCTGCTCAAGTACCCGCCGCTTCCGCTGACCGCGCGTTGTATGCGTGACTGAGCAAGAACTTGTATAACTTGGTGAGGCAGCCATCGTGCAGTGCTGCTGCTGCTATTAATAAAATAGCTGTTCACGCACGTGGAATAAGGGCTGGAGGCCGATTTGATGCTTGATCGGACGCCGGCGGCCGGTGTCAGACGGTTTTGGTCGCCAGGTGACCCAGCGGCAGCACGCTGCTGGCCTTGACCTCGCCCAGCGAGAAGCTGGTGTGCAGGTCCTTGACGTTGGGCAGGTTGATCAGGCTCTTCAGCGCAAAACGCGAAAAGCTGTCCAGGTCCTGCGCCACCACCTGCAACTCGAAAGTGCCTGTGCCGCTGATGTAGTGGCAGGCAATGATCTCGGGCAACTTGCGAATGGCTTCTTCGAGAACGCGTGTCGAATCGCCAGTGTTGCGTTCGGCGTCCAGCCGCACAAAAGCCAGCACGCCCAAGCCGATCTTGTGACGGTCGATTTCCGCGCGGTAGCCCTTGATATAGCCGCCTTCTTCCAGCGCGCGCACGCGCCGCCAGCAAGGGGCGGCGCTCAGTCCGACACGGGCGCTGAGTTCGGCATTGCTCAGGCGCCCATCACTTTGCAATTCATTCAGGATGGCGATGTCAAACTTGTCGAGTGTTCCCATATTTGCCGATTTTAAGCAAGAATCTTTCTTTATGGGTGCATAACAAGGCGTAAAAAGCAAAGACTTATCTGGGCATCACGCCTACACTTTGTTCCTAATATAGAGGTGCCGCCCTAAGCGGGCGCCAGCCTTGTTCTTCGCCCACACGGCGATATCAGCCCACGACTGGAGACAAGATGAACGCCCCCCTGCCCGAACACATCCGCAAAGCCCTGGAAACGGTGACTCTGGACGACAAGTATTCGCTGGACTACGGCCAGGCCTTCATGAGCGGGGTGCAGGCTCTGGTCAAGCTGCCGATGCTGCAGCGCCAGCGCGATGCGCTGCAGGGCAAAAACACCGCTGGCTTTATCAGCGGCTACCGTGGCTCACCGCTGGGCGGTTACGACCAGGCACTCTGGAAGGCGGCTGATTACCTGAAGGCCCAAAACATCGTTTTCCAGCCCGGCGTCAACGAGGAGCTGGCCGCCACGGCGCTCTGGGGCACGCAGCAGCTCGGCTTTTCACCGCCCGGCACCAACAAGTTCGACGGCGTGTTCGGCATCTGGTACGGCAAGGGACCGGGCGTGGACCGCTGCTCGGATGTGTTCAAACACGCCAACATCGCGGGCACCACACCCTGGGGCGGCGTGATTGCGGTGGCCGGCGACGACCATGTGGCCAAGAGCTCGACCGCCGCGCACCAGAGCGACCACATCTTCAAGGCCTGCGGCCTGCCGGTATTTTTCCCGGCCAATGTGCAGGAAATTCTGGACCTGGGTGTGCACGCGTTTGCGATGAGCCGTTTTTCCGGCGTCTGGGCCGGCATGAAAACCATCCAGGAAATTGTCGAGTCGAGTGCCACCGCGATGATCGACCCCGGGCGTGTGCAGATCAAAATTCCGACCGATTTTCAGATGCCGCCCGGCGGCGTGCACATCCGCTGGCCGGACGCTGCGCTGGAGCAGGAAGCCCGCCTGTTCGACTACAAGTGGTATGCCGCGCTGGCGTACATCCGCGCCAACCGGCTGAACTACAACGTTATCGAAGGGCCGAACGACCGCTTTGGCATCATCGCCAGCGGCAAGGCTTACAACGACACGCGCCAGGCCCTGATCGATCTGGGGCTGGACGACGCGACTTGCCGCCAGCTTGGCATCCGCCTGCACAAGGTCGGGGTGGTCTGGCCACTGGAGGCGCAGGGTACCCGCGAATTTGCGACCGGCCTGCGCGAGATCCTGGTGGTCGAGGAAAAGCGCCAGGTCATCGAATACCAGCTCAAGGAAGAGCTTTACAACTGGCGTGCCGATGTGCGGCCCAACATTTACGGCAAGTTCAACGAGGTCGAGGGCGACTTCAGCGGCGGCGAATGGTCGATGCCGAACCCGACGGCCAACACCTTGCTGCGCGCCAACGCCGACCTGTCGCCCGCGCTGATTGCCAAGGCGATTGCCCAGCGTGTGCGCAAGCTCGGGCTGGACAGCAACATGGCGGCGCGCATCGATGCGCAGCTGGCAATTCTTGAAGCCAAGGAGCGCTCGCTGCAGGTGCTGGAAGTCCAGGCCGACCGCCAGCCCTGGTTCTGCTCGGGTTGTCCGCACAACACCAGCACCAAGGTGCCCGAAGGCTCGCGCGCCATGGCCGGCATTGGCTGCCATTTCATGGCGCTGTGGATGGATCGCAGCACGTCGGGTTTTACCCAGATGGGCGGCGAAGGCGTGCCCTGGGTCGGCCAGCAGCCGTTCACCACCGACCAGCATATTTTTGCCAACCTCGGCGACGGCACCTACTTCCACAGCGGCTCGCTGGCGGTGCGCCAGTCGATTGCCGCGGGCGTCAACATCACCTACAAGATTCTCTACAACGATGCGGTCGCCATGACCGGCGGCCAGCAGATCGGCGAGCGGCCAGAGGGGCACTCGGTGGTGCAGATCGCGCAGTCCATGCGCGCCGAGGGCGCAGCCAGAATTGTGGTCGTCACCGACGAGCCGGAAAAATACGAGGGCGTGGCGCTGGTGGAAGGCGTGGCGGTACACCACCGCGATGAGCTGGACACGATCCAGCGCCAGTTCCGCGAGATCAAGGGCACCACCGTCATCATCTACGACCAGACCTGCGCCACCGAAAAGCGCCGCCGCCGCAAGCGCGGCACCCTGGTGGACCCGGCCAGCCGGGTGGTCATCAACGAACTGGTCTGCGAAGGCTGCGGCGACTGCAGCGTGCAGTCCAACTGCCTGAGCGTGGAGCCGCTGGAAACCGAGTTCGGCCGCAAGCGCCAGATCAACCAGTCCACCTGCAACAAGGACATGTCCTGCCTCAAAGGCTTTTGCCCAAGCTTTGTCACCGTGGAGGGCGGCCAGCTCAGGAAGAAGGCCAAGGGAAAAGCCACCTCGCCGTTCGAGCTGGGCGCGCTGCCGCAGCCGCAGATTCCCGCGACGCAGGGGGTTAACGGCGCCGTCTGGGGCATTGTGGTGGCGGGCGTCGGCGGCACCGGCGTGATCACCATCGGCCAGCTGCTGGGCATGGCTGGCCACATCGAAGGCAAGGGCATCGTCACGCAGGACGCCGGCGGCCTCGCGCAAAAAGGCGGCGCCACCTGGAGCCACGTGCTGATTGGTGCCGGCCAGGACGATATCCGCACCACCCGCGTCGGCATGGCCGGGGCCGACCTGATCATCGGCTGCGACCCCATCGTGGCCGCCGGCAAAGAGACCGTGCTGCGCATGCGCGAGGGCCGCACCCATGTGGCCCTCAACTCGTACAGCACGCCCACGGCAGCCTTTGTGCACAACGCCAACTGGCAGAACCCGGCCGAAGCCTGCGCCGCCGAAATCGTCAAGGCGGTGGGCGTGGCCGGTGTCGGCGCTTTCAATGCCGACGCGGCATCGACCAAACTGATGGGCGACAGCATTTACACCAACCCGATGATGCTGGGCTACGCCTGGCAAAAAGGCTGGATCCCGCTGGAATACGCGTCGCTGATGCGCGCCATCGAACTCAATGCCGTGGCGGTGGACAACAACAAGACGGCTTTTGAATGGGGCCGCCGTGCCGCGCACGATTTGCCCTCGGTTGAAAGGCTGTTTGCGTCGGCGCAGGTCATCGCCATGCCGGCCCCGCGCCAGGGCCTGGCGGACCTGGTGGCGCGCCGCGTGGCTTTCCTCACGGACTACCAGAACGCGGCTTATGCCCAGCGTTATGAAAGCTTTGTGAACCGTGTGCAGCAGGCCGAATCGGTCTTGGGCAAAACGCTGCTGGCCCAGAGCGTCGCCAGATACCTGTTCAAGCTGATGGCCTACAAGGACGAGTACGAGGTGGCGCGGCTGCACACCGACCGCAGCTTCCATGACAAGGTCGGCGCGATGTTCGAAGGCGACTTCAAGCTCAACTACCACCTGGCGCCGCCCATGATCGCCAAAACCAACGACAAGGGCGAGTTGCAGAAGCAGAAATTCGGCCCCTGGATGCTGACGGCTTTCAGGGTGCTGGCCAGGCTCAAGGGCCTGCGCGGCACTGCGCTGGACCCGTTTGGCCGGACCGAAGAACGCAAAATGGAGCGGGCGCTGATCGCCCAGTACCTTGCCAGCATCGAGGAACTGCTGCGAACCCTGGATGCCGGCAACCATGCTGCGGCTGTCGAGGTCGCCCGCATTCCCGAGCTCATCAAGGGTTACGGCCATGTCAAGGCGCGCCATGCCCTGCAGGCGCAACAGCAATGGGCAGCGGCCATGACGACCTTCCGGGAAGCGGCGGCGGGCCGGCAGCAAATGGCCGCCTGACCCAGGACGGGCTACCGTAAAAGCGCCGGTTTTGGCCGGCAGCGCGGAATCTATGCCCAAAGAGCCCCCGCCAAGACGCGGGTTACAACTTTGATCTGGAGCTGGCCGCATACAATCAGGCCCTTTGCGCCCCGTGGTCACCCCGGGGCGTCTTACCATTGTTGTGGAGTCTGCCGTGTTTATTTCTTCTGCGTTTGCCCAAACCGCCCCTGTTGCTGCTGCCGAAGGCGGCATGATGTCTTCGCTCACCAGCATGCTGCCGCTGGTGCTGATGTTTGTGGTGCTTTACTTTGTGATGATCCGCCCACAGATGAAAAAGCAGAAAGAGCACCGCGCCATGATTGATGCCTTGGCCAAGGGCGACGAAGTGGTGACGGCTGGCGGCCTGCTGGGCAAGGTCACAAAGATGGGCGAGGCCTACCTGGGCGTCGAAATCGGGAACGGCGTCGAAGTCCAGTTGCAGCGCAGCGCCATCGTCCAGGTCCTGCCCAAGGGCAGCATCAAGTAAGCAAAAGCCCGTTTTTTTGGGCCGGCAGGTGCCGGCCCCTCCAGTCCCCCGTTTCCCAGGAACAGTACGCTCATGAATCGTTATCCGGTCTGGAAGTACGCGATCATCGTCGTCGCGTTGTTGATTGCCGCTCTGTACACGCTGCCCAATTTTTTTGGCGAGGCGCCTGCGGTGCAGGTTTCCGGTGCCAAAAGCAGCGTCAAGATAGACAGCACGACCGTCGCGCGCGTCGAGCTGGCACTGAAGGACGCCAACATCGTCCCCGAGGCGGTGAATTTTGACGCCACCTCGGTCAAGGCGCGTTTTGGCGACACAGACACGCAACTCAAGGCCAAGGATGCGATAGAAAAAGCGCTGTCGCCCGACCCTGCCGCGCCGTCCTACATCGTGGCGCTCAATTTGCTGTCGCGCTCCCCGGCGTGGCTGACGGCGCTGAACGCCCGGCCCATGTACCTGGGCCTTGATTTGCGCGGCGGCGTGCATTTCATGCTGCAGGTGGATATGCAGGCAGCGCTGACCAAAAAAGCAGAGTCCCTGGCCGGCGACCTCCGGCTGGAGTTGCGCGAGAAAAATATCCGTCACAGCGGCATCAACCGCAACGGCCAGGCCATCGAAGTCAAGTTCCGCGACACCGCCGCGCTAGAAGCCGCCAGGCGCGTCTTGCAGGACCAGTTTCCCGATCTTCAGTCAGTGGAAACGCCTGACGGCGCGAACTACAAGCTCAGCGCCCGCATCAAGCCCGAGGCGGCCCGCCTGGTGCAGGAGCAGGCCCTCAAGCAGAACATGGTCACCTTGCACAACCGCATTAACGAGCTGGGTGTGGCCGAGCCGGTGATTCAGCAGCAGGGGCTGGACCGCATCGTGGTGCAGTTGCCCGGCGTGCAGGACACGGCCAAGGCCAAGGACATCCTGGGGCGCACCGCCACGCTGGAAATGCGACTGGTTGATGAAAGCAGCGAAGGCCGCGCTGCCGAAGCCGGCTCCGGAGCCGTGCCTTTCGGGTCCGAGCGTTTCCTCGAGCGTGACGGCCGCGCCGTGATTGTCAAAAAACAGGTGATCCTGACGGGTGAAAGCCTGACCGATGCGCAGCCCGGCTTTGACTCGCAAAGCCAGCAGCCCAAGGTTGACCTGACGGTGGACGCCAAGGGTGGCCGCATCATGCGCGACACCAGCCGTGAAAATGTCAAAAAACGCATGGCCATCGTGCTGTTTGAAAAGGGCAAGGGCGAAGTGCTGACGGCCCCGGTGATCCAAAGCGAGCTGGGTAACCGCTTCCAGATTTCCGGTTCCATGAGCGTCAACGAAGCCGCTGATCTGGCGCTTCTGCTGCGCGCCGGGTCGCTGGCTGCGCCCATGGAGATCATTGAAGAGCGCACCATAGGCCCCAGCCTGGGCGCAGAAAACATTTCCAAGGGCTTCCAGAGCGTGGCCTGGGGTTTCCTGGTCATCGTGGCCTTCATGGCCGGGTACTACATGTTGTTCGGACTGTTTTCCGGCCTGGCGCTGGCGGTGAACCTGATGCTGCTGGTGGCGATTCTGTCCATGTTGCAGGCGACGCTTACCCTGCCCGGTATGGCGGCCATGGCGCTGGCCCTGGGCATGGCGATTGACTCCAATGTGCTGATCAATGAGCGGGTGCGCGAGGAGTTGCGCAACGGCGCTTCGGCGCAGGCCGCCATTCACACCGGCTACGAACGAGCCTGGGCCACCATTCTGGACTCCAACATCACCACGCTGATCGCCGGTCTGGCCCTGCTGGCCTTCGGCTCGGGACCGGTGCGTGGTTTTGCGGTGGTGCACGTCATTGGCATCCTGACCAGCATGTTCTCGGCGGTGTTTTTCTCGCGCGGGCTGGTCAATCTCTGGTACGGTCGGCAAAAGAAGCTCAAATCCGTGTCCATTGGGACCGTCTGGCGGCCGGCCGGCAATGCCGGTATGCCGGCCAAGACCGGCAAGTCCGCCGCATCGGCTGGCTAGACAACAGAATAAAAAGGAGAGGACGTCATGGAGTTTTTCAAAATCCGCAAGGACATTCCGTTCATGCGGCATGCCCTGATCTTCAACGTGATTTCCTTCACGACCTTTGTGCTGGCCGTGGTTTTCCTGTTTTCCCGCGGCCTGCACCTTTCGGTGGAGTTCACCGGTGGCACGGTGATGGAAGTAAGTTATTCACAGCCCGCCGATGTTGAAAAGGTACGCGGCACCGTGGCCAGCCTCGGGTTTACCGATGTACAGGTGCAGAATTTCGGAACAACGCGTGACGTCATCATCCGCCTGCCGGCACAAAAAGGCGTGACCACCGCCCAGCAGAGCGACCGGGTGATGGAGGCCCTGAAGGCCGGAGATCCCCAGATCGTGCTGCGCCGCACGGAGTTTGTCGGACCGCAGGTGGGGGAAGAGCTGGTCCAGGATGGCCTGAAGGCGCTGGCCATGGTGGTGGTTGGCATCATGATTTACCTGGCTTTGCGCTTTGAGTGGAAGTATGCGGTTGCCGCCATCATTGCCAATTTGCATGATGTCATCATCATCCTTGGATTTTTTGCATTTTTTCAGTGGGAGTTTTCACTAGCAGTGCTGGCCGCGGTGCTGGCGGTGCTCGGTTATTCAGTCAATGAGTCGGTGGTGATTTTTGACCGGATTCGCGAGAATTTCCGGCGTTATCGCAAGATGGATACCGAGCAGATCATCGACAACGCGATCACGTCCACCATCAGCCGCACCATCATCACCCATGGCTCCACCCAGATCATGGTGCTGTCCATGCTGCTTTTTGGCGGGCCGACGCTGTTTTATTTCGCGCTGGCGCTGACCATCGGCATCCTGTTCGGCATCTATTCCTCTGTCTTCGTGGCTGCGGCCATTGCGATGTGGCTGGGCATCAAGCGCGAAGACCTGGTCAAGCCGATGGGCAAAAAGGACGACCCGAACGATCCCAATGCCGGAGCCACGGTCTAAGCATCCGCACAACAACTGACACGGCCGTGGCTGCAAACAACAAACAGGACCTTCGTCTGGCACGCCAGGCGCGGGAGCAGTTTGTCGCCTTTGCCGCAGGCGTGATGCCGCCCCTGGCTGCCGAGATCAAGGCGCGCTTGTCCGCAGCGATGGATGAGGCCGGAAATGCCCGCGAGACGCAGGACCGCCGCGACGGCTGGATCTCGTTTCAGGAAAACGAAACCATTTGGGTCAACGCCACGATGGAGGCCTGGAAAAAAGCGCTGCTTGCGCCGCCGGCCACCGCCTCCATGCCGCTGGACAGCGGAAAGTTCGAGTTGATGGGTAACGAGGTCATGGAGAACAAGATCCTCGCCTCGCGGCTTGCCTTGCGGCTGCTGGACAGTGCCAGCTGGGAGCTCAACGATTTGCGCCTGCGCATTCAGGGTCTGGAGGGCGTGCCTGAACTTGCCAAGGAGGACATTCTCCGGCCCGAGGTCCTGTCGCAAAACCTGGTGGAGCAATGGACATTGGCGCCTCTTTCTCGGGAGTTGTGGCTGATTGTCCAGGATCTGATCCAGTTGCGGCTGACCACCCACTTGCTGGAAGCTTACCGGGCAGCCAATGAATTCCTGATCAAGGCAAACGTCATGGTGGACATTGACCGGCGGGCCTTGGTCAAACGCACCCCCTCTGCGGTGCCTTCCGCGTCTACGGGCAAGCCGGCCAAACCGGCGAGCGCATCGGCCAGCGCACGCGCCTCCTTGTCGGCGCCAAGCAATGGACGCCATGACGGCAGCCAGGGCAACGGCGGCTCAGGCGGTCATGGCGCTGGGTCGGATACGGGATGGGATACAGCAAGTGGACCGGGTTCCGATTCAGGATCGGATTCAGGATCGGAATCAGGATCGGGATCAGGATCGGGATCAGGATCAGGATCAGGATCAGGATCAGGATCAGGATCAGGATCAGGATCAGGCGCTGGCCGCTCAACGGGATCGGGCGGCGGTGGGGGCCGGGCCGGCGGACGAGGTTCATCGGACGGCTCTGGCGGTGGGGCGGCTGGTGGGCGGGGCGGGGGCGCGGGTGGAGGCGGAGGTGGAGGTGGAGGTGGAGGTGGAGCGAGAGGTGGCGTCAGCACCGGCCGCAACAGCGGCGGGCCTGAGGCGGGTGCAAGCAGGCACGACGCCCAGGACGAAACGCGGATGCAAACCGGCACCTCGCCGCTGGCGCGGGTGCGCATGCGGGCCCAGGGCGTCATGGGCCATCTCAAGCGCCTGCTGTCAGACCATGCGGTGGAGTTTGACCATACCCATATTCAGCAACCCTCGCCGCAGCTGGCGCGGGCCCTGGCCAAGCCATCCTCCGTTGGGGGCGAGGGCGGGGCTGAGGGCGAGAGCATTTACGAAGGTCCCATGGTTGATGCGCCGGGCCAAGTTTACGGCGCGGCAGAGGTCGAGGAGGCCGCTGGCGCGATGCGTCAGCGCACCAGAGCGCTCAAACAGGCCGCATCCACATCGAGCGAAAAAGCCACGATTGAAATCGTGGCGCTGATGTTTCAGAGCATCCTGGCGGAAGACCGTATTCCTCCTGCAATGCGTCTGTGGTTTGCCCGGCTGCAGATGCCGGTGCTGCGTGTGGCGATTTCCGAGCCTGAATTTTTTGGCTCCCTGCAACACCCCGCGCGCCGGCTGATTGACCGCATGGGCTCCTGCGTACTGGGATTTGACGCAACCGTGTCGGGCAGCGCGCTCGAAATTGAAGTCAAGCGTGTGGTGCAGGTAATCGAGCAATACCCCGAGACCGGCCGCCGGGTGTTCCAGCTGGTGTATGACGAATTCCAGAAGTTTCTGTCGAAGTTTCTCTCCGAGCAGGGCAGCGCGGCACGTGTGGTCACCGTGGCCCAGCAGCTTGAGCAAAAAGAGACCATGGCCATCCAGTACACCATCGAGATGCGCAACATGCTCAACGACATGCCGGTACGGGAGCAGATCCGCGAGTTCCTGTTCAAGATCTGGGCCGAGGTGTTGGCTGTCGCCGCCATGAAGAACGGCCCCCAGCACAAGGACACGATCACCCTCAAGCAGGCCGCCGCCGATCTGGTCTGGGCGGCGAGTGCCAAGCCAAACCGCAATGACCGCGCGCGGGTAATCGCTGATTTGCCCAAGCTGCTGCAGATGCTGCGGATGGGCATGTCCATGCTGGGCATGGGCACGCCGGTCCAGGACCAGCACCTCAAAATCATCAGCGAGACACTGGCCGACGCCTTCATGTCGAAAACCGATGCGATTTCGAACGAGCGCATTGACGAGATGGCCAAGCGCCTGGCGAACCTGGAGGACTACCTGTCCGATGAAGACGTGGGCGACTTGCCGCTGGACGCTGAAAACCTGGTCATGATGATAGGGATCGATGCTTCCGATTTGGCTGTCATTGCCGATGGCGGCAGCCGGCCGAGCGATGCCATGCGCAGCTGGGCGCAGGAGCTGCAGGTGGGCGCCTGGTTCAGCCTGGACCACAACGGCCAGGTCAGCCATGTGCAGTTCGCCTGGCGCAGTGAACGCAAGCAATTGCATTTGTTTGCCTCGGCCGACGGGCGCAATTTCCTGATCCAGGCGCGCCGCCTGGCGGCCTATCTGCAAGCCGGCCTGCTGGTGCCGACCGAAGAAGAGGCGCTGACCGTGCGCGCAACCCGCGATGCGCTGGCCAAGCTGGACGCCAACCCGGAGCGTCTGCTAGGGTAAATATGGCCCCCACGGTCGCGCACTGCGTGTAGCTCCCTGCCCCCCGAGGGGGCCGCTGCGCCTGCGGACTACCGAAGCCAGATCTTCGGCCCCGGCTGGTGAAGAAAAGAGCCCCCACGGTTGCTCACTGCGTGGGGGCGGGGCCGCCAGCGCTGGGCCGCCCCAAGCAAGGCCAGCCCCCTCGGGGGGCAGCGAACCACACGAAGTGGGGAGCGTGGGGGCGGGGCCGCCAGCGCCGGGCCGCCCCAAGCAAGGCCAGCCCCCTCGGGGGGCAGCGAACCACACGGAGTGGGGAGCGTGGGGGCTCTATTTAATGCGCTACGCGGAAGTCCGCGTCGTCGCAAAGCTCATCGAGCACCAGGGCATCAGGCTCTTCGCCAAAGCTCCAGTACACCATCAGCACGATGATTTTCAGGTCATCCAGCGCCAGCGGGTCGCCAGGCGCGGCCATGGCGCGGTCCATGACAATTTCGCGCATGTGTGGCGGCAGCACGCCTGAAGATTCGAGAAAGCTCACAAAGCCCAGGGCTTGAGCGCCCAGGTGCTCCTGTTCCGCCACAGAATAGACCCGCAAACTGGCTGCGGACTGGGGCTGAAATCCGTGTGGGGCGGCGGAGGGCGCGGGAGTCTGGCTGCTGGTCGCCGAAGCGGCCTTTGGCAGGCCCAGCTGGGTGTTCTGGGCGGCAATGTTGAGGCCGTTGAGCCAGACCATCGCGGCCTGGATCTCTTCCGCCTCAAACCCGACGGCGGTGAGTTTGCGGCTCAGTTGGTGCAGCTCGGGGCAGGCGTCGCCTTGCCAATAATTTTCGTAAACATACACCAGCACTTCAAACATGCGCCCAATATAACGCAGTTAAGGCCGGGCGCGCCTGGCCGGCCTGCGACGCCGTCGTCAACCGAGGGACATGCGCTGAAACAGCCCGCCCGGCAGCCGGGCGACCTCGTCGGCCATCTCCAGCTCCAGCAACTGGCCCTGCAGCGCGGGTGTCGCCAGGCCGGTGCGCGCCTGCAATGCGTCCAGGCTGACGGGCTCAAAACCCATGGCCGACAAAAGTGGGTTCTCCGCGAGGTCTGCGCCATTTTTCGGGTCATCGCCCGCACTGCCGGGTGCGTAGGCAAGGTGGAGTTCTTCGAGCACGTCCTGGGCCGACTCGACCAGCTTGGCGCCCTGCTTGATCAGGGCGTGGCAGCCGCGTGATTGCGGGGAATGGATGGAGCCAGGGATGGCAAATACATCCTTACCCTGTTCGGCGGCCAGTCGTGCGGTGATCAGCGAGCCCGATTTCAGGGCAGCTTCGACCACCAGCGTCCCCTGGGACAGCCCGGAGATAATCCGGTTTCGCTTGGGAAAATTGGCAGTCAGAGGCGGCGTTCCGAGGGGGAACTCACTGATGATCAGGCCGTCCTGCGCAATCCGGTGCGCCAGGTCCAGGTGCTTTTTCGGGTACACCCGGTCCAGCCCGGTGCCAACGACTGCGATGGTCGTTCCCCCGCCCAGCAAGGCGCCGTCGTGGGCTGCACCATCCACGCCAAGCGCCAGGCCGGACACCACGCAGAGATCCGCCGCGCCGAACACTCTCGCAAATTGCCGGGCATTGCTTTCGCCCTGCGGCGTCGGGTTGCGGCTGCCCACCATCGCGAGACACAGCGCTCCGCTTTTGATCGCTGCTTGCGCCCGTGTATCAAAGGCACCAAGCATATACAGCATGGAGGGTGGGTCTTCGATGTCCAGCAGGGCGGACGGGTAGCCCGCATCGCCCAGTGTCACGATCCGCCGGTTGTCCGCGCCATCCAGCCAAGCCAGCGTCGCCTGCAATTGCGCGGCCCAGGGCTCGGGCTCGGTTAGCAGGGCGTCAGCCAGCTTGTCCGAGCCCAGCTGGCGCAGCGTGATGGCGGACTGCTGAAAAATGGCCTGCGCCGAGCCGAACGCAGCCAGCAGCTTGCGCGAGGCGGTATTGCCCAGGCCGGGTGTCAGCGCCAGCCGCAACCAGGCGCCAAGTTCAGCGGCTTCCATACTCTGGGGCGCTCAGCGTTGACACGAACCGCTGAGGCTTAGTTGGGGTTGACGACGCGGTCGCCTACTTTTGCGCCGTCGCTGACCTGCAGGACCAGGGCGTAGGACAGTTTTTCGAAAGTGCGGAAAACGATCAGCAGACCGTTTCGTTCATTGGGCAGCCTGATCTGCGTCCGGGGGGAGTCGGTGCGATCCGTCATTTGGACGCCACTTTGCAGTATCGCCATCACGTGCCCCCGCTCCAGGCCGTCCCGGCTGCCACGGTTGATCACCACGACCTGATTGCCGGCCGCAAACCGAACGGCACTTCCGTAAATCGAGACGATTTGCCCGTCGATGGGCGAGGATGGAGCGCGCGGCACGTAACTGAGCAGTTCACGCGGCGGCTCCGCGACCAGCCGGTCGCCGATACGCATTTCTTCCTTGGCTACCACGATGTCAATGGTGGCGGGGACAATCTCGGTCGATACCTTGCCGTCCTTGCCGGTGGCGCTGGCTGTCGTTTCGCCGCGCACCAGCTCGGCCTTGCCGACAAACTGGGCCTCGTAACCGAGGATTTCACCGGTGCTCGGGTCTTTCAGAGGGGTGGCATTGCGGAAAACCCGGTAATCGATGGGTTGGCCTTTGGCGTCGCTCAGCGGCGTGCCGCCGTCCTTGCTGCTGTAGGCGCCGCGCGCATAGGCGCGGTCACCGCGGCTGAGCAGGACCCGGCCTTCCTGGGTGGCCACGATGCGGGGGGCGGTGGCAAAGGCCACCTCGTCAACAATCAGCGCTTCGGAAAGAAAGGGCTCGATGGCCTGTGGCGACAGCGTGGGGACCGCGGCGTCAGCCAGGGATTCGTAACGGGTGCGGGGCGAAACCCGCACCGTGTCGCCGGACGCGCCGTCGGCACCGCGCCGGGTGCGCAAGGTGGCGCGGCCGTTGGATTTGTCCAGGTACAGCTGCTGGCCGGGGTAAATGCGGTGCGGGTTGCGGATGTCTTCGAGGTTCATGCCCCAAAGCTCCGGCCAGCGCCACGGGCTTTTAAGAAACATGCCCGAGATCGCCCACAAGGTATCGCCGCGTTTGACGGTGTATTCGTCCGGAGCGGTCGGCGACAGGTCGGCCAGGGGCACGCCGGTCTGGGCCACCTGGGTGGCTATAGCGCGCTGACCGGGGGTGATGGGGAAATTCTGAGCATGCAGGCCTGCTGTGCATACCAGCATCGCTGCCGCCATTGAAATTTGACTGAAACGACCAGACATAGTTTGCATCTTGAGGCCCTTGGGGCTGGCGCGGCCTGGGTTGCGGGGCCCCGACGCCGTGTTTGTAACTTGATAAATCACTAGCGATTTTGTACTTAAGCCCTTGATTAGGCAACGAATATGCGATTTCACAATGACCCGGATGCTGAAAATTAGCGAAAATTAGCGAAAATAGCGACATCTGATTGTTTGCCCATGACCCAACTCACCATTCTTCGATATCCTGACCCGCGCCTGAACACGGTGGCCAACCCTGTGGCCTCGGTGGACGCACGCATTCGCACCCTGGTGGCCAACATGCTGGAAACCATGTACGCCGCCGAGGGCATCGGTCTGGCCGCCAGCCAGGTCAATGTCCATGAGCGCCTGGTCGTCATCGATGTCAGTGAAGGCCGCGACCAGCCCCTGGTGCTGATCAATCCCGAGATCATCTGGGCCAGTTCCGAAACGCAAGTCAACGACGAGGGCTGCCTGTCGGTGCCCGGGGTGTATGACGGCGTGGAGCGCGCCAGCGCCATCAAGGTGCAAGGACTGGACCTGGACGGCAAGCAGCAGACCCACAGCGCTGAGGGCTTGCTGGCGGTGTGTGTGCAGCACGAGATGGACCACTTGATGGGCAAGGTGTTTGTTGAATACCTGTCGCCACTCAAGCGCAACCGCATCAAGACCAAGATGCTTAAACAGAAAAAAGAAGAGAGTTAGCCCCCACGGGTGCTCGCTTCGCCTGGCTCCCTGAACCTTGCAGGCCGCCGCTCGCCAGAGGCTTCGCTTCTGGTGCCTGTCCAAACCTGCCGAGGCAGGCTCGGAGCCGGTTCTGCGGCCTCTGCAGGTATTTGTAGTCTTTGCGCTCGCCTCACAATCCGATGGGCGGCAAAACCTTGACCCATTGAAAATTTCTTTGACGCCTCTTTCGACCTTGGCCGTCGGCGAAAATCCCCTGATGCGCATTATTTTTGCCGGTACCCCTGAATTCGCCCGCGTGGCCCTGGCGGAACTCCACGCCGCCGGCTTTGAGGTCGCTCTCGTCCTGACTCAGCCAGACCGCCCGGCCGGGCGTGGCATGAAGCTTCAGGCGTCCAGCGTCAAACAGTTTGCCCTTGAGAAAAACTTGTCCGTGGCCCAGCCGCGCAGTCTGAGGCTGGACGGCAAGTACCCGCAGGATGCTTCGGCGGCGCGCGAAGCTATAAGGGCGGTGCAGGCCGATGCGATGGTGGTCGCCGCCTACGGGCTGATCCTGCCGCAGTGGGTGCTCACAGCGCCCAGGCTGGGGTGCTTCAACATCCATGCCTCGCTGCTGTCCCGCTGGCGCGGTGCCGCTCCCATCCACCGCGCCATCGAAGCGGGCGACAGCCAGACCGGTATCACCATCATGCAGATGGACGCAGGCCTGGACACTGGCGACATGCTGCTGGTTCAAAAGCTTGCCATCGCTGCCGTAGATACCACGGCAAGCCTGCATGACCGGCTGGCGGTCCTGGGCGGTCGCCTGATGGTCGAGGCGCTGGAGCTGGCAGCCTGCGGCGGGTTGTCGCCAGTCCCACAACCGGCGCAGGGCATCAGCTACGCCCACAAGATAGAAAAACACGAGGCTGCTATCGACTGGGCTGAAAGTGCGGCTGTGATCGAGCGGCGTATCCGCGCCTTCAATCCTTTTCCGGTCGCAGCCAGCCCGGTCGCTGGCGAAATCCTCAAGATATGGACGGCAGCGGTGTTGCCGCAGCCCCTGCCTGCGCATGCGTCTCCCGGACAAGTCCTCGCTGTCGGCGATTTTGGTGTGGATGTCGCCGCCGCAGATGGCGTGTTGCGACTGACGCGCCTGCAAAAACCGGGCGGCAAGGCGCTGGACGCGGCGCAGTTCCTGCGCGGGTTTGCACTGGCACCCGGCATGGTTTTCGGACCAGATCAGCCGGAGGCTGCGCCTTGAACAGCCTGAAAGAGCCTCTCTGGCGTCACCCGGAGTTTCTGCGAGGTGCGCGGGACATGGCGCCGATTGCAGCCGGTACCGCGGCTTGGGGGCTGATGACCGGTGTGGCCATGATCAAGTCGGGGCTGAGCGTGTTCGAGTGTGTGCTGATGACGTTGGTGGTTTTTGCCGGCAGTTCGCAACTGGCGGCGGTGCCGCTGATTGTGGCCGGTGCGCCCATGTGGGTGGTTCTGGCGACCGCCGCCTGCGTGAACCTGCGCTTTGTTGTCTTCAGCGCTCACCTGCGTCCTTACATGATGCATCAGCCCCTGTGGCGCCGTATGGCCGGCGGTTACTTCACGACCGACCTGAGCTATGTGATGTTCACCGCCCGCCATCCGCAGCCGGTGCCGCCCGACGACCTGCTGAGCCTGCGCGCGCAGGAAGCCAGCCTGGCGGGCAACTGCGCCGTCACATGGGTGGCCTGGGTAGTGCCCAGCCTCTTGGGCATTGCGATGGCCAACGCGGTGCCGCTGCATTGGGGGCTGGGTTTTGCGGGCATTCTGGCGTTGCTCGGCATCACGCTGTCGCTGGCCAGTAGCCCGTTGCGCCTGGTGTCTGCCGGCGTGGCTGGCGCAGCGGCGGTGGCGGCTTTTGCCCTGCCGCTCAAGCTCAATATCCTGGTGGGGATTGCGGCGGCCGTGGCGGTGTGCCTGATGCTCGAAAAACCCGGTAAACCGGGCTCGGACCTGCCGAAATCGGAGAAGACCGCATGATGCAGACCGACGCCTGGACCGTGTACACCATTCTTGGCATGGCCGTGGTCACAGTGATCACACGCTCCTTCTTCTTCCTGTCCAGCAAACCCTGGACCCTGCCGGATTGGGCCCAGCGCGGGCTGCACTACGCGCCGATTGCCGCGCTGGCCGCGGTCATCGCGCCCGAGATCGTCATGAGTCAGGGCGCGCTGATCACTACCTGGTGGGACGCACGCGTTTTCGCCGCGCTGGCCGGCGCCGCCTGGTTTTTCTGGCGCCGAGGCGTGCTCGGTACCATCGTGGCCGGCATGGCGGTGTACTTGCCGCTGCATGTCGGCTTGAATTGGTAGCAGATAGAGCCCCCACGCTTGTCGCTTCGCGCACTGCGCTGCCCCTGCGGGCCGGCGAAGCCGGGCCCGCGGCCCCGGCTGGCAGGGGCAAAGGCGCACGGTGAGGCACCTACAATTCGATGCTTTGCGCACCTCGATCACCACTTCCATTGCGAGCCCCCATGAACTTCATCCGCTTTTCCGATCTTTGCGCCCAGGGCCTCGTCAAGGGCAAGCGCGTGTTCATTCGCGCTGACCTGAATGTTCCGCAGGACGAGGCCGGCCACATCACCGAAGACACGCGTATCCGGGCTTCCATTCCCTGCATTCAGATGGCCCTTGGCGCTGGCGCGGCGGTGATGGTGACCTCGCACCTGGGCCGACCGACCGAGGGCGCGTTCAAGCCCGAAGATTCACTTGCGCCAGTGGCCCGGCGCCTGGGCGAACTAATGGGTCGCGAGGTGCCGCTGAAGTCCAACTGGGTCGACGGCGTGGAGGTGTCGCCCGGCGAGCTGGTGCTGCTGGAGAACTGCCGCGTCAACAAGGGCGAAAAGAAAAACGACGAGGCGCTGGCGCGCAAGATGGCCGCACTTTGCGACATCTTCGTGCACGACGCTTTCGGCACGGCGCACCGCGCCGAAGCCTCGACTTACGGCATTGCGAAGTTCGCCCCCATCGCCTGCGCTGGCCCGCTGCTGGCCGCCGAGATGGACGCGATCTCCAAGGCATTGGCCAACCCCAAGCGCCCGCTGGTGGCGATCGTGGCCGGCAGCAAGGTCTCGACCAAACTGACTATCCTCAAGGCACTGGCCGGCAAGGTGGACCAGCTGATTGTTGGCGGCGGCATTGCCAACACCTTCATGCTGGCCAATGGGTTGCCTATCGGTAAAAGTCTGGCCGAGCGCGAGTTGCTCGATGAAGCCCGGGCCGTGATGGCAGCCATGAAAGCGCGCGGCGCCGAGGTGCCGATCCCGGTCGATGTGGTGACAGCCAAAACCTTTTCGGCCGATGCGCCGGCCACGGTCAAGGCCGCTGACGGGGTGGCGGACGACGACCTGATTCTGGACATCGGCCCGCAGACCGCAAAGCAGCTGGCCGCGCAACTGATGGCGGCCGGCACGATTGTCTGGAACGGCCCGGTTGGCGTGTTCGAGTTCGCCGCTTTTGAAGGCGGCACCCGGGCGATTGCCGAGGCGATTGCCGCCAGCCCCGCGTTCAGCATTGCTGGCGGCGGCGATACGCTGGCGGCGATTGCCAAATATGGCATCGAGAAAGACGTGGGCTACATCTCTACCGGCGGGGGTGCTTTCCTGGAAGTGCTGGAGGGCAAAACCCTGCCGGCCTTCGAGATCCTGCAGCAGCGCGCCACAGGTTAATTTGCTATAGTTTTAATAGCTGTTAACGCAAGACAGACAAGGGCCGATCCCCGATTTGGCTTGTATATTTTGCGTCCCGGCTCACACTGGCTGCAGGCGCGGCGGGCTGGTTGCACGGCCCGAAAAGTCGGTCCAGCAGTGGCGTGTGAAGTCGTAGAGCTTGCAGGCGCGCGCCGTGTCGAAATACCATCGCCAGGAAAAACGCTGGATCACGATGCGACCCGGCAACGAGTCTTCCAGCACCTTCTGTGCTTCCTTGAGCTTGTACAGCGGGATGCTCATGTCCACGTGGTGGGCGGTGTGCTCCATGATGTGGTGCAGCACGGCACCGATCTGCAGCGGAAAGGTCAGGTGCACCGTGGTCGAGACAAACGGCTGGGCGCGTTGCCAGGCGGCGCGGTCGTCGTGCCACGACACCTTCACGTGGGTGTGGTGGCCGTAGATCACAAACCCCATCATGTTGAACCAGAAGAACAAGGGCAGGGCAAAACCCAGACCCAGCAGCAGCGCGACCGACTGGTCCGTCGCAAGGGCGGCTACCACCAGCGCCGCCACCCAAAGCACGGCGAACACACTGACCAGCAGGCAGTCCCAGGCGAAAACCGCGCGATAGGTTTTGCCCATACTGGACCGACGCGGAAACATCATTTTTTTCCACCAGATCTCGACCATGTAATACAGGCCCGGGCCCCAGCCACTGCGGTAGATACGCTGCAACAGGCGGCCCGTCGGCGTCAGCATGTTGAACTCGCGCTGCGTCAGCGGTGCCCAGACAAAGTCCACGCCCTTGAGGTTGGTGAAGCCATGATGCACCACGTTGTGGCCCACGTCCCAGAGGCTGTAGGCCGTCAGCGAGGGCAAAAAGGCGATGCGCGCGAGCCAGCGGTTGAGCCGGCGGTGCGGTGTCAGGCTCTGGTGGCAGCCGTCGTGACCGATGACAAACAGCCGGCCGGTGACAAAGCCAGTCCCCAGTCCGCACAGCACCTTGAGCCAGAGCGGTTCGAACAGCAGCACACCGCTCATCAGCCCGGCCAGCAGCAAACCGTCGAAGGCCAGCAAGGACAGGGCGCGCCAGCTGCTCCGGCCCGCGAGCGGCAACAACCAGGAGCGGATGACCTTGCGATGCGGCAGCGGAGCGCTGCCCTGCAGGGGTTGTGGAAACGTGGATTCGGTCGCGGTGATCTCAGAAGGAGTTGTCATGGGCAAACAAACAATTGAAGGGGGGGTCGCCTGGCGAAGCCGTTCTGGCGCCGCGTGGGTTCGCAAGCTGATCTTGACATCCTAGGGGCTGCACCACGGCAAGACGCTGACCAGGATCAACACCCGTGCAGGCAGTCGCCGGTTGTTTGTAGCCGATCCCGGTGGCGGTGCGGCCACAAGCGGCGCGTGGGTAACGCCGTGGTAACCGGCTTACAACCTTTTCGTGTGAAAATCAGAAACTAAATTACAGGAGACAGCCATGAATACGCAGCGTCGCGGAACCAAAATTGTTGCCACCCTCGGCCCCGCCTCCAGCGATCCGGCCCTGCTCGAACAGATGATCCGCGCCGGCGTCAATTGCGTGCGGCTGAACTTCAGCCACGGCACGGCGCAGGACCACATTGACCGCGCCAAACTGGTCCGCGAGGCGGCCACGCGCGTCGGACGCGAGGTTGCCATCATGGCCGACCTGCAGGGCCCGAAAATTCGCGTCGGCAAGTTTGCCGAGGGCAAGGTGCAGCTCGAAATCGGCATGAAGTTCGTGCTCGACGCTTCGCGCACCGAGCCCGGCGACATCCACGGCGTGGGCCTGGACTACAAGGAGTTGCCGCGCGACGTGAAAGCCGGCGACACCCTCCTGCTCAACGACGGCCTGATCGTCATGACGGTCGACGCCGTCAAGGGTGAGCAGGTGCATGCCACCGTCAAGATCGGCGGCGTGTTGTCCAACAACAAGGGCATCAACAAGCAGGGCGGTGGCCTGACCGCGCCGGCGCTGACCGCCAAGGACATGGAGGACATCCGCACCGCAATGAGTTTCCAGGCCGACTACGTGGCGGTGAGCTTTCCGCAAAACGCTAGCGACATGGAAATGGCGCGCCAGCTGTGCAACGTGGCCGGCGCCGAGTGGCGCCATAAGCCGGGGCTGATCGCCAAGATCGAGCGGGCCGAGGCGATCCCCAACCTGGAGGCGATCTGCAAGGCCAGCGATGGCATCATGGTGGCGCGCGGCGACCTGGCCATTGAGGTCGGCAATGCCGCTGTGCCGGCGCTGCAAAAACGCATGATCCGCATGGCGCGCGAGCTCGACAAGGTGGTTATAACTGCCACCCACATGATGGAGTCCATGATCACCAACCCGGTGCCGACGCGCGCCGAGGTCAGCGACGTGGCCAACGCGGTGCTCGACGGCACCGACGCCGTCATGACCTCGGCTGAAACCGCGGCTGGCCGTTACCCGCTGGAGACCATCATCGAGATGGCCAATATCTGCGCCGAAGCCGAGAAGGCCGAGGACGTGAAGCTGGACGCAGATTTCACCGGCATGACCTTTTCGCGTATTGACCAGTCGATTGCCATGGGCGCGCTGTTCACAGCCCACCACCTGGGCTGCAAGGCCATCGTTGCGCTGACCGACTCTGGCTCGACCGCCCTTTGGATGAGCCGCCACCGCATCCACATCCCGATCTATGCACTCACGCCCAAACGGGCTACCCAGCGCAGAATGGCGCTTTACCGCAATGTCAGCCCTCTGCTGATGGACCAGCGCGTGGAGCGCGACATGGCGCTCGGCGACGCGGAGGCGGACCTGAAAAAGCGTGGCATCGTTACCAGCGGTGACATTTACGCCATCACCTGCGGCGAACCCATGGGCGCGCCGGGGGGAACCAACATGCTCAAGATCTGCCGGGCCACCTAAGAAATAAGGCCCCAGCCCTTTCTGGACGGGCGCAAGTAGCTATAAAAACAGGCGCAGATTGACGGCGCTTCCGGCCAGGCCTGACCGGGTCTGAATCTGCCTGCGCCCCGGCGGCGTAGTCACTGCATGCGTATTCTCAACCATTTCATCTCCCGGCGCGGCTGGCTTGGCCTGTTTTCGGCACTCGGAACAGGTGCCCTGGCGGGTTGCTCGGCATCGGGCGCGCTCAATGCTCTGGTGCCAAGTGACAGCTACACCTTGCGCGCCAGTGTCTCTTATGGCACTGATGGCCGTCAGCAACTCGACCTGTATCTGCCGCTGGGCCGGCGCCAACCCGGCCCGGTCGTCGTCTTCTTCTACGGCGGCAGCTGGACCACCGGCGAGCGCGCCAGCTACCGCTTTGTTGGCGAGGCCCTGGCCTCGCGCGGCATCGCCGTGGCCGTGGCTGACTACCGGCTCAGCCCTGAGGTCCGATACCCGGTGTTTCTGCAGGACAGCGCGCAGGCGCTGCGCTGGACGTTTGAGCACCTGGCCGAACTCGGCGCCGATCCGCGTCAGGTGTTCGTGATGGGCCACAGCGCCGGCGCCTACAACGCCGCCATGCTGGCGCTGGACGCGCGCTGGCTGGCTGGCGCGGGTCTGAAGCCGGAGCAACTGGCCGGCTGGATAGGCCTGGCCGGCCCCTATGATTTTTTGCCGATTGGCAACCGGGATGTGCAGGTGGCTTTTGAGTGGCCGGGCACGCCAGCCGACTCGCAGCCGTTGGTGCATGTCTCGAAAAATTCACCGCCTGCCCTGCTGCTGGCCGCGCGCAGCGACACAACGGTCAACCCGGTGCGCAACTCCGAGGCCATGGCCAGTTGCCTGAAGGGCGCTGGCGTGCCAGTGGAACTGCAGGTTTACGACGGTGTCAGCCATGTCACGCTGGTGGCGGCGCTGGCCAAACCGCTGCGCGGGCTGGCGCCGGTGCTCGACGACATCGAGCGTTTCATACAGAGACCCCGCGGCTGACCGGGGACTGCGGGCAGGCGCAGCCCTGCGGGTAAAATGGGAAGTTACCACCCAGTTACACCCACGATCGATCTCCGGAGGACATTTTTTATGGCACTCGTTTCCATGCGCGAATTGCTGGACCATGCAGCCCTGAACGGCTACGGCATCCCGGCTTTCAACGTCAACAACCTCGAACAGGTGCAGGCTGTGATGGAAGCGGCAAAGGAAACCGGCGCGCCCGTCATCCTGCAGGCCAGCGCCGGTGCGCGCAAATACGCGGGCGAGCCCTTCATCAAGCATTTGATCCAGGCCGCCATCGAGATGTATCCCCAGATTCCACTGGTCATGCACCAGGACCACGGCCAGAACCCCGATGTCTGCCAGGGCGCGATCAACCTCGGTTTTTCCTCGGTGATGATGGACGGCTCGCTCGAAGGCGACGGCAAGACGATTGCCAGCTACGAGTACAACGTGGAGGTCACGAAAAAGGTCGCGCAGCTCGCGCACAAGGTCGGTGTCACGGTTGAGGGCGAGTTGGGTTGCCTCGGTTCGCTCGAGACCATGAAGGGCGACAAGGAAGACGGCCACGGCACCGACGCCACCATGACGCGCGAGCAGCTGCTGACCGACCCCGAGCAGGCCGCCGACTTCGTCCGGCAGACCCAGATCGACGCGCTGGCGATTGCCATCGGCACCAGCCACGGCGCCTACAAGTTCACGCGCAAGCCCACCGGCGACATCCTGGCGATCGACCGCATCAAGGAAATCCACAAACGCATCCCCAGCACGCACCTGGTCATGCACGGTTCGTCCTCCGTGCCGCAAGACTTGCTGGCGCTGATCCGCCAGTACGGCGGCAACATGAAGGAGACCTACGGCGTGCCCGTGGAAGAAATTCAGGAGGCCATCAAACACGGCGTGCGCAAGATCAACATCGACACCGACATCCGCCTGGCCATGACGGCCGCTGTGCGCAAGTTTCTGGCTGAAAATCCGGAGAAATTTGACGCGCGCGAATGGCTCAAGCCTGCGCGCGAGGCCGCCAAGGCAATCTGCAAACAGCGCTACATTGAGTTCGGCTGTGAAGGTCAGGGCGCCAAAATCAAGGGCGACACCCTGCAGGTCGTGGCTGCCAGATACGCCAGGGGCGAGTTGGCCCAGGTCATCCAATAACCCGTCTGAATAGCGATAATCAAAGGCCCGCAGGCAACTCGCCTTGAGTTGCGCGGGCCTTTCGACTTTCGACCTTGCAAGCATCCCATGACCACAGCCCTGCACACCTCCGCCCTGACCTCCCTGCCGCTGCTGGCGCGCGGCAAGGTTCGTGACAACTATGCCGTCGGCAAAGACCGGCTGCTGATGGTCGCCAGCGATCGCTTGAGTGCCTTTGACGTGATCATGGGCGAGCCGATTCCGGGCAAAGGCGTGTTGCTGACACAAATGGCGTTGTTCTGGTTCGACAGGCTGGGTGACATCTGCCCGAATCACCTGACCGGCGAAGCGCCCGAAAGTGTGGTGACACCCGCCGAGGTGCCGCAGGTCACCGGCCGCTCCATGCTGGTCAAACGCTTGAAGCCGATTCCGGTCGAGGCCGTTGTGCGCGGCTACCTGGCCGGCAGCGGCTGGAAGGAATACCAGGCCAGTCAGGCGGTGTGCGGTGTGTTCCTGCCGCCGGGCCTGAAGAACGCGTCCAGGCTGCCTGAACCGATTTTCACGCCGGCGGCCAAGGCGGCGGTGGGTGAACATGACGAAAACATCAGCTTTGAACAAGTCGTCAAGGTGGTCGGTCCCGGCCTGGCCGCGCAGATCCGTGACCTCAGCATCCGCATCTACAAAGAGGCGGCAGCCTTTGCCCTGACCAAAGGCATCATCATTGCCGACACCAAGTTCGAGTTCGGACTGGACGAAAACGGCACGCTGACCCTGATGGACGAGGTGCTGACGCCCGACTCCTCGCGCTACTGGCCGATCGAGGGCTATG
>NZ_JBDNGU010000151.1:0-24612 GCF_041689105.1 Polaromonas sp. | reverse complement strand
ATCAGAACCAAGGCCAGATTACGCGAGGCCGCCAACGAGCACATGGCGATGCTGAAGCAAAACCCCCAGCGCGTTATGAGCTACTTTCAGGATAGTCGGGTTCGATATGCGGCTTAAGACTTCACAGGGCCGGAGCAATAATGGGGAGTCTTCTGAAAATGTAGCAAAAGAGGGTGCCGCTGTGTGAAAAAGCGTGCTGCATCGCGCCAGGGGACTCTGCCTAACCACAGCGCGCGCGCGTGATGACGCCGGCGGTGTCCACATCCAGGTTGAGGCGCTGGGCATTGAACTCCATGGTGACAACCTGGTTGGGGCGCAGCACACGTGCCATGTAGGAGCCGGAGCGCTGGCGCGCCTGTTCGACGAGGCTGGCAGCGGCGGTCTTGCCAATGGCAAATTGGGCACCCTGGGCATTGCATATCGCCTCCGAGGGGCCGGCGGGCAGCGGACCACTTGTCGCGGGAGGGCTCGCTGGTGTGGTGCAGCCCAGAAGAACCACCGCCGTCAAGCTGCAAAGCACGAGTTTCAAAGCCATGTTGTCTCCATGAGTAAATCGCTCACCATAACGCCTGTAGGCCGCCTGTGCCCGCTTTATTACGCCTGGTTGCCTCGTTGGAACCACACAAGCAGGGGTTGCGCGCAACACAACTAAAACATGCGGCGACAACAAAAAAGCCGCCCGAAGGCGGCTTTTTGTTTTCATACTGGCGGAAACGGAGGGATTCGAACCCTCGATGAGGCTCTACACCCCATACTCCCTTAGCAGGGGAGCACCTTCGGCCACTCGGTCACGTTTCCTGATTTCTGGCTAGCATGATTATCTCACGACTTGCGTCGGTGTCCAGCGCAGCGGGCTCAGGCGGGCTGGTCCAGGTCAAAGGCCTTGTGCAACGCGCGCACGGCGAGCTCCATGTATTTTTCGTCGATCACGACCGAGGTCTTGATCTCGCTGGTAGAAATCATCTGGATGTTGATGCCCTCTTCGCTCAGCACGCGAAACATCTTGCTGGCAATGCCAACATGGCTGCGCATGCCGATGCCGACGATGCTGACCTTGCAGATCTTGGCGTCGCCAGTGATCTCCTGTGCACCCAGCTTGGGCAGAACCTTGTCGCTGAGCAGATCCATCGCCCTGGCGTAGTCATTGCGGTGCACGGTGAAACTGAAGTCGGTTTTGCCGTCCTTGCTGATGTTCTGGATGATCACATCCACCTCGATGTTGGCATCGGCCACAGCACCCAGGATCTGATAGGCAATGCCCGGCGTGTCGGGCACGCCCAGGATGGAGATTTTGGCTTCGTCGCGGTTGAATGCGATGCCCGATACGATGGCTTGTTCCATTTTTTCGTCTTCCTCAAAACTGATCAGGGTGCCGGACTTGGCCTCTTCGTCGATGTTGATGTCCCAGTCGGTAAAACTCGACAACACACGCAGCGGCACCTTGTACTTGCCGGCAAACTCCACCGAGCGGATCTGCAGCACCTTGGAGCCCATCGATGCCATCTCCAGCATCTCTTCAAAACTGATGGTGATCAGGCGCCGCGCTTCAGGCACAACGCGCGGGTCGGTGGTGTAGACGCCGTCCACGTCGGTGTAGATCAGGCACTCGTGGGCCTTCAGCGCGGCGGCAATCGCCACAGCCGAGGTGTCAGAGCCACCGCGGCCCAGCGTGGTGACGTTGCCGCCTTCGTCCACGCCCTGAAAGCCAGTGATGATGACCACCCTGCCGGCGTCGAGATCGGCGCGCACGCGCTTGTCGTCAATCGACTCGATGCGTGCCTTGGTGTGGGCGCTGTTGGTCTTGATGGCAACCTGCCAGCCGGCGTAACTCACCGCGGGCATGCCTTCGGCCTGCAGCGCTATGGCCAGCAGCGCGCTCGATGCCTGCTCGCCCGTGGCGGCCAGAGCGTCGAGTTCGCGGTGGTAGGCATCATGAGCCTGCGATGATGCCAACTCTTTGGCCAGACCCAGCAGGCGGTTGGTTTCGCCACTCATGGCGCTCGGCACCACCACCATCTGGTGGCCGGCGCGCGCCCACTTGGCGACGCGTTTGGCGACGTTGCGGATGCGCTCGGTCGAGCCCATCGACGTGCCGCCGTATTTATGAACGATCAAGGCCATTGCAGGAGGTCAATCAGGGGTTGGTTGGCGAACTGGTCTGCGGCAGCGGATGCCCCTTTCGGGAAGGCTTGGGCCGCCAGCAAAGCCCCCGATTATATCGGCCCGTCGGTGCCAGCCGCGTACGCAAGATGGTCGCCGGCGCGCGTGACATGCCCGGCCGCCACCTTGAGGTGTATCCGGTGGCCGCGTGTGGTGCAGGCCTCAACCTGCCCCAGCAACTGCTCGAGCTGGGCGGCGCTGGGCGTGGCCTGGTGGGACGCCAGCAGCCACTGACGCAGCGCATTGGCCTGCCGCGCCCGTGACAGGCCCCGCAAGGCCCCGATGACAGGTGGCACGCCGACCCGCGCGAGGTCTTCGTTGGCCAATTCCACCAGCAGGGCCTGCGCCTGGGCCGCATGCCGGGCACTGCGCGCAAAGGTCTCGCGGAACTGCGGAAAAGCATGCTGCAACGCCGGAAGCAGGCGCGCCCGGATGCGGTTGCGGGTGTACCGCTCGTCGGTGTTGGTCGGGTCGTCAACAAAAGGAATGCCGTTTTGCGTCAGCCAGTGGCGCAGGTCGGCGGCGGGCACGTGCAGCAAAGGGCGATGAAACAGCCTGCCGCCACGCTCGAACTGCGCTGCCATCGCGGAAAGACCGGGTAAACCGGCACCGCGGCTCAGCGCCAGCAGCAGGGTTTCAGCCTGGTCATCGGCGTGTTGGCCGAGCAGCACACCCTGCAAACCGAGCTGTCTGGCGGCGTCCCCCAAGGCCGCATAACGTGCCCGGCGCGCCGAGTCTTCGGGGCTGTCGCCGGGTGCAGCGGACGCATCAACACGCACCACATGCAGCGGCACATTCAGGCGCCTGCAGGTTTCTTCGCAGATCGTCACAAAATCATCGGCAGCGGCCTGCAGGCCGTGGTGGATATGGATCGCCGTGACCTGCCCCTGCCAGTGCTGCGCAGCGGCCAGCAGCAAGGCGGTGGAATCAGCACCACCGCTGTAGGCAACGCCAACGGGCAATACCGGAAAGAGCTGGTTCAGCGCTGCCAGCGCCGGATTCGGAAGACTCAGTCCGGCGCTTGACGCCGGGCTGGTCAGCGGCGGCTTATTTGGCGTCGGCTTTGGTGTCGGTGTAGCGGCCATAACTTTGCAGGCGCTCGTAGCGGCGGTCCAGCAGCTCCTTGACCTTGAGGTCGCTGACCTGACGGAAAGCGTCGTTGAGCGCACGCTTCAAAAAGGCCGCCATCTGCTTGTGGTCGCGGTGCGCGCCGCCCACCGGTTCGTTGACGATCTTGTCGATCACGCCCAGCGCCTTGAGCCGGTGCGCGGTGATGCCCAGCGCCTCGGCGGCCTCCTCGGCTTTTTCTGAAGTCTTCCAGAGGATGGAAGCGCAGCCCTCGGGGCTGATGACGGAGTAGATCGAGTACTGCAGCATCACGACCTGGTCGGCCACTGAAATCGCCAGCGCGCCGCCGGAGCCGCCCTCACCAATGATGGTGGTGATGATGGGCACCTCAAGCTGCGCCATTTCAAAAATGTTGCGGCCAATGGCCTCGGACTGGCTGCGCTCCTCGGCGTCAATGCCGGGGTAGGCGCCCGGGGTATCGACAAAGGTGAACACCGGCAGCTTGAATTTTTCGGCGGTTTTCATCAGGCGCAAGGCCTTTCGGTAACCCTCGGGTTTGCTCATGCCGAAGTTGCGCAGGCCGCGCTCTTTGGTGTCGCGACCCTTCTGGTGGCCCAGCACCATGCAGGCGTTGCCGTTGAAACGCGCCAGGCCGCCGACGATGCTCAGGTCATCGGAAAAATGCCGGTCGCCGTGCAGTTCGACAAAATCGGTGAAGAGTTCGTTGACATAGTCCAGCGTGTAGGGCCGCTCGGGATGGCGCGCAATCTTGGTGATTTGCCACGGGGTCAGGTCGCTGTAGATGTCCTTGGTAAGTTGCTGGCTTTTCTTGGCGAGCTGGTCGATTTCTTCCGAGATATCGACGGCAGACTCGGTCTGCACATAACGCAACTCTTCTATTTTTCCTTCAAGCTCGGCAATCGGCTGCTCGAAATCGAGGAAGGTCTTCTTGGCCATGTCATGCCTCCTGACGAGCCACCTCTAGGGAGGCATACACCCCCTCGGGGGGCAGTGAACGAAAGTGAATGCGGGGGCTCATTGCTGCTCCTCAGGCTTCTTTGATCGGATTACTCAGCGCCCAGAACCGGCAAAGGGTCCAGCGAGCGCCAAATATACCAAGTTGCAACGCTGCAATACGGTGTCCAGGCGGCGGCGACTTCCCGCGCATCGCTGCGACTCACCGCTTCTCCGGAAAAATAGTTCTGGCTGATGCCGTTGATCAGGCCCACATCGTCCAGCGGCAATACATTGGGACGCCGCAAATAGAAAATCAAAAACATCTCGGCCGTCCAGCGGCCTATGCCGCGGATGGCGATCAGTTCGGCAATGATGGCCTCGTCGTCCATCGCCTGCCAGTCCTTCACATGCACCGTGCCGGCGTCGAAGTGGATGGACAGGTCGACCAGGTACTCGACCTTGCGTGCACTCAGTCCAGCGGCGCGCATATCGTCCACCTTGAGCTTGAGAACGTTGCCCGGTGTCATCTTCCGGGGCAGGGCCGCAAAGCGGTGCCAGACGGTTTGCGCCGCCTTGACCGAGATCTGCTGGCCGACGATGCTGCGCGCCAGCGTGCTGAAGGCGTCGCCGCGCGACTGCAGGCAGGCGTCGCCGAACTGCGGAATCAGGCGTTTCATGACCCGGTCTTTTTTGACCAGGTGTTTGCAGGCCTCGGACCAGTACGCAGGAACCGTGGTTGCGGCAGGCTCCCCAACTTCCGTCAGCTCGGTGCTGGCCGGGCCGCTTTTTACTATCTTTTTCATAGCTGCTTGCGCCCGTCCGTCAAGGGCTGGAGGCCGAAATAACTTGAATAAATGGTCAAGACCGGGCTTCCCAGGTCGTGCCTTGCGGCGAGTCTTTCAGGACGATGCCCCGGGCGAGCAGGTCCTGGCGGATGCGGTCGGCTTCGGCAAAATTTTTGGCCGCCTTGGCCAGGGCGCGCTGGGCGATCAGGTCTTGAATGGCGGCTTCGTCCAGTCCCGCGCCGGCCTGCAGAAAGGCCTGCGGATCGCCCTGCAGCAGCCCCAGGATGCCGCCCAGGCTTTTGAGCAAGCCAGCCAGTTCGGCCGATCCTGTTTTGTTGACTTCACCAGCCAGCTCGAACAGAACGGCTACGGCCTCGGGCGTTCCGAAATCTTCGTCCATGGCTGCCTTGAAACGCGCGGCCAAGGGATGCGACCAGTCGATGGCCGTGTTGGCAGGCGCGACCTGACCAAGCGCGGTGTACAGCCGCTTGAGCGCGGCCTTCGCATCGTCCAGGTGCGTATCGCTGTAGTTGAGCGCGCTGCGGTAATGCGCGCGCACGATGAAAAAGCGGATGGTCTCGGCGTCGTAGCGGGCCAGAACATCACGGATGGTGAAGAAGTTGCCCAGGCTTTTGGACATCTTCTCGTTGTCCACCCGGACAAAACCGTTGTGCATCCAGAACTTTGCCAGGGGCTTGCCGTTGGCGCCTTCGCTCTGCGCGATCTCGTTTTCGTGGTGCGGAAACTGCAGGTCAGCGCCGCCGCCGTGGATGTCGAAGGTCTCGCCCAGGGTCTGGCAGCTCATGGCCGAGCATTCAATGTGCCAGCCTGGTCGGCCGGGACCGTAGGCGCTGTCCCATTTGGCATCGTCCGGCTCGTCTGGTTTGGCGCGTTTCCAGAGCACAAAATCAAGCGGGTCTCCCTTGCCTTCGAGTACGGCCACCCGCTCGCCCGCACGCAACTCGTCAAGCGACTTGCCGGAGAGTTTGCCGTAGCCGGGGAACTTGCGCACGGCGTAGTTCATGTCGCCCGTGGTGCCGCGGTAGGCCAAGCCTTTGTCCTCAAGCGCGGCAATCATGGACAACATCTGCGGCACATACTCCGTGGCGCGCGGCTCCAGGCTGGGCGGCTCGATGCCGAGGGCGCCTATGTCCTGATGCATCGCGGCAATCATCTCGTCAGTGAGCGCACGGATGGTGATGTTGCGCTCCAGGGCGCGCTTGATGATCTTGTCGTCGATATCGGTGATGTTGCGCACATAGGTGACCGCATAACCGCTTGCCTTGAGCCAGCGCTGCACCACATCAAAAGCCATCATCATGCGGGCATGGCCGATGTGGCAGAGGTCGTAAATCGTCATGCCGCAGACGTACATGCGGACTTGCCCAGGCACCAAAGGCGAAAAATCTTCTACGGCACGCGACAGCGTGTTGTAAATGCGAAGGCTCATGAAGGTCTGGAATTTCAGCCCGGCTTGAATCGCCGGACCGGTGAAAATGCTGGAACCGGGGCCAAGATTAAACTATACCCCTCAGATACAATCGCCCAGTATATCCAGCTGGTCGGAGCCCGTGCAGCATGCTGCAATGACTGCTTTTGCAGGCTCAGGTTTTTGTGCCCGCCCTCCCCAATGCTTCCCAGAGGAAATATGTCCAAGTCAGCATCCCTTTCGAGCAACCCCTTGTTGGCTGCAGTGCGCTGGCTGGCGGTGGCGGCGGCCTTTTCCATGTCGTTGCTGCCGGCAGCCCATGCCGACGACTACACCGACGTGAATGATCTGATCCGCTCCGGCAAACTCACTGAAGCGCTGGCCAAGGCCGATAAGTATCTGGCGGGCAAGCCACGCGATCCGCAAATGCGCTTCCTCAAGGGTGTGATCCAGACCGAGGCCGGCAAACCGTCCGACGCCATCAGCACCTTCACGAAAATCACCCAGGACTACCCGGAGCTGCCCGAGCCGTACAACAACCTGGCCGTGCTTTTCGCTGGCCAGAACCAGTTCGACAAGGCCAGGGCCGCCCTCGAGATGGCGATCCGCACCAACCCGAGCTACGCCACTGCCCACGAAAACCTGGGTGACGTCTACGCGAAACTCGCAAGCCAGGCGTACAGCAAGGCGCTGCAGCTGGACGGCGGCAACGCCGGCGTGCAGCCCAAGCTGGCGCTGATCCGCACGCTGTTCAGCGCCGAGCCCAAGGGACAAAAACCGGCAGGCAGCAATACATCGTCCGGGCCCGTCACCGTACCCCCATCGCCTGCCGCTCCCGCGGCACCCGCAGCACCGCGCCCGACCCCGGCGGTACCGGCCACGCCGGCACCAGCGCCCGCATCCCCGGCCGCGCCAGAGGCTGCAGTGTCCGTCAGTGCCGCCGAAAAAGACGTTGAAGCCGCCGTACGCGCCTGGGCCAGTGCCTGGGCCGCCAAGGATATGGCGGCCTACCTCGCAGCCTACGGCAAGGATTTCGACACCCCCGGCAACCAGTCGCGCAAGGCCTGGGAAGAAGAGCGCCGCAGCCGTATCGTCGGCAAGTCGAGCATCAGCGTGAAGCTCAGCAACCTCTCTGTGGCTGTCAAGGGCAGCAAGGCCACCGCCAAATTCAAGCAGGACTACAGCGCCGACACCCTCAATGTCTCCAGCCGCAAGACCCTCAATATGGCCAAGGCCGGCGAACGCTGGCTGATCGTGCGGGAATCCACCGGCGGCTGATGCAGATGGCTGGCACTACCTCCGGTACATGCGTCCTGCGGGCCGCACGGATTTTTTCGCCTGACCACTAACATGCAACGGTCCATCACTCTTTTTCTGCTTGCCTTCTCGGTGCTGTTCAGTGCTGCGGCAGCCACCGACAGCAGCTCGAAAAAAAGCAAAAAAGAAACATCCCGCGCAGCCGGCACCGAAAAGCGCGAGCGTGCCGTGCGACCGGCCGCAGCTGCGACCGCCGCCTCCAGGGAGGGTGATGCCGAGGCGCGGTTGATCGAGATCTACAAACTTGCCGGTCGGGCCAAAGTGCGTGAGGCGCTGGCCAAAGCCGAGCGGCTGGTCGGCGACCACCCCAATTTCCAGCTCGCGCAGCTGGTGTATGGCGATTTGCTGGCGGCCCAGGTCCGACCCCTACGCTCATGGGGCGACGTGCCCGATGGACCGGCGCAGGCGGGCGCAGGCATGTTGGGCGAGCTTCGCCAGGAGTCCCTGCTGCGGCTGAAGGCCCTGCGCGAGCGGCCAGCTGCGGGCACCATTCCCTCGCAATTTCTGACACTTTCGCCGCGCAATAAACACGCGATTGCGGTGGACGCGTCCCGGGCCCGGCTCTACCTGTTTGAAAACACCCCCACCGGCCTGAAGCTGCTGGATGACTACTACATCTCGCTCGGCAAGTCGGGCATTGAAAAATCGATCGAGGGTGATTCGCGCACCCCGCTGGGCGTTTATTTTGTGACCAGCAATCTGGACCCGAAGTCCCTGAAAGACTTCTATGGCGCTGGCGCGCTGCCCATCAATTACCCCAATGCGCTGGATCTCAAACGGGGCAAGACCGGCGGCGGCATCTGGCTGCACGGCACGCCGCCCACACAGTTTTCACGCGCGCCACTGGCCAGCGACGGCTGCGTGGTGCTGGCCAACCCGGACCTCGAACGCATCATTCGCACAGTGGAAGTGCGCACCACCCCCGTGGTGATCGCCCAGAGCCTCAGATGGGTAGCGCCGCACAGCGCCAAAGCAGAGAGCAAGGCCTTTGAAGATGCGCTGCACACCTGGCACAAGGCACGCTCGGGCAGCGACCTCGCCGCCCTCACCAGCCTGTACACCAGCGACTTCAACAGCTATGGCAAAACACTGGCCGACTGGGCCGCACTGTTGCGCAAAGACCTTGAAAAAACTGCAGGCCGCCCGATACAACTCAAGGACTTGTCCTACCTGCGCTGGACCGACAGCAATGACACCATGGTGGTCACCTTTGCCGAGGTGGTCCATGGCGCGCGCACCGGCCCGACCCGGCGCCAGTATTGGGTGCGTCAGGGCAGCCAGTGGAAGATCTTTTTTGAAGGAGTGATTGGATGATTTCCGGAAAATCAACGCGGCGTGCGTGCCTGGCGCTGGCCACGATCAGCCTGCTGGCCAGCCAGGCCTGGGCCCAGGCTTCAGCGGCAGCGCCGCGCGTGAAGTTCGCCACCACCGCCGGCGACTTCGTGGTCGAGGTCTACCCTGACAAAGCGCCCAAAACCGTCGAAAATTTCCTGCAATACGTCAAGGACAAACACTATGACGGCACAGTGTTCCACCGCGTGATCAACAACTTCATGGTGCAGGGCGGCGGCTACGACACCAGTTATGCCGAGAAGAAAACCCGCACGCCCGTAACGCACGAGGGCCGCGAGGCGCTGGCCAAAGGTGGCGACAAAAACGTGGTTGGCACGCTGGCAATGGCGCGCACCAACGACCCACACTCTGCCTCCTCGCAGTTTTTCATCAACGTCAAGGACAACGATTTCCTCAACCCCACCGTGATTCCCCCGGGCGACCCGGTGCCGAAGTTCGAGTACCAGGGCCGCGTCTATGAAAACACATCGCGCGCACAGCTTGTCAACGCGCCGCAGCTGTTCGGCTACACCGTGTTCGGCAAGGTCGTCAGCGGCATGGATGTCGTTAACAAGATCAAGGCCACCCCCACCGGCGCGGGCGGCCCCTTCCCCGGCGACGTGCCCAAGACGCCCATTCTCATCAACTCTGCAACCCTCCTCAAGTAACGATCATGAGCAATCCCCAAGTCGAACTCCACATTGCCGGCCACGGCGTCATCACCCTTGAACTGGACCAGGAAAAAGCGCCCAAGTCGGTCGCCAACTTCCTGAGCTACGTCGCCAAGGGCCACTACGACAACACCGTCTTCCATCGCGTGATTCCTGGCTTTATGGTGCAGGGCGGCGGTTTCACGCCAGGCATGAAACAAAAACCGTCCGATGCACCGATTGCCAACGAAGCGGCCAACGGCCTGAAAAACGACAAGTACACCGTGGCGATGGCCCGCACCAACGTGCCCGACTCGGCCACTGCGCAGTTTTTCATCAACGCCTCCGACAACGGCTTCCTGAACCACAGCTCGCCCACACCTTCGGGCTGGGGCTACGCGGTGTTCGGCAAAGTCGTCTCGGGCACCGATGTTGTTGACAAGATCGAAGCCGTCAAGACCGGCAGCAAGGGTGGCCACAGCGACGTGCCGCAAGCCGATGTCGTGATTGAAAAAGTGGTCGCACTCTAAGCGCCGCCTTCAACCGCCCCACGTCACTCGTGCCCATGGCCCCGGCCGCGCCCCAGATCGCGGAGCTTGTTGCTCCCGCATCCTGGCGCACGGTCGATTTTATTTCCGACATCCACCTGCAGGCCGGCGAACCCGCCACCTTCAATGCCTGGAAGACTTATCTGGAAGGCACAACCGCTGACGCGTTGTTCATCCTCGGCGACCTGTTTGACGCCTGGGTCGGAGACGACGCGGTCGGCACGGTGTCAGGCGCGGATGCCGCCCCCAACTTTGACGCCCAGTGCGCGCAGGTGCTGCAGGCGGCAGGCGCGCGCATGGCCCTGTATGTCATGCATGGCAACCGTGACTTCCTGATCGGCCCGCAGTTGATGGCGCAGTGCAACGGCACCTTGCTGGCCGACCCCACGGTATTGACGTTTGCCAGCCGGCGCTGGCTGCTCAGCCACGGTGACGCGCTGTGCGTGGACGATGTGGACTACATGCGCTTTCGCGAGCAGGTGCGGGGCAGCGAGTGGCAGCAGGCCTTTCTGGCCCAGCCCCTGGCCGCCCGCCAGGCAGTCGCGCGAGGCTTGCGCCAGAAAAGCCGTCAGCAGCACGACCTACGCCGACAGTCAGGCGCCCCATCCATTGACGTGGACGGCGGCGCCGCGCGCCAGTGGCTGCAGGCTGCCAACGCGCCGGTGCTGATTCACGGGCACACCCACCAGCCCGCAGTACACGCCCTGGGCGCGGGCCTGGAGCGCGTGGTGCTCAGCGACTGGGACGCAGCCGACGAACCGCCGCGCGCCCAGGTGCTGCGCCTGGATGCCTCGGGCCTGCAGCGCGTCGCGCTGGCATAAACGACGATGCTGGACCAGCTGTTTCGGCTGTTCAGGGGCGAGCCTGCGGAGCGCGCCATCCCCGACGCGCTGTGGCAGGCGACGCTGGCGCATTACCCTTTTCTCGCAGCGCTTCCCCAGGCTCAGCGCGACCACCTGCGCATCCTCAGCAGCCGTTTTCTGGCTCAGAAAGAATTTCACGGCGCGCAGGGCATGCTGATCACCGACGCCATCGCGGTCGCGATTGCCGCACAGGCCTGCCTGCCGGTGCTGCGCCTGGGGCTGGACTGGTACGACGACTTTGTCGGCATCGTGGTCCACCCCAGCCAGATGCTGGCGCGGCGCGAGCAGACCGACGAAGCCGGCGTAGTGCACCGCTACAGCGAGGTGCTGGCCGGCGAAGCCATGGACCGCGGCCCGGTCACCCTGAGCTGGCAGGACGTGGCGAGCGCCGGCGAATTGGCCGGGCAAGGCTACAACGTGGTGATCCACGAGTTTGTCCACAAGATCGACATGAAGAACGGCACACCCGACGGCTGCCCGCCCCTGCCCTCACGCGCGGCGCGCGCGGCCTGGCACGACACCATGCAGGCCGCCTACACCAGCTTTCGCGACAAGGTGACCATCGCCGAGCGCTTCGGCGGCGAGCCGACCTGGCTGGACGCCTATGGCGCCACTTCACCGGCCGAGTTTTTCGCGGTGGCCTGCGAGGCCTACTTCGTGAACCGGCCGCGCTTCACCGAAGACTTTGCGTCGCTCACAGAGCTGTTTGACCATTTCTTCAGGCGAAATAGCCCTCTAGCCCTTTAGCAGCGGGCGCAAGCAGCTATCAATTCAGTAGTGATCAGGCAGAGCGACCAGGCCAGCCTGGTTATTTTTCGTCATTTTTAACCCCATCGCGCCACTTGCCCCGTTTCAACAGGTTCCATCACTTTTTCTGGAACCGACATGAAATCGCAACTTCCTGCCCTGACTGGCCTGTCCCTGCTGCTGGCCGCGCTGGCCCTCACCGCCAGCCTGCCCGCGCATGCTGTCGGCCGGCTTGCCGACGTGACGGTCATCGACCGCGACTCCGGCGCCAGCCTGCCCGTGCATTACCACCGCGGCGAGCACTGGGTGGCCGGCCAGCCCGGCGCGCGGTATGCCATCTCGGTGCGCAACCGGCTCGGCGAGCGTATCCTGGCCGTGCCTTCGGTGGACGGCGTCAATGTGCTCAGCGGCGAAACCGCCGCCTGGGACCAGACCGGTTATGTCTTTTCGGCCTGGCAGCCCTACCAGATCACCGGTTGGCGAAAAAGCAGCAGCGAGGTCGCGGCCTTCGAGTTTTCAAGCGTCGCCGACTCCTACGCGGGACGCACCGGGCGGCCCGCGCATGTGGGCGTGATCGGCGTGGCGCTGTTCAGGGAGAAGCTGCCCGAGCCGGTTGCGCAGGCGCCCGCGCCGTTCGAGCGGCGCGGGCGCGAGGCCGACGCGTCTGGCGCCCTGCGCCATTCGCCACCTGGGCCATCGGCACCGGCTCCGGCCGCCCGCTACGGCGCCGCCGAATCGCAAGAGGCACCTGCGGCGGCCGACAGCCTGGCACGCGCACCGTCTTTGGCACCCCAGCGCCCGTCGTCCCTGCCGGGCGCCAAACTGGGCACGGCCCACGGCGCACGCGAGACCTCGGTGGTGTCGCACACCAGTTTCACGCGCCTGCAGGCCCAGCCCAACGAGATCATCCGCATCCGTTACGACAGCCGCGACAACCTGGTGGCAGCCGGTGTGATACGCGAGCCGGTGGCCTACCCGCGGCAGCCTTGGCCCAATGCCTTTCCGCAGTCGGGCAACGCCTCGTATGTGCCTGACCCTTACTAGCCCCCACGGTTGTTCACTGCGTGTAACGCCCTGCACCTTGCAGGCCGCCGCTCGCCAGAGGCTTCGCTTCTGTTACCTGTCCAAACCTGCTCAAGCAGGTTCGGAGCCGCAGGCACCAGCCCCGAGGGGGCCACTGCGCCTGCGGACTGGCAGAGCCATATCCGCGGCCCCTGCTTGATTGGAGAGCCGTGATACGCTGGCACATGCCTTGCGCCCCGACGACAGACGCTGCAGCCGACAACAGCGATGAATCGCTGATGCTGCGTTATGCGGCGGGCGAGGTCGCAGCCTTCGAGCTGCTGTACGGTCGGCATGAGATGCGTGTCTGGCGCTACCTGTTTCGCAGTGTGAAGGTGCAGGCCGTGGCCGACGACCTGCTGCAGGACGTCTGGTTTGCGGTGGCGCGGCAGGCCAGCGGCTACCAGGTCAGCGCGCGTTTCACCACCTGGGTCTTCACCATCGCGCACAACCGGCTGGTGGACCACTTTCGCAGTGCCAAAAACCATCTGAGCCTGCATGGCCACGGCTCTGGCGGCAGCGGCGACGACGATGACAGCGGCGCACTGGAAGACACGCTGGCAGCCGACTCGGGCTTTGGTCCGGTGCGCCAGCTTGAGTCGCGCGAGCAGGCCGCGGCGCTGATGGTGGCCGTCGAGCAGCTCGCGCCCGAGCAGCGCGAAGCCTTCTTGCTGCAGGCTGAGGCCGGCATGAACGTGCAGGACATTGCGCACACCACCGGCGTGAGTTTTGAAACCGCCAAGAGCCGCCTGCGTTATGCGCGCAGCAAGCTGCGGCAACAGTTACTGGAGTTTGCATGACCCGGCCCGACGACCCATCCACCGACGAGCTGATTGCGCGTTACCACGAGGCCAGCGCACGGGACACACGCCGGCCCGCAGACCCCGTGCGCGAAGCCGTGCTGGCCCACGCACGCATGGTGAATGCATCCAGCCACCCGCAGGCCGCCGGGCCGGATGCCGGCAAAGCCGTGCCGGCCAACCAGTCGCGCTGGAAGCTGTCGTTGCTCGCCAGCGTGGCGCTGGCCGCGCTCAGTGGTTTGCTGGTGCTGCAGTTTGACCGCGGCACGCCCGAAGAGCAGGACGCGGGGTATGGCCAGCGCAACCCCTCTGTGAGCGCTGCGCCGCCCTTGCCTGCCGCCGCCCCGATTGCGCCGCCGCAACCCCCCTCCGCAGCTGCGCCAGTGATCCCACGCGCCGGGCCGCAGGAGGAGCCCCCCCGGTCAGCGCAGCAAAAAGCCGCAGCGCCCGCCCAGTCAGGCGCAGGGACAACGCGCAACGAGGCGGCTGACCGCAGAGCAAGCACGACCCCCCAGGCACGCGAAGCCGGAGCCGCGTCCCCTGCCCGTCTGGCCGATGCCGCGCCCGCCACCAGCCCACGCGAGCAGGCCGACGCGGCCTTCCCCGCGTCGCCAGCAACCTCGAAAGGCATCGCACCACCGCCGCCCGCACCCGCAGCAGCCCCACGCACCAACGACGCAGCGTCGCTGCGCAGCGCAGCGCCGACTCAACCGCAGGAAGCATCGAGAGGGCAAGAAGCGCAGGAAAGTCGGGCACAGCAGGCACCACGCGCCCGGCTGCTGCCCGGCAGCCCGGCGGCAGCAATGGCGATGGCGCTGCACGAAGCCGCGCGCACAGGCCGCATCACGCAACTTGACAGCCTGCTCCGCCAGGGCGCGCTCATCAATGAGCCCGACGCTGCGGGCCGCACCCCGTTGGCGCTGGCGGTGATTCACGGCCAGACCGCTGCGGTGCAGCGCCTGCTCGCGGCGGGCGCCAACACAGCATGGGTTGATCGTGAGGGGCTTACTGCGCTGCAACACGCGAGGCGGCTTGGCCTGAGCCCGATCGCCAGCCTGATCGAAGCGGCTTCCTGAAGGGGTTTGACCCGCCCCGGCCTGATTTGCATAATAGATTGGCCTGCAGTCCTTTGAATACGGGCGCGAGCAGCTATAAATTCAATAGCATGGAAGCTGCGGCGGGCAATCAGGCGGCGTAAAAAAACACCGCCACCACATGGCAGGCTGTGCCAGCCGCCACAAACAGGTGCCAGACAAAATGCGCATAGCGCCACCGGCTGTCGCTGACGAAAAAAATCACGCCCAGGGTGTAGGCCAGGCCGCCCGCCAGCAGCCAGAACAGGCCCCAGCCAGGCACAAGTTGCCACATCGGCTTGATGGCGATGAGCGCGATCCAGCCCATGGCAAGGTACAAGGCAGTCGAAACGCGCGGGTAACGGATGCCGGCCACGGCCTTGACGGCGACACCGGCCAGCGCCATGGCCCAGACCAGGCCGAACAGCGTCCAACCCCAGGGGCCGCGCAGCACGCCGAGCGTGAACGGCGTATAGGTGCCGGCGATGAGCAGGTAGATCGCGCTGTGGTCGAGCACCTGGAAAACCCTTTTCACGCGCGCCGGCGGAAAGGCGTGGTACAGCATCGACGCGCTGTACAGCAGCACCATGGTCGCGGCAAAAATGCTGGTGCCGACGACGGCAGCCGCATCGCCGCGCTGCGCGGCGGACACGACCAGGAAAGGCGCGGCGATGAGCACGGCCAGCAGCGCCACCCCGTGGCTGACGCTGTTGGCTATTTCTTCGCCCAGCGTCTGTGCCCGGTCTCGCGGCAGGGCCGCGGCCGTCAGCGCGAGCACCGGCACACTCATCGTTTGATCAGCGCCTTCAGCACATTCTGCAAACGCCGCACATGCGCCGCGTCATACGGCGCGGCCAGCACTTTGGCTGTGTCCTCGCCCCATGTCTGCGCGGGCGCAGGGTCGTTGCGTTTGGTCAGCAGCACCAGTTGCAACATACGGCGTGCGCTCAGGTGTTCGGCCGGTGTCGGCAGCTCGGCAGCGATCTCAAGACGCAGCAAGGTGTCGGCCGCCTCGCCTTTGGGCGCCGACGACAGCGCCTGGGTCCAGGCATTGCGTGCGGCCGGCGTCACCAGCTTGCCAAGGGCCGAGGCGTCAGGCACCAGCGCCGGGTCGCGTTTTTCCCAGGCGGTCAACAGATTCGTGAGCACCTCGCCGTGCGCCTGCTCCGACAGCTTGCGCAGAGCTTGCTGCGCGTGCTCGAAAGCTTCGCGCTGCGCGCGGAAAGCCGCGTCGCCCAAGCGCGGGCCGCGTTCTTCGTAGGCGGGCCTGTCGCTGAAACGGCTTTCGCGCTCGGGGCGGTAGGGTTCGAACTTGTTGTCGGCCGGCCGGTTGCCGCGTCCGTCGGGCTTGCCGCCACCAGGACGCGCGTCCTTGCGGTCGCCAAATTTTCCGCCGCGGCCGGCGGGCGCAGCCTCGGCCTTGCGCATGCCGGGGCGGTCGTCGCCGCGCATGGCCACCACGGGCTTGGCGGGTTTCGGTGGCGGTGCCGCAGGCGCGGGCGCTGCGGTGTCGGCCGGGGTTTCAGCGGCGGGTTCGGCTGCGGCTGTTTGCTCGCCTTCTACAGCGGCGTCCTGGGCAGGTGTTTCGTCTGCTATTATTTCAGGAGCAGCTTGTGCAGACACGTCAAGGGCTGGCGCCTGATTTTTTTCTACATCCGGGGCAGCGGCTTCTGCCGGCGCGGCGGGCGCGGCCGCAGCGGGTGCGACCGGCGCAGGCGGCACATACTGGCCGCGCAGGCCGGCTTCGAGGTCAGCCATGGCAGTTCGGATTTTCTGCACGTCGCCGGCCGCGTTGGCGGCGTCCAGCGCCTTGGACAACACAACCACCAGGCGGTCGTGTTCGCCCAGAGACGACGCGGCTTTTTCGCGCTCGGCGGTCTTGCGCTGAAAGGCGTCATCGATCGGCTTGCGAAAAGCATCCCAGAGTTTTTGCTCCTGCTTGCGCTCGATGGGCACGCCTTGCGCCTCATGCTGCCAGCGCTGCTGCAGATGCTTGACGGCATCTATATGAAGCTGCGGTTCGGCGCCCAGCACCTGGGCTTCCTCGATCATGGCCTTGCGGCGTGCCAGGCTGTCGGCGCGCGCCGCCTTCAGCGCAGCATCGGCCGCGTCCATGGCGGCTTTCCATGGCGGCTGGATCTCGGCAAAGGCTTTTTCGCTCAGGTGACCGGCCGCCGTCCACTTTTCGACAAACCCATTGAGGCTGCGGATCTGGTGCTTCCAGTCGGTGTTGCCCTGGTTGGCTTCGGCCCAGGCCAGCACCTCGTCGATCAGCACGCGGCGCTCGGCCTTGACGGTTTCGCTTTGCTCCTTGACCTTTTCCAGCCAGGCTTCGACGACCTTGTGGGCCTCGTTGCAGGCATCGTCGAAACGCTTCCAGAGGGCGTGGTTGGGGATACCGCCCTGGTCGCTGGTTTTCCAGAGCTCGCGCATGGCGCGCAGGGCTTCCTGCTGCTTGCGTCCGCCCAGCGGCTTGGCGAGCAGCGCTTCGGCCTTGGTGACAAGTTCTTCGCGGATCTGGTCGGCGCGCCAACGCTGCCAGCCTTCGAGCTCGCCGGCCGACGTCAATGCTGCATGCGCTGCAGCCTCCAGCGCGCTGTCGATGTTACGGATGTTGTCCTTGAGCGCCTGGCGCAGTTCGGCAGCCACCTTGGGCGTGGCTTTGCCATGGCCCTCAGTCACTTCATGCTCGAGTTTGGTCAGCGCCGCCTGCACGGTGGCGCTGGATTTTTCGCGCATCTCCTTGAGAACGGCCGGGTCCAGCCTGGCCTTGGGCGCGCGCGCCGGGCGCTCGCCTTCGGCGCCGTCAGTACTGCGCGGCGTGCCGCGCGCGCTGCGCAATTCGTCGGCCCAGACCGGCACCACCGGCAGTGGCGCGGCCGCGTCTCCGGCAGCGGCCACGGCCAGCGACAGTGCGCCCTGGAAGGCTTCCCACACCGCCAGCAACTGGCCGCGCGAGGCCTCCAGCAGTGGCGGGAACTTCGGGTCCACGCTGGCCCAGTTGGCGTCCTGCGCAATCTCGTCGGCCTGGCCCTGCCAGTTCGTGACGTCGGCGCGCAGCGCGTCCCAGGCGGACTGCGCATCGCGCCAGGGCTTGGTTGACAACACCTCGATGCGCTGGGCAATCAGCACGGCGGCCTCGCGCTGCACCTGGGTGCGGTGCTGCAGGTCTTCAATCGTTTTGACGCGGTCGGCGAGCTGGACCTTCAGACCCGCCAGCGGTTCGCGCGAGAGCGGCGCGCCAGCCTTGGCGGCGTCGCGCTGCCACGCCAGGGCATCGGCGAGGTTGAGTTTCTTCAGCGCCAGCAACGCCTGCCCCTTGTCGGCCCACTCGGCTGCAACAACCTCCTGGTTTTTGGCGCGTTTGGCTTCGTCGAGTTTTTCTTTCAGCGGTTTGGCCGCCCCCTTGTCGCGGTTGGCCAGGTCCTTGTAGACCTCGGCCATCTGCTCGGCACTGGGGCCGGTCGCCAGCCACTCGCGGATGCGCGCCGTGCGTTCGCCCGACGTGGGCGCCGAAAAGGCACCGCCCGTCAGGCCGTCCAGCGGGTGGCTGTCGCCCGTTTTGGTGGATGGCGTTTTCACGGCGGGGGTTTCAGGCTTGGAAGGTTTGGACATGGGAAAACGCAGCATAAAAAATTAAAAAGGTCCGCTGGAAAAAAAGTTGCGGGCCGGATGTCGAGCCAGGGCTTGCGGGGCCTGACCAAACCTTCCTGCCAGCGATTGCGGTCCGGACGGGTAATGGATGATGAACAGTGAGCGGCGAAAATACGGGCCATGGCTCTCATGGAGCCCTCAAAGAGCTTGCAAGGCCCGGGCACCCCCTTGCTCTAAAAATAAAGCAATGCGCGTATTTTCGCTGTTTTTGCGGTACCGCCAAATAAAGCTCTGCACGGAGTGTCCATTTGCTCTTCGCCGGAACGGTTTTGGCGGCACCGAGGAAGCGCCGCAACGGCGCCAGATCCTTGCTTGCGAGGCAGGATGGCCTCCAGGGACGACGCGCCCCACAGCCCGGTATCTGTATATATAAGCGGTTGATGGTGAGCTGGGCGCTTCCTGGAGAGAAAGCTGCGCAGATGCAGGCTCGGAAGGCCCCGCACCAGCTTGCCCTACCCCGCCCGGCCATGGCGATAGACAGCGCATGCCGCGTGAGTTCAAGCGCAAGGCCGTCGCCCCAATGAAAAACCCCGGGCAGCCAGGCCGACCGGGGCTGACGGCGAGCATGATGCTCATGCCGTCGGGCTTCGCAAAGAAGAGGAGTTCGTCTCCAGTGCGACGAAAGCAAGTGATTGCTCTCAGGTTGACCGGGATTGGTTACCCGGCTAATGCTTGAGGTACTCAAGCACCTGCAGGTTAAACCTGATGCGGGCGGCAAGCAAGTCAATATTTGTAATCAAACTATGTCCGGCGATTGCGTTTTTCTTGAGGATTTATATCTCGGGAATTTGTCCTACAGACAAAGGGGAGGCCTGGTCATTCACCTCATTTTCAGCTCAGCTTGAATGCTCCAGCACTTTCCGTAAAAACGCTGCAAGGCTTTGAAGTACTTGGGAATTACTGGCAGAACGTACAGTTTTCTGAAAAATTGGCGCAAAAAAGATGGACTTAGAGCCGTCGCCCAAAAATCGCCACAAATGCCCCCAAGCGGGGGTTATGAGCTTGAAAAGCTCAGCTTTATCATAAATTTAATATATTGATAAAGTTTTATATTATTGACAAGTTATTTAGACGGCCCATAGAATTCGCCGTCCCACGAAAAACCAAGGGACAACCCGAACCCGCTGCCGAACCCGGCAAAGTCAGACGAGGGGTCCACACCGCCAAAGCGCAAGCATTGGTTTGATGGCGACCCAATCCAAGTGTGACGGCTCACAAAGCCGCCGCACACAGAAAGGAGTGCTATGACAGCGCTAGGACAATCAAGCCACGCAGCCACCTTGCGGGCCATCCAGAAAAACGTGGGTGCCAGTCTTGCCAACATCGTAGACGACATCGCCCACGGATTTTTTGAAATCACGCACAACAGCTTCGCCCTGGTCGGCCTGGCCGTCGTGTTTGCAGTGATCACGCTGACTGCCCGGCCCGACCTGCGCCAGGCTGGCGAATCAAAGTTGATCAGCTGGCTGCAGGAGCGCCGCGAAGCGGCCATCGGTTTTACCGAGCCCGATGCCATCGACCGGGCCACGGCCGCCAACCCCAAGGACCTGCCCAAGCAGCAGGCTGCGGTCGCCTTCTGGCTGAGCCGCAAGTACAGCGTGGCGCCCGAACCGCTGAGCGTGCTGGTGGCAGAGGCCTTCGAGATCGGCCAGAAAGCCAAGCTCGATCCAACGCTGATCCTGGCCATCATGGCCATCGAATCCGGCTTCAACCCGTTTGCGCAAAGCCCGGTAGGCGCGCAGGGCCTGATGCAGGTCATGACCAAGATTCACCACGACAAGTACGAAAACTTCGGCGGCAAGCTGGCCGCTTTTGACCCCGTGACCAACCTGCGCGTCGGCGTCAAGGTGCTGCAGGAATGCATCGCCCGCGCTGGCTCCGTCGAAGCCGGGTTGAAGTATTACGTGGGCGCTGCCAATCTTGAAACCGACGGTGGTTACGCCGCCAAGGTCATGGCCGAGCATGCGCGGCTTCGGGCCGTCGCCAACGGACGAGCGCCTGTGTACGCGCCGGTTCGTCCGCCACTGGCCATTCCGGCCTCGATGCCGCTCAATACCGACAGCCTGGAACTGCCTGGCCCGAAAGCCAGCGAAAAGGTCGCCAGCCTGTCCCTTTCCTGAGGGTTTTGGCCGCACCCCGGCAGTAGCCGGAACGCGACTCCGTTACACTAGGGCCGTGCGCGACTGGCGATAGGTCGTCCTCTGAGTCAGAGGCCCGGCTGACGTGGGATACCACTGGGAAGCGCACCGCTGGCTGCCAATCGGTGGCAGCAGCGTTCAGCCGTTCGCCTGGGCAGCCCTTGTTTCATGCACCCCGTGCCATGACAGGGACACGTCTTGAAGGACTGCCATGTACGACCGCTCCAAACTTATAGAACAAACCGACCCCGAACTTTGGGCTGCCATCGTTGCTGAAAACGCGCGCCAGGAGCAGCACATCGAGCTGATCGCCAGCGAAAACTACGCCTCGCCCGCCGTGATGGCCGCGCAGGGCTCGCAGCTGACCAACAAATACGCCGAGGGCTACCCCGGCCGCCGCTACTACGGCGGCTGTGAGCATGTGGACGTGGCCGAGCAACTGGCCATCGACCGCGTCAAGCAGATTTTCGGCGCCGACGCCGCCAACGTGCAGCCGCATTGCGGCGCCTCGGCCAACGAAGCCGTCTTTTTGGCTTTCCTCAAGCCCGGCGACACCATCATGGGCATGAGCCTGGCCGAAGGCGGCCACCTGACCCACGGCATGGCGCTGAACATCAGCGGCAAGTGGTTCAACGTCGTCTCCTACGGCCTGAACGACAAGGAAGAAATCGACTACGACGCCATGGAACGCAAGGCGCATGAGAGCAAGCCCAAGCTCATCATTGCGGGAGCCTCGGCCTACAGCCTGCAGATTGACTTCGAGCGCTTCGCCAAGGTGGCCAAGGCGGTCGGCGCCATCTTCCTGGTGGACATGGCGCACTACGCCGGTTTGATCGCTGCAGGCGTGTACCCCAACCCGGTGCCGCACGCTGACGTCGTGACCTCAACCACCCACAAAAGCCTGCGCGGCCCGCGCGGCGGCATCATCCTGATGAAGGCCGAACACGAAAAAGCCATCAACAGCGCCATCTTCCCCGGCCTGCAGGGCGGCCCGCTGATGCACGTGATTGCGGCCAAGGCGGTGGCCTTCAAGGAAGCCATGGCGCCAGAGTTCAAGATTTACCAGCAGCAGGTTGTCAAAAACGCACAGATCATGGCGGAGACGTTGACGCAGCGCGGCCTGCGTATCGTCAGTGGCCGCACGGAGAGCCACCTCATGCTGGTGGACCTGCGCGAAAGCTCGACGTGGAAGCATGGCATCACCGGCAAGGAAGCCGAGGCCGTGCTGGGCAGCGCCCACATGACGATCAACAAAAACGCCATCCCCAATGACCCCGAAAAGCCCATGGTCACCAGCGGCGTACGCATCGGCACCCCGGCCATGACCACACGCGGCTTCAAGGACGAAGAAGCGCGCATGACCGCCAACCTGATTGCCGATGTGCTGGACAAGCCGCGCGACGCGGCCAATATCGAGGCCGTGCGCGCCAAGGTCAACGCGCTGACGAGCCGGTTTCCGGTGTACAAGTAATGGCCCCCACGGTCGCGCACTTTGTGTCGCTTCCTGCCCCCCGGGGGGGCCGCTGCGCCTGCGGCCCGGCGAAGCCGGTTCCGCGGCCCCTGCTTGCAAACAGACGTGCGTCTGCTTCTTGCATGGTCGTCGCATGAAATGCCCATTCTGCGGCAACCTCGAGACCCAGGTGGTCGAAACCCGGGTGTCGGAAGACGCAGACTTCATACGTCGCCGCCGCCAGTGCGGGGCGTGTGAAAAACGTTTCACCACCTACGAACGCCCTGACGTCAACTTCCCGGCCATTGTCAAAAAAGACGGGCGGCGCATTGAGTACAAACGCAGCAAGATCCATGACTCCATGAACCTGGCGCTGCGAAAGCGGCCGGTCAGCACCGAACAGGTCGACTCGGCGATTGAACGGATCGAGGAAAAGCTGCTGAACCTGGCCCTCAGGGAAGTGCCCTCCACCCGGCTGGGCGAGCTCGTCATGCGCGAGCTGAAAAAGCTCGACAAGGTGGCCTACGTGCGTTTTGCCAGCGTGTACCGCAGTTTTGAGGACATTGATGAATTCAAGACGCTGGTCGACGAGGTGCGGCGGTAAGCCTGGCGCAGCGTTTTAGCTTAGCGCCAGCACTCTGCAACCGTCGGTACCGTTGTACTTCTTCCCTTGACGCCGGTATTTGTAATCGTCAGTGAACCGCACTTGTCTGCCGCCATGGTTCCAGATGGTGTAGCCGTCAAGGTGTAGGAGTTCACCGTCGCTGCCACGCTCAATGTGTAACGGGTCGGACTACCGGCAGGAAGGATTTGCAGACGAGTTGGAAGCGCCGGATTTCCGTCTGCCGCCGTACTGTAACGATTGTTGGCGCCATAGTAGCGTTCCATGAACTGCTGGGTCTCAAGCAAAGCGGCGGTCGCTTCTGACCTGTTCCCCCGCCTGATGTAGTCCGTGTAAGAGGGGTAGGCAACCGCTGAAAGAATGCCAATGATGGCCACCACAATCATCACTTCGATCAAGGTAAAGCCGGAAGCACGCCCGAGACGACCCAAGGAGCTGGAATTCACAGGTTTCATGGAAAGCCTTGTTAGCGGATTGGCGGATTGATAATTCTGCGCCATACCCGGTCCTTGATTTTCTGGGCAAGGACAGGATCATTCGGCACACAGATACGATAGCCGGTTGTCTGATCCAAAATAGCGCCCATCGTGAACCCCGGCTGACAAAATCCACCGGCACCCCCGCCTCCGCCCGTACCAGTGCCGGGGAGGAAAACCCTGTCGCCGCCAGGGCTGTTGGTGAAAAATCCACTGCTACTCGCGTCTGAAGCACTCACAAAGCCATCTCCGTTGGTGTCAAAAAGTCTATAAGTTGGGTTTTCGCCAGTCGCCACGGGAATCACAAAGGTGATGCCCACACCTGTAGACGCATCACACGCCACCACGTTTTGCGCGGGCGCCAGCGTACTGACAAGGGCCAAGCCCTTGCTGATGGTCAAGGTGCGATTGACCGACCTCAGACCCGTGACAATGCCCAAGTCGATCACCCAGCCGCGCTGGGTGGTGAAGTCAACGTCAGCACCCTCAACGTCATAGAGAACTGCTCCCCCAGACCCAGCCCTCGATGTGACGGTGCGGCTTGCCAGTGAAGCGCGCGTCATGGGACGACTGAACGCCACATCGGACGGCTTGTCCCACACACCATAAATCGCCTGAATCGCCGTGGAATTGGCGTCTGCTTCAGTCACCAGCAAGCCGGTCCCGAAGATCAGCAACTTGCCGCCATCGGGATGGTCAAAAATGCCGGGCGGCTGAGTGATCGGCTGAGCAATTCCACCAGCACTGGCAGCCGAGAACAGCGCGGCACCACCCGAAATTTCGAATCTGCTCGCGGCTCCAGCGTTGTAATCGAACTTCCAGAGTTTTCCTTTCAAGTCACCCGCAAACAGATTGGTAATTTGCCCGAGGCTGTTGCGCTGGACGCTCACGCCGCTTAATCCATTCGAACCGGCGGCATCCACCACCAGCTTTTGAATGGCGCCCGTCTCCAGATTGGCCACAAACAGCACTGCCTTGCCCGCCCCGCTCAGATGGCCATTGCCAAAGATGGCCACCCATTCGCCGTTGGGCAGAACACCTGCTTCGACGCCCGAATAGATATAACCAATATCACTGTCGCTGTCGCTGGACAGCTCCCATCGTATGCTCGATGCGCCCAAATTGGCGGTGTCCGTGACGTCGAGCGCAAAAACGCCGCGTCCGCCAGCCCCCATTGCACCAAGCAGATAGTTGCGCCAACTGGCTGAACCAGCGCTGGGCGCTCTTACATAGGCATCGGTTTCACGAAGTGGCCCGTCAACAAAAAACTGGTGATTGAGCAACTCTGTCCCATACGTCTTATCCGCCAGCTTCGTCAAATTGGGATACACGGTTCGAGGCACAAAAGCAAAAACCTCCTTGCCGTCGTCGGCGGGAATGAGCCCCACGGTGTCCTTGAAACCGTGCAGCATTCCATCATTGCTGCCGGCAAACAAGACCGAAGTGCGCGCGGCTTTCTGGGTCACAAAACTGGCATAACT
>NZ_JBDNGU010000150.1:0-11137 GCF_041689105.1 Polaromonas sp. | reverse complement strand
CGGGCGTTTGCTGCGGTCGCCCTTGGCGTCGGTCATCGCAATGCCCAGGGTCAGGTCCTGGTCCTGCACGCGGTGCAGGTAGTTCAGGAAACGCGCAGTGTTTTCGGTCGTGCCGCGTGCGTCGTCGATGCGTGCCGAAACCTGGCCGATGGCGTTGAGCGCATCGTGCGTCAGGTAGCGCTGGGCACAGCCGGTCTCCTGGCAGACCAGGCGCACCGCCTCCAACTTGTTCAGCAGGTCGCCGCTGCTGGTGTTGATGTGGGAAAGCCGGTTGACGGTTTTGCCGCTGGTGTGCTGCACCGCCGTCATGATGGGCGCGTACTGCGCTTTCAGTGCGTAGTCGTAGGTCAATGCAATGGCGTTGATGCCGGGGCCGAAGCCGCGCTCATCGGCCACGCTGGCCACCTGTTGGCCGTCCAGGAACACCCGGGGTTTGTAGCGGCGCAGCGATTCACGGAAATCATGGCCAGACATCAGGGTGGCGGCGGAGGAAGGCGCGTTCATGGGGAACTCCTGTTAATTGAAGTTATTTTAAACACTGTTCAATTTAGTGGTCAAACGTTTAAACAAAAAAACTGCCTGCGCTTTTGCGTTTATATTCAGTGCATGCAAGCCAGAGCCCAACGCCGGCAGACACAAAGCGATGCCCGCCGCAAGGGGGTGCTCGATGCCGCACGCGCGGTGTTCGAGCGGCTGGGCATTGAAGGCGCCAACATTCGGGAAATCGCCAAACAGGCGGGCTATACGCCGGGGGCGATCTACTCTTACTTCGAAAGCAAGGAGGCGATCTACGGCGCCTTGCTCGATGAATCGCTGGAGCGGCTGAATGCGGCGGTGGATGCAACGGGCGCGAGCGGCCTGACGCCGGCCGATCTGCTGGAAGCCAAGGCCGGCGCCTGGTTCGGCTTTTACGCCGCCAACCCGCGCGACCTGGACCTGGGGTTTTATCTGGTGCAGGGACTGAGGCCGCGCGGCTTGAGCTCCGAGCTCAACGAGCAGCTCAACGACCGCCTGCATGACGCCCTTCGCCCCTGCGAAGCGGCGCTGCAGGCGATGGGGTTGGGTGCCGAGGAAGCTTTGCGCGAAAATACCGCTTTGTTTGCCCATGGCGTGGGCCTGTTGCTGCTGCAGCACACGGGCCGCATCCGCATGTTCGGGCAAGATGCGACTTTGCTGTTTGAGGCCTATCTGATCGCGCTGGTCGAGCGCCTGCAGCGCCGCGGCCTTTAAGCCGCCTTTTCAGCGCGGTTCGCGCATCGCGATTTTAAAAAATGACAGAGAGCGCCCGCAGCCCAATGAAGACAGGCGCAGGAAGCTATTAAAAAAGTAGCCAGTGATTCATGGGTGATGAATCTTACGGAGGCGGGCTGGGTTGGGCTTGTTCGGATCAAAAAAATGAATTACAGTTCACGCCAATATGAATTGAAATTCATTTCTTCATGGCCTACCGCCGAACCGATCACGTCGAAGCCCGCCTGGCGGATAACCGCAAACGCATTCTGGCCGCCGCTCGCTCGCTCGTGAGCGAAGGCGGCTGGCCGGAAGCACGGGTCGGCCATGTCGCCAGCGTCGCCGGCCTGGCAACCGGGAGCGTATACCGTTATTTCCCGTCCAAGGCCGACTTGTGCGTTGAAGTGCTCGCGGCCGTGTCCCAGCGCGAGGTCGATGTCATCAGCGCCATCGCACAAGCCCAGGACGCACCCCGCGATCGCCTGCACACGGCTGTCACGACTTTTGTCAAACGTGCCATGCGAAATCGCCGGCTGGCGTACGCCCTGATTGCAGAGCCCTGCGACCGCGAAATTGACGAGGCGCGCCTGACTTACCGCCACGCGATCAGCCAGCAGATCATGCAGATCGTGCGTGACGGGCAAGCCAGTGGCGACTTCCGGCCCGACATCGGGCCGAGCATTGCCGCAACGGTGATCGTGGGCGGCTTCATGGAAAGCCTGATCGGCCCGCTCTCGCCCCTGAACGCCGATTTCAGCACCTCGGAAGGCGCGGGGATCGAAGCCGTGGGCAAGCTGGCCGGGCAAATTGCTGAAGCCTGCTGCGCGACCGTGCTGGCCCTGCCAACAGCGCGAACCACGCGCCTACCCCTTGAAACCAGGAGACAAACATGAATGCACCGATCCCTAGCGCCCACCTGTTGCCATCGCAGCAAGGCACAGGCTCCGCTGGCCGTTACGCCACCCACGTGGTGCTCAATCAGGCCGCCGGCACGACAGGCTTTAACGCCTTCACGCAGGACGCCGTGCTGTCGGCCGCAGTCGAGCGTGAAACGCCCTGGGCCGCAGCGCGCTGCGAAGCCTTGGGCCAGTTGGCGGGCGATGAAAGCGTGCAGGAGCTAGCCCGGCTGGCCAACCGCAACCTGCCCGAATTGAAGACGCATGACCGCTACGGCAACCGCATCGACTGGGTCGATTTTCACCCCAGCTGGCACCAGCTGATGGCGCTGGCCTGGAAGCATGAGGTGCATTCGCTGGCTTGGACGGCACCCGGGCCGCAGCCGCATTTCGCCCGCGCCGCGCTGTCTCTCCTGTGGAACCAGGTCGAGCATGGCACCGGTTGCCCGACCGGCATGGCGTACGCGTCTTTCGCCGGTTTCCAGGCCGAGCCTGCGCTCAGGATCTGGGCCGAGAAGCTGCTCGGCACCGAGTACGAGTTCAGCCGCCGCGAGGTGGCGCAAAAGCCCTCCGTCGTCATCGGGTACGCCATGACCGAAAAGCAGGGCGGTTCGGACCTGCGCGAAACGCAGACCACGGCGGTGTTTTCGCATTCGGCCGACTACCATGGCGCGACCGCACACTGGTACGAACTCACGGGCCATAAATGGTTTTGCTCGGTGCCGCAATCCGACGGCTTTTTCACCCTTGCCAAGGTGGCGGGTGAAGTGACCTGTTTCTTTCTGCCGCGTACCTTGCCTGACGGAAGTTTCAACCGCTTTTTCATCCAGCGCCTGAAGGACAAATGTGGCAACAAGTCCAATGCGTCCAGTGAAATCGAGTTTGCCGACAGCCTGGCCATCCGCGTCGGTGCCGAAGGCGCGGGCATCCGGGAAATCCTCTCGCACGCCCACCTGACGCGGCTGGACTTTGCCGTGGGTTCCGCCGGCCTCATGCGGCAGGCGCTGACGCTGGCGCTGCAGCACACCGGCACACGCTGCAGCTTTGGGCTCACGCTGGCCAAACAACCCATGATGAGCAATGTGCTGGCCGACATGGCGGTCGAGGTCGAAGCCGCGACCCTGCTCGCACTGCGCGTAGCCAAGGCCACAGACCACATCGAAAGCAACGCCGGAGAAAAAGCTTTTGCACGCGTGGCAACGCCGATGGCCAAGTTTTTCAACTGCTCGCGTGCGCCGGCGATTGCCAACGAAGCCTTGCAGTGCCATGGCGGCAATGGTTTCATCGAGGAGAACCCCATGGCCCGCCTTTACCGCGAGGCGCCGCTGAACAGCGTCTGGGAAGGTTCGGCCAACATGATGTGCATGGATGTGCGGCGGGCGATGCGCCGGGACGCGGCATGCCGCGAGGCCTTCATGGCAGAGCTGCAGCAGGTGCGCCGCATGGATGGCCGCTTTGACATTTTTGTGGCGGCGCTGGATCCGCTGATGGACCGGGCGCTGGAAGATGAATTCCTGGCGCGCCCGTTGACCGAGGCCATGGCGCGCGCGGTGCAGGGTGCGGAATTGCTCAGGCATTCCACGACAGAAGTGGTGGACGCATTCATGGACACCCGCCTGGGCGGGCCAGCGGCAAGCTGGGGCAGCATGTTCGGCGCCATGGGGCCGGCCGTGTCGCAGGCGCAGGCGGCGCGGATTGTGGCGCGGGCGTCGCCCGCGCGCTGAGGCTTCATGGTCGCATGGCGCAGCGGGCGGCACTGTGCGGCCATCATGGCGCTGATATGCGGGCGCTTATCATTGGCAAAAAGGAAAGAATGATGCTGCTGGATGCTGATGACTCCCAACTCGTGCTGGTCGATTACCAGGCGCTTCTGATGCCCGCTATTTTTGAAAGCGAACGCGTGCTCGCCAATGCGCTGCGCCTGGCCCGCATGGCCAGGCTGCTGGAAGTCCCGCTGTGGGGCACGGCGCAAACGCCCGAGAAGTTGGGCCCCAATGTGCCGGAGCTGCAAAAGGCGATTGAAGAGGCCGGCGGAAAAATCCTGAACAAAACACATTTCAACGCGGTGGCTGACGGGCTGGGCGACTGGCTACGCCCGCCAGCGCGCAAGGCGCCGCCTGGCCCGCCCCGGGGCAATGCCCGCAGTCTGCCCAAACATTTGCAGAAAGCGCCCGAGCTGGACGAAGAGGCCAGGGGCGTGGTTGTCATGGCCGGTTGTGAGGCCCATGTGTGCCTGCTGCAGACCGCGCTGGGTTTGCTGGACGAAGACTTCGACGTCTGGGTCGTCACCGACGCCTGCAGTTCACGCACCGAACGCAATCGCGACGCCGCCTTTGACCGTCTGGCCGGCGCCGGCGCTGAACTGGTCACCACCGAGATGGTGGCGTTTGAATGGCTGGGCACGGCGGAACATCCGGCCTTCAGGGACGTGCTGGCTTTGGTGAAGTAGGGCGCGCCGGAACTCACCCGGCGACACTACTGAACCAGAACCCGGATCACCGTGTTCCGGCCGGGTTCTGCTATAAGAAGTCATTGCTACAGGAGAAAATGCCATGTCCAGTGTTGGTTACCACGAACCCTTCGACGAACTGTCCGACGAAACCCGGGACATGCATCGCGCCATCGTCTCGCTGATGGAAGAGCTGGAGGCGGTGGACTGGTACAACCAGCGCGCCGATGCCTGCAAAGACCCCGACCTCAAGGCCATCCTCCAGCACAACCGCGACGAAGAAAAGGAACATGCAGCCATGGTTCTCGAGTGGATACGCAGGCGTGACCCGAAGTTTTCCAGTGAGATGAAGGACTATCTTTTCACGGACAAGCCCATCGCGCACAAGTGATGTACGCGCTTCGAGCGGCGGCGCGGCCCGTCTGGAAGCTGGCTGGACCGTTTTTTCTCTCGAGCCCAGCGATAAGCAGCAGATACCGTGCGCACCCCAGCCCTTCTCGCGCCTTTGCCCTTCATGCTTGCGGGACTCGCCTTTGTACGACACGCAACCTTTGAGACCCAACCACTCAAGCCAGAAAGGGGGCTGACAGCTGCCGAGGCGGCGATGGGTGCTTGCCGGCAGCAGGGCGATCAGGTCGGCGTTGCAGCGGTTGACTCTGCTGGTCTGCCCCGAGTCTTTCTGCATGGCTGTTTCGTGGGTCTCGACACCGTGGATGTCGCCACAAAGCGTGGACGGTTGTCAGTTCCCGCGTCAGCCCTGCGAAAGTCTGTTATCAATAATTATGAATTCAGTTTCAGCAATAACCGGAGACAAACGTGTTCAAAGCCCTGCAACTCAACAAATCGGAAACCGGCTTTTCGGCTGGCATCGTTGACCTTGACGAAGCGTCGCTGCCAGCCGGTGACGTGCTGGCGCAGGTCGAGTATTCGACGCTGAACTACAAGGACGGCCTGGCGATCACCAATGCCGGCCCGGTGGTGCGCAGCTGGCCCATGGTGGCAGGCATTGATGGCGCAGGTACGGTGCTGGAATCCACGCACCCGGCTTGGACGACTGGCGACCAATTCATCCACAACGGCTGGGGCCTGGGCGAGACGCGCTGGGGCCTGATGGCCGAACGCGCCCGGCTGCAAGGTGACTGGCTGGTCAAGCTGCCAATCGCCTTCAGCACACGACAGGCCATGGCGATAGGCACGGCGGGTTACACCGCCATGCTGTGTGTGCTGGCGCTGGAGCGGCATGGCCTCAAGCCTGGCGACGGCGAAGTGCTGGTGACGGGTGCCACCGGCGGCGTCGGCAGCGTGGCTGTCGCCTTGCTGGGCAAGCTGGGTTACAGGATCGTGGCTGCGACGGGCAAAACCAGCGAAGAAGCCTATCTGAAGCAGCTGGGTGCGGCGGCGGTGATGGACCGCGCAGAGCTGTCGGCGCCGGGCAAACCGATGCAGAAAGAACGCTGGGCTGCGGTGGTGGACGCGGTGGGTTCACACACGCTGGCCAATGCCTGTGCGCAAGTGCGTTACGGCGGCGTGGTGGCCGCCTGTGGGCTGGCGCAGGGCGCGGACTTTCCCGCGACGGTGATGCCTTTTATCCTGCGCGGCGTCACGCTGGCGGGCATTGACAGCGTGATGGCTCCCCTGGCACGCCGGCAGCAGGCCTGGGACCGGCTCGCGACCGACCTGGACCCGTCCAGGCTCGAAGCCATGATTGAAGAAGTGCCTTTGGCGCGCGCGGCAGAAAAAGCGGCCGACTTGACGGCGGGCAAGGTGCGCGGCCGCGTGGTGGTCAAAATCTGAGCTGCACAAGAAATATCTGGAGACCAGCGATGACAAGTTACGCCGATTTTTACCGCCAGTCCATCGACCAGCCCGACGCCTTCTGGACCGAGCAGGCCAAACTGATTGATTGGCAGCACCCTTTCTCGCGTGTCTGCAACGACGACAAGCCACCTTTTGTGCACTGGTTCGAAGGCGGCACCACCAACCTCTGCCACAACGCAGTGGACCGGCACCTGAAAGACCAGGCGGACCAAGCGGCGCTGATTTACGTCTCGACCGAGACCGGCGTCGAAAAAACCTACAGCTTTGCCCAACTACATCGCGAGGTGCAGCACATGGCGGCCAGCCTGCAGGCGCTGGGCGTGCAAAAGGGCGACCGTGTGCTGATTTACATGTCCATGGTGGCCGAAGCGGCGTTTGCCATGCTAGCCTGTGCGCGGCTGGGCGCCATCCACTGTGTGGTCTTCGGCGGCTTTGCCAGTGGCTCGCTGGCTTCGCGTATCGACGATGCGACGCCCAAGGTGATTGTCAGCGCCGATGCCGGCTCGCGCGGCGGCAAGATCGTGCCTTACAAGCCACTGCTCGATGAAGCGATCCGCCTGTCCAGCCACAAGCCCGAAGCGGTGCTGCTGACAGACCGCGGCCTGTCACCCATGGCTCTGGTTGGCGGACGTGACCACTTGTGGACTGACCTGCGCACGCAGCACCTGGACGCGCAGGTGCCCTGCGCGTGGCTGGATTCGACCGACATCAGCTACACGATTTACACCAGCGGCACGACCGGCAAACCCAAGGGTGTGCAGCGCGATACGGGTGGCTACGCGGTGGCGCTGGCAGCCAGCATGAAACACATCTTCGACGGCCGCGCCGGCGAGACCTATTTTTCGACCAGCGACATCGGCTGGGTGGTGGGCCACAGCTACATCATTTATGGTCCGCTGATCGCCGGCATGGCCACGTTGATGTACGAGGGCCTGCCGACGCAGGGCCTGGACAAACAACCCGACGGCGGGATCTGGTGGCGCCTGGTTGAAAAGTACAAGGTCACGGCGATGTTCAGTGCGCCGACGGCGGTGCGGGTGTTGAAAAAGCAGGACCCGGCGCTGCTGAAAAAATATGACCTGTCCAGTCTGCGCGCCTTGTTTCTGGCGGGCGAGCCGCTGGACGAACCGACGGCGCGCTGGATCAGCGAGGGCTTGAGAGTGCCCATCATCGACAACTACTGGCAGACCGAAAGCGGCTGGCCGATTCTGACCATCGCCAATGGTGTCGAGAAAAAAGCCAGCAAGTTTGGCAGCCCTGGCATTCCCATGTATGGCTACAAGGTAAAAATTCTGCATGAGTCGACCGGGGAAGAACTGACACAGCCCAACGAAAAAGGCGTGGTTGTCATCGAAGGCCCGACGCCACCCGGCTTCATGCAGACCATCTGGAAAGACGATGCGCGCTTCGTCAACACCTACTGGAAGACCGTGCCAGGCAAGATGGTCTACAGCACCTTTGACTGGGGCATACGCGATGAAGACGGCTACTACTTCATCCTCGGCCGCACCGACGACGTGATCAATGTGGCCGGGCACCGGCTGGGCACGCGCGAGATCGAAGAAAGTATTTCGGGCCACAATGCCGTGGCCGAAGTCGCGGTGGTGGGTGTGGCCGACAGCCTGAAAGGGCAGGTGGCCATGGCGTTTGTAGTGCCCAGGGACGGCGCTGTACTGACCGACAGCACGGCGGCACTCAAGCTCGAAGGCGAGATCATGAAACGCGTGGACGGCGACCTGGGTGCGCTGGCCCGGCCAGCGCGTGTGCGTTTTGTGTCGCTGCTGCCCAAGACCCGGAGCGGCAAGCTGCTGCGGCGCGCGATCCAGGCGGTGTGCGAAGGCCGCGACGCGGGCGACCTGACAACCATGGACGATCCGGCGGCGTTGCAGCAGATCAGGCGATTGGTGCAGGCCGTCTGGCGGCCCGCTGTCCTGCGGGTTAAGCCGACCTGCTGACAGGTGCATGCGGCGCTGGCAGTGGCTTCACGCAATCCTCAAAAATCGTATTTTCCCCAAATTGCGCCTGTAACAGGGGCTTTGCGCCAAGCCTACTGTTTTGTGAACCCAATCGCACCCGTGACATTGTCCCCGGCAGTGATCTCCTTTATGAAAGTCAAGCCCGCTCTGCTGGCGCTCGAACCAACAAAAAATCCTTTGACAAAGCTTCCGCTGAAGGTTGAAGCAGAAATGGTCGCCCTGTCAATGAACGAGGCGACGGTGCCGAAGGAGGTGTTGACAGTGGCCTTCACAATGCCGCCACTGAAATCGACCTCCAAGCCGGTGCCAGCAGCGAGCGTCCCGACTGTGATTCCGCTGGCATTGATGCGGGTCGGGAAACTGCTGCCGGCAAAGACGTAGGTTGCCGTACCGCTGCTGGGCATTTGAGCAGTCAAGGTAAGCCGGCCGGCTAAATAATGGAAATAGTCCAAGGATGAGGCGCTGCTGGTGGCTTGGGTCCAACTGCCCCAGCCCAGAAAATCCGCCGCTGAGGCGACCCCGAGGGAACCGGAACTGATGACCGCCCCGCTGCTGGGCCCCACGGTCGCACCGGACGACGAGTTGACGACCTTGATCAATGCCTGGCTTTCGAATGTGCTTGTCAGTACGCTGGCCGAGGCGAACTGGTTGCCAGTGACTGGACTGGTGAGGTTTGCACGGTCCGTTGCAACGGCCAGAACCGAGATGTTGGTAAAGGTTTGCGTTGCAGGTGCAGGTGCAGGTGCAGGTGCTGGCGCAGGTGCAGGTGCAGGTGCAGGTGCAGGTGCTGGTGCAGGTGCTGGTGCAGGTGCAGGTGCAGGTGCTGGTGCTGGTGCAGGTGCGGGTGCGGGTGCAGGCGCGGGTGCAGGCGCGGGTGCAGGCGCGGGTGCAGGTGCGGGTGCAGGTGCAGGTGCAGGTGCAGGTGCAGGTGCAGGTGCAGGTGCAGGTGCGGGTGCAGGTGCGGGTGCGGGTGCGGGTGCAGGTGCAGGTGCGGGTGCAGGTGCAGGTGCAGGTGCAGGTGCAGGTGCAGGTGCGGGTGCAGGTGCTGGTGACACCGAAACAATGTCCACTTTCCCCGTTTCGTTTACCTTGTCGCCCACCACAACAGGGTCTTTCTTGGCTTCTGGCGTCGCCACCTTGGGCTGCTCGTTTGTCCGCACCGGCGGCGTGACGCTGTTGATCACCCTGACGGACTCGCCTGCTACCAAGCCGATGCAGCCGCTCTGGTTGCAGACTTCAATTTTGTCCAGTTCGCTGGTGATGCCCAGCGTGCCGTCAGGGTTGTAGCCGACCTTGAAGCCGGAACCGCGAATACCAATGGTTGCGGTGGTGGTGGTGAGTTTGTAGTTGTCGCGGTTGCGTTTGCCGATCAGCCCGGTGATGGCGCGCATGCTGCCGCGCAGCAAGTCCACCAGGAAACGGTCCTGCTTGGCGTCGTTCTGATCGACGTAGCTGGCGATTTTGAATTCGGTGTTGGGCTGCAAGGAAATCAGCCCACCGTCTGTGAATTTGACTTGTGCCCGGCCGTTGTTGCCCGTGATGATGGCGTGGCCACTGTCAATATCGCCACCTTTTGCCAATGCAGTGGTTCTGCCATCTGTCTGGCGCACGTTGACTTCACCGGCGGTAAATTGCGCGACCCCCGCCAGGGCATGGGCCTGAAGCGGGTACACGGCCGCCAGCGCCATCAGCAGGGCAGCGTTTTTCAAGGGAAAGGTGGTATTCATGATCAAGGCCCTGCCTGATGGTTCAATCGTCTGTATCCGGATGGTCGCATGGGAGGCGTACCCGCAGAAGATGCGTGTCTAAAACTCTTTGCGGACGGTGACAGACAGTACGCGTTTGCTGAAGTCAGAAATGGCGATGTTGGAGCTCGTTCTCAACAATGAGAGTTGAGGCGTGATGCGCCAGCTCACCACGGGTACCCAGTTCAAACCCAGGTTCAGATTGCTCTGGCTGTCACGCCGGGTGACCAGAAACAGCGGGTCTGCGCCGCCGTAATGCCGTTTTTCAAAGCCCACGCTGGCAAACAGGTCCACATCGGCATTGACCGACTGCTGCAAACCCGCACGTAAGCCCGTCAGCCGGTGACCGAGATGCGGCACGCCGGAAGCGCGCTCGTTTTCGCTGCCAATGTAGCCACCGCCAAACACCACCAGCCCGCCACTCAGGGCAGTGGCGTAGGAAGTACCCAGCACATAACGATGCGCATTACGCAGGGTTTGCCCCGGGTAACGCAAGCTGGACAATTGCACATAGCTGCTCCACTGGCTGGCCTCATCGGGCCGGTAAGTCCATTCGCCGACAACCCCGCCCTGGTCCCGTACCCCGCGGTTGTCGGCTGAATAGGTACCCACTTGGGCCACCGCGCTGAATTCATTTTTGTCGAGCCGGTAAACCGCGCCGGCGCTGAGGTCCACCTGGTTGGTGTCAAAGTCGTTGTAGTCGTTGTTGAACCGAAAATTGCCACTTGCACTTGCTATCACCGACAGCCGCGGATCGATCACATAACGCCCTGAAACACCCGCGCCCACAGTGTAAAAACTGTCTTTCAATTTGACGGCGCTGGGGTTCAGGGTCAACACCAGACCGCCTAGGGAAGGCACAGCCACGTTGGCGTTGGTGGGGCCGCTGTTGATGTTGTTGTCTGTGCCATAACTGGTTTCCACATAAGCCTTGAGCGACGACCGGGCGGCTTCTTCGTTGCGGTCTATGGCCAGCAGGAACTCGTCTATCTTGCGAGCAACTTCTGGCGGAATGCTTTCGCG
>NZ_JBDNGU010000149.1:0-7673 GCF_041689105.1 Polaromonas sp. | reverse complement strand
CGTACCAGCGAGCGCACACCAGCATGACTTCCAACGGATAGTGCAGCCGCTTGAGCACCTTGCGTAGCTCGCCAATCATCGCCATCTGGGTCGTCTCTGTCATGCCGATATTGTCAGGCATGGCTTATTGCGACAAAACCTTCAAGACCGCTGATCGGCGCGCAACATATGCTGCTTCTCGTCGAACCAGGGAGTTGCATAGTTGCAGGAGGTAAATTCATTGAAATACGGGCCGCCACTGGTGTAGTGGACATTTGCCACACCTTCAGTCGGCTTGTCGTAGCCGACCAGATGATTCCAGCTGGCCGGTAACTCGCCGATCAACCCATCATCTCCCAACCATTTGAATTGATGCAATTCCAGGCCACTGGCCGTATTGGCAAATTCGGGCGTCAGCGCGCGGCACTTGGCGTTGTTGAAAAGCATGACGCTTGACCAGTTCTTTTTGCCGTAAGCAGTCTGCTTTTCATTGTGAAACTTTGAAGCTTCAAGCGGGACATGGTTGTGCTTGACACACATGACGGCATAACGTTCATCACGCAATGCCCACAATTTAGCAATGTCGTCCAGCACCAGCATGTCGCAATCCATGAAGATCGACCAACCTTCATAAGCGCTCAGGTGGGGCGTGAGAAAGCGTGAGAACGAAAAATCTGTCGATTGCAGCGGATCCCGCGTCCGCCACATCAACTCCCTGAGGTTATCCAGGGCCAGCGGGATAAAGCTCACCGGCTGTGACGAGCGTGCCAGGATGCTGTGTGTCAACACATGCCAGGCCACCGTCTCGCGCGGATCAAAGCCGATGAAAATGCGGATCATGAAGGTTTGCCCCCCGGTTCGACGGGTTCTGGAAACTCCATGAAAACCTGTTTGATGTAGGCGGACTTGTAAATGCCATAAACGATGGCGACATCGAGCAGGCCAAAGCTGGCGAGCAACAGCTCCGGCCGCCGCCACACATCGGCATGCCATAAAAACCAGGCCAGCAGTCCGAGGTTGATGACCGCTGTTGCCGCCAGAATAGCGCGCCCATTGCGCCAGATAAATCTCAATATCGCGCCGGTTGATGGGTGTCGGGAAAAGCCGGCATAGGCGAGGATCAGTACAGGCATTTCGAAGAGCAGCACAGCAGCCGACAAGCTACTGCTTGCCAACTGGATGGCGTCAGGCGATCTGCGCGAGGCCAGCGTGATGATGAGGAGCACCCAGTGGCGGCCAAGAAACGCCATGGCAAGCCACAGAGGACCCGGGATATCCAGGACGCCGTAGCGATTGACATTCAGATAGCGTTCATCCATTTCAGCCATGGTCAAATATAGCGCAAGAGATGCAGTACCCATGCCACCGCCCAACCCCGACCACGCGCCCTTCATCGACTCGTTTCCGGCGGTGACATCGACACTTGGTGGCCCGCGTGCCGGCCCCCTGACACAGGCGCTGGTGGTCGCTGTCCTGGTCGTCCCATGGGTCATGCCGTTTGCCGACAAACTTTCGCCGGCAGTGTGGCCGTGGCTCACTGCGGCTTTTTGTGCCGCGCTGCTGCTTGCGGTTCTTGCCCATTCCGGCTTTCCAGCACTGTCCGCTGAGGTCGTGGCGCGCGGGTGGATTGCTGCCGCTTCTCTAAGTGCCGGCGTGGGCGTGGTCCAATATTTCGGTCTCAGTGATCAATTCGTTCCATGGCTTGACCAGACGCGTCCAGGAGAGGCCTTTGGCAATCTGCGCCAGCGCAATCAATTTGCCAGTCTGATGAGTGTGGGGCTTGTTGCCTTGATCTGGCAGTTGCACACCGGCAGCTATCGGAAATACGCGCCACTTCTGCTGATTCTTCTGGCAGCGGGCAACGCAGCTTCCGGTTCGCGGACCGGGTTGGTCCAATGGCTGGCCATTTTGATCCTTGCATTTGCATGGCGTGGGCCAGTGGTGCCAAGAGCGCGGTACACAGCGCTGTTTGCCTTTGGGGTCTATCTTCTTTGGACCTTGACTCTGCCGTGGCTTTTGGTCACTCTCACGGGGCAAAACGCCAACGGTCTGGCTGCGCGCTTTGGCGAGACACCCGGATGCGAGAGTCGCTTGGTCCTGTGGTCCAACGTGCTTGCCCTGATCGCGGAAAAGCCCTGGTTTGGCTGGGGCTGGGGTGAGCTGGACTACGCGCACTACATGACGTTGTACCCAGGTCAAAGGTTCTGCGACATTCTCGACAATGCCCACAACCTGCCCTTGCACTTGGCGGTCGAGCTGGGTGTCCCTGTCGCGTTGCTGGTGTGTGGCTCTCTTTTTTGGCTGGTCCGGCAAGCCCGGCCGTGGCGCGAAACCGACCCGACCCGGCAAATGGCCTGGGGTGTTCTCGCGCTGATCCTGCTGCACAGCCTGCTTGAATACCCCTTGTGGTACGGGCCGTTCCAGATGGCTGTGGGTCTGTGCGTGTACCTGCTTTGGACGACGCGTTCCGGCCGTGGCCATGCCCCAGCCGCCACAGTCCACACCCGCCGTTTGCTGGCGGGTACGGCGGTCTTGACGATATGTGCCCTGGCGTATGCAGCTTGGGACTACCATCGCGTCAGGCAGATCTATCTTGCGCCCGCCCAGCGCGATCCAGCGTTTCGCGAAAACACCTTGGAAAAAATTCGTGACACGCGCCTGTTCCGGCGGCAGTTCGACTTCGCGGCACTGAACCTCACGCCGTTGACACCAGACAATGCGTTAGAGACGTCCGCCCTGAGCACCCAGCTGCTTCATTACTCACCCGAACCCAGGGTCATTGAAAAAGTGATTGAAAGCGCGGTCATGCTGCGGCGCGACGATGAAGCCTTGCTGCACCTGGCCCGCTACCGTGCGGCCTTTCCGCAGAACCATGCCAAATGGCGCCAGTCCGTCGTCCCGACGGAGAGGGTGGCAGATTGAGAATGAGCCGGTATTCAGGACTCCGCGACAAAACTTCCCGATTTGCCGCCGTGTTTCTCCAGCAATTTGACCTCGGTGATCACCATGGCGCGGTCCACGGCCTTGCACATGTCGTAGATCGTGAGCAGGGCTATCTGCACAGCGGTCAAGGCTTCCATTTCCACGCCGGTCGGACCGACGGTTTCCACGGTCGCGTTGCAGCGGATGCTGGCGCTCGCCGAGTCAGGCTGGAAGTCAAGCGCAACCCGGGTGAGGGCCAGAGGATGGCACAGTGGAATCAGCTCACTGGTTTTTTTTGCGGCCATGATTCCAGCAATTCGGGCGATTCCCAGCACGTCGCCCTTTTTTGCAGTGCCGTTGAGGATGATGTCGAGGGTGGCGGCATTCATGACGATGCGGCCTTGCGCAAGGGCAACCCGGTGGGTGTCGGGCTTGCTGGCCACATCCACCATGTGGGCCTGGCCTTGCCCGTCGAAATGTGTGAGCGCTGAAGTCGTGGTCATACTGTTACGAAACCTTTACAAGCATCCCTCATCATAAGAGCATGTCTGCCATGTCTATCTCCTTGAAAAGCCGCTTGTCTGCAGCCGGTATTCATTTAACGATCAGTCTGGCGGTGGCTGCGGCAGCGGCATGGCTGGTGTTCGGGCTTTGGTATCCCTATCCTTACCGGGAAATTTCCGGAGGACGGGAACTGTTTTTTATCGTGATTGCGGTGGATGTAATCATGGGTCCTTTGCTGACGTTGACTGTGTTCAACCGCAACAAGCCGGTCAGCGAACTGCGCCGCGACGTGTCGGTAATTGGCCTGTTGCAAATCGCGGCATTGGCATACGGCTTGTGGACGGTGTCGGTGGCTCGTCCCGTGCACCTTGTATTCGAAATGGACCGGTTCCGTGTGGTGCATGCGATCGAGGTGCCCGAGGCTGAGCTTGATCAGGCGCCGCCCGAACTGCAACGCTTGCCCTGGACCGGGCCCACACTGCTGGCGTTGCGGGCTTTCGAAAACAACAAGGAAAGAATGGATATGACCCTGGTTGCGCTCGGCGGGGCGCCACTGGGCGCCCGTCCGCGCCTGTGGCAAGACTATGAAAAGGGGAAACTGGAAATCATTGCGGTGGCAAAACCGCTGAGCGATCTGAAGATCCGGTTCCCCGCACAGGCAGGTCTGATTGATGCAGCGTCGCGATCTGCACTGGGCGCCAGCAAGTCCGGGACGGCGCTTGGCTACCTCCCGCTGGCCGGCCGCGACCAATACTGGACGGCTGTGCTCGATCTCAACACTACCGAGGTGATTGCGTTTGTTCCTCTCGATTCTTTCTGAACGCTTCAAATCAAAAGGCCCCAATCGTCCTGGCCAACGAGCGCTGACAGCTATATTGTTTGTGGCGGCAGCGAGTCTGGCGCCGGCGCACGCGCAGGCGCCGGTTCGCTCTGGTGGCTCCTTGCCGGCCTTGGGCGACACCTCCGAGCTGACGGCCAGTGCGGAGAGGCGACTGGGTGACCGGATTGCTCGCAGCATTTACCGGGACCCGGACTATCTGGATGACCCGGTGCTGGGTGATTATCTGCAAGGCATCTGGCAAGCGCTGATGACTGCGGCGCGGGCTAGGGGTGAACTCGTCAATGAGCTGGAGGAGCGTTTCGCCTGGGAAATCATGCTGGTACGCGACCGCACCATCAATGCCTTTGCCCTGCCAGGAGGCTACCTCGGCGTGCACTTGGGGTTGATCGGCGTTGTGGAAAGCCGGGACGAACTGGCTTCTGTGCTCGCGCACGAGTTGAGCCATGTGACGCAGCGTCATATTTCACGCCTGCTGAGCAAGCAAAGCCAGCAAATGCCCTGGCTGATTGCGGCGATGGTGCTCGGCGCACTGGCCGCCAACAAGAGCCCTGATGCAGCCAATGCAGCCATAGCCGGCGGGCAGGCGCTCGCGGTGCAAAACCAGCTCAATTTTTCGCGCGACATGGAGCGTGAGGCCGACCGCATCGGCTTTGGCGTGATGGCCGACGCCGGCTTTGACAAGCGGGGCTTTGCGAGCATGTTCGACAAGTTGCAGCAGGCCTCCCGGCTTAACGACAACGGCTCTTACCCCTATCTGCGCAGCCACCCACTGACCACGGAACGTATCGGTGAAGTCAAAAGCAGGCTGCAACTGGAAGGCCAGACGCTGGCGCCTTCTGCGGCTGACGAAAACAGCCAGGCGCGCGTGCTCCACGCGATGATGGCCGGACGCGCGCGCGTGCTGGGCGACCTGAGCGTCGATGGCCTGCGGCTCGTGCTGACCGACGCGCAGCGCATCGCGCTGCCAGCCGGGTCTGCTGCGGTGTTGAAACCGCGCGACGCAGGCGCCTTGTACGCGGGCGCTCTGGCCGCCACCCAGACGCGAGACTACGCGCAGGCCCGCAGCCTGGCGGAGCGGCTCAAGACGGCGCTCGCGGGCAATCAAGCGGCATCCGATGTGGTGGGCTTGCTGTTGCTGGAGATCGACATTGTGGCCGGGCGTGCCGCAGATGCGCCCAGATTTGCAGGCACCAGCAGCCGCGCGGCAATCATGCTGCAGTCGCGGGCTGACCTGGCGGCTGGCCGCGCGCAGGACGTGTCTGACCGCCTGCAGAGTTGGGTCAGAACGCACCCCAAAGACGCGATCGCCTGGCAATTGCTGGCGACGGCGCATGGCCAGCAGGGCCAGACGCTGAGGGCTATCCGGGCGGATGCTGAAAGCCGCGTGGCCCAGCTTGACTACGGTGCGGCGCGGGACCGCTTCAGGGCGGCGCAAGATCTGATGCGCAGCGGCCGCGACACGGGTTCGGGGGCGAGCAGCCACATGGATGGCTCCATCATCGATACGCGGGCACGCGAGATCGACCAGCTACTTCGGGAACAGGCGCTCCAGGACAAACTCGATCGCCAGCTGCAGCAGTGAATAAATCAGTGAGCCAATCAGGGCCGCCACAAAACCCGTGACGTGCAGGCCGCTGAGCAGGCTGGCCGCCGCCCAGAACATCAGGGCATTGATGACGAACAAAAACAGCCCCAGCGTGACCAGCGTCACTGGTAGCGTCAGCAAAACCAGCACCGGGCGCACCACGCTATTGAGCGCGCCCAGCACGGCTGCGGCAAGCAGTGCTGCGGGGAAGCTGGTCACGGTCACGCCGGAGTACAGATAAGCAACTGCCAGCAAGGCGGCAGCGCTACAAAGCCATTTGACAATGAGTTTCATGAGGGAAGAATAGCACTGACCCGCCTCGCTTTCCGCCACGGGAAAGATGCCGTGCCCCGGGGGAGTCCGGCCAGATCAATCCACCGCCAGCGACATGCCGGTACCGGTCATCATGGCGGCGTAAGAACACAGGCCGCGCGCTGTCGGACTGTGCTGGCGCGTGACCGGCTGAAGGTCGTTGCCGGTCTTGGGGCGGCGGGCGTCCAGCACGCGCCCTGTACCGTATTGGGTGATCAGCGAATCCGTCAGGTCACACAAGGGACCGCTGGCGATCTGGGTAACCACCGCGTCGCTGGGGCCTTGCAGCACGGGGATCACCTGCGAGAAGACTTTTTCGGCCCACTTGCTGCGCCAGTTCTGGCGTGCGCTGTGGGTCACCCATTTGCTGACGTGGTGGGTGACCCGAGGGGCGCAGCCGATCACGATCCAGCGTGTGGGCGTCCGCGTTTGGCCCGCCGATAGCAATGGCGTCAACATCGTCAGTGCGTAAGCGGCCTCGTCGATGTAAACGATCATGTTGTCCATAAAGTTCCTCTCGTTATGCGTGTGGTGCGACTCTCTGGCTGCGATGCAGTGGCCTGTTCAGGGCTCCGGGTTCATGAACCAGGCAGGTCGGTGAGGGGCGAAATATTGCCGCGACGCCTCGATCCAAACCTGTTCAGGTTTCAATCGAAGGTCTGGCTCGACATGCAGTTGCACTGCATGCCCAGCAAGCCGGAAGTGGGGACTTCGTAATGACGACTTGCTGAACGTCTGGCAGCCGGAGGGTCCCGATGGCCGGACGAGGGAGTTACTCCCCTTCAAGCCGGCGCGCCTGGCTGGAAAAAACCCGATGCCCCGGGTGGATGCCAGCTTGGCCTATCATTCACAGCCCAGCCGGAAATCGCCAACCCCGTCCTGAGCGGCGGCCCGGTTTTTAGCCTCCACCCTTCCTTTCCGATTGCAGAACCCCGCATGCCCGGCATCCACATCACCGACATTGAAGCGGCCATCAATTACTGGCGCGAGAAAAAGCCGTCGCCCGACGGCGTCACGCTGGCGCCGGAGCTGCGTGCGCTGGCCGAGGTGTATGCGCTGATGGTTTTTTATCACGAGGACGAGGCCGACGAAGCCGGCTTCCCGCCGCAGGCCATGGCCGCCTGGCGTGCCTGGTACGAGACGACAGCTGATACGCCCTGCATCGCCATCTGCTCGACCAGCCAGGGCGATGCGCTCTGCAAGGGCTGTGGCCGTACATTTGAAGAAGTGCAGCTGTGGCCTGAAATGAGCCCCTTCCAAAAACGCAGCACCTGGCGGCGCATCACGCAGGAGGCGACTGCCTGGCGTTTTGGCCGGTATTCGGACCGCGCGCTCGAAAAAAAGGATGCGCCACCGGAACGGGTCTAATTCCAATTCCCAATAAAAACAGTAATAATAAGCTTCTTACTTTTTTAAGGAGCACCTTATGGCCAGAACCGCCAGCGGCATCGACTGCATAGCAGATGCCCGTGCATTTCGAGACAACGCCAAAACGGCTGAGGACTTGCGTCTGGCCTTGGCCGTACTGCT